>JBDTWS010000044.1:0-23431 GCA_040006575.1 Betaproteobacteria bacterium
CTCGACCTCAACCTTGGCAAGGTTGCGCTCTACCAACTGAGCTATTCCCGCATCGCTTCGCATTATAGCCGAAAATTGGCATTCGTCAAAGTCGGTGCATTTGCCCGCCTGCTATTTCGGGCCATTTAGCGCTTTGCGATACACTGTAACAGCGCATTTTGACGGCCCGATTGGCCCACCGGCACGATTTTCCCTCTCTTATGGCATCGACGCCCGAAAAGCTTCCAAATTCCAAGACAGCCGACGCAGCGGCCACCGGCTCCACGGCCATCCCGCGCAACACGCCGGAACGCGAGCGCATGCTGCAGCACCTCACCGACAATACCGGCCGGCCGGTGATGTACGTAGACGCGGGGCACATTGTCCGTTTCAGCAACGAGCCCTTCCGCCAATGGGTCGGTATGCAGGAGTCCGAAGTCCTGAATTCCCACGCGTCGGTGATTTTTGCCGGCGACGGCTACGATTTTTATCGTCCTTTCCTTGACCGCACGCTGGCCGGTGAGAGTTGTTCCGTGGATACCATTTCCCACGCCCGCAAGGAGGGCGCACGCCATATCCGCGTATCGTTTTTCCCCGATACCCGTGCCGACGGCGCCATTGTCGGTATCTACATCATCGCGCTCGATATCGAGGACGACTACCAGCTCCGCCAGAGCCTGATTACCAAAGAGCAGGAACTGCGCGCCTTGGCCGACAACATCGGCATGCCGCTTTCCAAGAGCGACCGCAACCTGCGCTACGTGTACGTGAACAAGGTGACCAGCAACTGGTACGGCCGGCCTGAGGAAGAAATTGTCGGCCGCACCTGGGAAGAAATGATGGGGGAGAAGCAATTCGCGGAGGTAAAAGGCTACGCCGAGCGCGCACTGGCGGGCGAATTCATTACCTACGAACGGTATGCAACTTACCCCGAACACCCGCCAGGCCACATCAAGGTCACCGTCACGCCTTACCGCGACGAATCACGTGAGGTCGCGGGTGTCTATGTGGTCATCACCGATGTCGAGCAGGACCACCGGCTGAAGCAGGAGATCATCGACCGCGAAAGGCAATTGCGGCTCATCACGGACAACATCGGCCTGCCCATCAGCTACATCACCTCGGACGAGCGCATCGGGTTTTACAACAAGACCGGTGAGGAATGGAACGGTATCGCTGAACAGGATGTGCTCGGAAAAACAGTCCAGGAAGCATTTGGCGAAGCCGTAGTCGGCATCGTCCGCCCCTACCTGAACAAGGCCCTGGCGGGCGAGCATGTGTCCTATGAACGCCTGGGTGACTACCCCAGCCGCGGCCTGCGCTGGGTGCGCGGCCACATGGTGCCCGATCGCCGTGAGGATGGGCGTGTGGCGGGCGTATACACGGTGCTCACCGACATCCATGACGATGTGGTCATGCGTGACAACCTGCTACAGCAGGAGCGGCAGCTGCGCCTCTTCACCGACAACATCCCGGAATCCATTGCCTACATCGATACTGGCAGGCGCTACAAATTCGTCAACAACACTTTCCTGCGCCAGCGCGGAAAAACGCGCCATGAAGTGATCGGCCGGACTACCGAGGAAGTGCTCGGCGTCGAGGCGGCGCGGCTTGCCGATCCGCACGTGGCGAAGGCGCTGGCGGGCGAGACCGTCACCTACGAGCGGCTGGTCTTGCACGCCGATGGCCAGCACCGCTGGTTCCGTGTGCGCACGGTGCCGGACATGGACCGCTTCAGCCAGGTGCAGGGGCTGTACGTGGTCGGCATGGATATTCACGACATCAAGATGGCGCAAGCGACACTTGAGTCCAGTGAAGCTGAATTGCGTGCCGCCATGGACAGCCTGCCCTACCCCATGGTTTACGTGGACCGCGACTACAAATACCGGATGGTGAACAAGCGGCTCGAGGCGATGATGGGCAAATCGCGCGAGGAGTTGTTGGGAAAAGACCTGCGCGAAGTGTTTGGTGAGGCGCGTTTCATTGAAGTGATGCCGTTCTGGGAACGCGCGCTGGCCGGTGAAACCGTGACGGCAGAACGCCTCATCGGCACCGACCCGGCTACGCAGCGCTGGATGATCGTGCGCTATACGCCGCGCTTCGATGCGGACGGAAAAATCATCGGCCTCTACTCGGCCGCGACCGACATTGATGAGCTGAAGCGAGCCGAATTGAATTTGCGGCGCGCCAATTGGCTGCTCTCATCCCATTTCGAAAACACCCCGTTGGCCGTGATCGAGTGGAATCCCACATTCCGCGTTCGCCGCTGGTCGCCGCAAGCCGAGAAAATTTTTGGCTGGCGCGAAGCGGAACTGACCGGCAAGCACTATCGCGAATGGCGCTTCGTGGTGGAGGGCGACGCCGCGCAGGCCGATGCCGTCACTGAAAAACTCATCACCCACATGGAGCCCCGCGCGACCAGCCTGCATCGCAATCATCGCAAGGATGGGCGGGTCATCTGGTGCGAGTGGTACAACTCCAGCCTGCGCGATGATGCGGGCAACATCATTTCCATTCTCTCGCTGGCCCAGGATGTCACCACCCGCGTGCTGGCCGAGGAACGGCTGGTTCACCAGGCCACGCATGACAGCCTCACCGGGTTGCCCAATCGCACCATGCTGCAGGATCGCCTGCGCCAGGCCATCTCACGCGCGCGCCGTGGCGGACATCGCATTGCCTGCATGTTCATTGACCTTGATCGTTTCAAGGACGTGAACGACACGCTGGGCCACCGGATCGGCGATGAACTGTTGCGCGAAATGGCGTCTCGCCTGAGCCGCGTGGTGCGCGAAAGTGATTTGCTGGTGCGGCTTTCGGGCGATGAATTCATGGTGGTGCTGGAACAGGTGACCGATCTTGAGTCACCGCGATTCGTGGCCTCGAAACTTCTCGACGAAATTCGCCAGCCGTCGCGCATCGAGGGCCATGAAATCCACATCTCGGGTTCGGTCGGCATCAGCCTTTTTCCCGACGATGCAGAAGACGTGGAATCGCTGCTGAAAAATGCCGACATGGCTATGTATCGCGCGAAGGAACTGGGCAAGAACGCGTACCAGATTTTCTCGGCCGACCTGGCTGAGCACGGCACGGCGGCGCGACTGCTGGAGAATGCGCTGCGCTCCGCCGTGGTGCGTAACGAACTCGAACTGTACTACCAGCCCAAGATCGACATGCGCACCTCGCGCATCACCGGCGCGGAGGCACTGCTGCGCTGGCACCATCCCACACGTGGCACGGTTTCGCCGGGCGAATTCATTCACCTCGCGGAGGAAACGGGGCTGGTCCATGAAATCGGCGACTGGGTGCTTGATGCTGCTTTCAGGCAGGCGCGGCGCTGGCATGACTCGGGTTACGATCTTCGGCTGGCCGTCAATCTATCCGCAGGCCAGTTCCGTGCGACTAACCTCGCCGAACGCATCCGCGAACGCATCAACCGCGAGCAATGCCGGCCGGAATGCATTGAAGTTGAAGTAACCGAGACGGGTATGTTGCGTGATCCGGAAGGCGTCGGACGCACCCTGACGGCGCTGCGTGAAATGGGACTGCGCGTGGCGATTGATGACTTCGGCACCGGCTATTCCAGCCTCTCGCACCTCAAGCGTTTTCCGATCGACACGCTAAAAATCGACAAGACCTTTGTTGCCGATATCCTCACCGATCGTGACGACACCGCCATCGTTGCGGCCGTAATCGCCATGGCGCGCGCGCTCGATATGGAGGTGGTCGCCGAAGGGGTTGAGACCGAGGCACAGCGTGCCATGCTGGCCACGCAGGGCTGCGATGCCTACCAGGGGTACCTGTTCAGCCGGGCGCTGCCTGCTGCCGAATTTGAAGCCCTGTTGCTGCGGCATGCGCGTAGCAACGCGCACCTCACGGACTAATCCTCAGAATCATCAGCCGGGACCAGGCGGCCCTTTGGAAAAGGCGGCCTTGAGGTAGTAGAACATCGACCATACCGTCAACACGGCGGCGACCCAGATCAGGGCACGACCTGCCAGCCGGCAATCGATCACGCCGAACAACGTGCCGTCGAACAGCAGGAACGGAATGGCCACCAACTGCGCGACGGTCTTGATCTTGCCCATCATCGATACCGCAACGTTTTTCGACTGGCCGATTTGCGCCATCCACTCGCGCAATGCCGAAATGGTAATTTCGCGGCCGATGATGATGAGCGCCACGATGGCATCAGTGCGGCCCAGTTCCACCAGCACAATCAGGGCGGCGGCCACCATCAATTTGTCAGCCACCGGATCCAGGAACGCGCCGAAGGCGGAGGTCTGGTTCAACTTGCGGGCGAGATAGCCGTCGAACCAGTCGGTGACAGCCGCCGCGATGAAAATCACCGTGGCAATGATATTGGCCTGGTGCGTCGTCAGCCACTCTTCATCCACATACAGCACCGCGACAAACAGCGGAATTGCGGCAATGCGCAGCCAGGTGAGGATATTGGGGATGTTGAGTTTCACGGGGGATAGTTTACTTGGGAACGTGCTGTCGGCCGCGCTCAGTGCAATCCACTGTAGATTATTTCGGCGAGCTCACGGCTGATGCCGTCAATTTTTGAAAGATCATCGACACTGGCCGACACCACGCCCTGCATCCCGCCGAACTGCGCCAGCAATGCCTTGCGGCGTTTCGGGCCGACGCCGGCGATATCTTCCAGCCGCGACGTATTGCGTTTCTTGGCGCGCCGCGCACGATGTCCCGTGATGGCGAACCGGTGAGCTTCGTCACGTATCTGCTGGATCAAATGAAAACCGGGATTGTCTTTTTCCAGGTGGAGTTCCACCCGGCTCAGGCCCATGATCAGCGTTTCCAGCCCGGGCTTGCGCTCCTCGCCCTTGGCCACACCCACCAGCGTAATGTCGGCCAGGCCCAATTCGGTCATTACTTCTTCCGCCACACTGAGCTGTCCCTTGCCGCCATCGATCAGCACCAGGTCCGGGCGCAGCCGAGGTGTCTCCTCGTCTACAGGCTGCTCGGCCAGTTTCTGGTAACGGCGCGTTAATGCATCGCGCATCGCGGCATAGTCGTCACCGGGCGTGATGCCGGTAATGTTGTAGCGGCGATACTCGGAATTCTGCATCGCCCCACGGTCGAACACAACGCAGGACGCCACGGTGGCCTCACCCATCGTGTGGCTGATGTCAAAACATTCAATGCGCTGTATCTGGTCCAGACCCAGCGCTTCCTGCATGCAGGTGAGTTTTTTCTCCTGTGACGCGCGATCGGCCAGCCGCTGCTCGATGCCGAACTGCGCATTCTTCAGCGCCATCGCCATCCAGGTCTTTCCCTCGCCGCTGGGTCGCGTGACCACACGGACATTGCGCTCAGCCATTTCCGTCAGCGTTTCTTCCCATTCGGATTTATCGAAGTCGCCATCGACCATCAGTTTTGATGGCGGCGTCTGAGTGGCGTAGTGTTGGTCGATGAACGCATCCAGCACGGTGTACAGGTCGGCGTCCGACGCGTTACCCGGGAAAAAACTCTTGTCGCCGAGATGTCGGCCGCCGCGAATCATCACCAGGTTCACACACCACGTGCCGGAGATTTCCGCCGCGGCGATGACATCGACATCGCGATCGCTGCTGGATTCAACAAATTGCTTCGTCAGGATGCGCTGCAAGGTCCGCACCTGGTCGCGATAAGCGGCCGCCTTTTCGAATTGCAGGTCTGCGGACGCTGCCTCCATTTTTGAATTCAGCGTTTCCAGAACCTCGTTTTCCTTGCCCTGCAGGAACAGCTCGGCGTTCTGGATATCGCGCTCATAGTCCGGCGCATCAATCAGTCCCACGCACGGTGCCGAGCAGCGGCCGATCTGGTGCAGCAGGCAGGGACGGGAGCGATGGGCAAATACCGTGTTGTCACAGGTGCGAAGCTTGAACACTTTTTGCAGGTGATTGATGGTGTCGCGCACCGCCCAGGCCGATGGAAACGGGCCGAAATAGCGATTGGGCTTCATGTGCGTGCCGCGATAGAAACGGATCTGCGGAAACGCATGGTCGGTGACCATGATGTAGGGATAGCTCTTGTCGTCGCGGAACAGCACGTTGTAACGCGGCGCCAGCGACTTGATGAGATTGTTTTCCAGCAGCAGCGCTTCGGATTCGCTGCGCGTGATGGTGGTCTCGATGCCCTCGATATGCGACACCATCAACGCCGTTCGCGGGCTGGCGTGCTGCTTGGTGAAGTATGAGGACACCCGCTTCTTCAGGTCGCGCGCCTTGCCCACGTAGATCACCTCGTCCGCCGCATTTTTCATGCGGTAAACGCCCGGCAGGTTAGGCAGTTGCTGGAGTATCGGCTTGGGATCGAAGGACATTCAGTGTGGCTTTAGCAGATCATGTGCGCGGATGTGCAGCGCTATTGTAATGAGAGCGCCTTTGCGGGAAATAGATGAGGCGCAAAGAAAATAAAAAAAGGGCACAACTCGTGCCCTTTTTTTGTTACCGCCACTTTCGAGCCTGAGCGCCTGGGCGACGACCCTCTATACGCGACGGCGGTATTCGTTGGTGCGCGTGTCGATTTCGATACGGTCACCGGTTTCGCAGAACAGGGGCACGTTGACCACGTGATTGGTCGGCTTGATGCGGGCCGGCTTCAATACCTTGCCAGAGGTGTCACCACGCACGGCGGGTTCGGTTTCGATCTCGCGTTCGACGCTGTTGGCCATTTCGACCGAGATAGCGCGACCGTCGTAAAAAATCACTTCGCACGGCATACCGTCGTCGAGGTAGTTGAGTGTGTCGCCCATGTTTTCGGCTTCAACTTCGTACTGGTTGTATTCCGTATCCATGAACACGTACATCGGGTCGGAAAAATAGGAATAGGTGCATTCCTTCTTGTCCAGGTTGACCACTTCGAATTTGTCGTCGGCCTTGTAGACCGATTCCGTACCGGAATTGGACAGCAGGTTTTTCAGTTTCATCTTTACGACGGCGGAGTTGCGGCCGGATTTGTTGTACTCGGCCTTGAGGACCACCATCGGATCCTTGCCGATCATGACGACGTTACCGGCGCGGAGTTCTTGTGCGATTTTCATTGGGTTACCTAGAACGTTGGAGTGAATTCAGGCCGGCGGGCGCATCCATCGACCCTACTTTCAGCATACTGCTTGCGGTGTAAAGAAAGTGGCAAATACGCGGCGCGGCAAAGCCCTAAATTTTAGCCGTTTTTTGGTAAAAACTCAACAGGTTACGCGCAAGATCAGGCATGGCTGACTGCTGCGATGACCAGCGTGCGGCGTGTTCGCGCAATTCGGGGAGAGATTGCTCGTAATGGCGCCACGCGTTCGGCATGGTGGCCGCGTCACCCGTGTTCCAGGCGCGCCATAGTTCACGCATCGCCGCCGACGCCGCTGCTGCCAGGCCGACGCAATAGAGATCGAGAAACGCCGACAGTTTCACCATGTGCGCGTTTTCGGATTGCGGATAGATTTGCCAGACGAATGGCCGTGCGGCCCAGATCGCACGAACCAGCGAATCTTCGCCGCGGACGAAGAGGATGTCGTGATCGGCGAGTATTTGGTCGAACTCGGACTGCGGCACGAAAGGCATAAACTCAAGCACCAGAGCGGATTCCAGGGCATTTTCAGCCTGCGAACCGCGCCATTGCTTGAGTTTGTCCTTTAATTCAGTGGAAAACCCGGCGTCGGACATACCGCAGCAAATCGGCTTATGAGTTTCGGCCATCGCTGCAAACAGGGGACTGAACGGCGCATCCGAATACGCGAACATGAAAATTTTCAGCGGGCTATTGTCCGCTGTTGAGCGCGTTGCTTTAGAGCCGACCGCCGCTGACTTCTCCCGAATCAACCCGCCCGTCCCCGTCGCAAAACCGGGAAAGAAAAAATACTTGGTCAGGGCATAGTGACTTTGCGGAGACGGCAGCAACTGGTGCTCTGCGACCCACGGCTCGGCGCTCAGATATTCCAGGTTTATCCAGACCGGCGCGTGCGCCATCGTGGTCATCGCGTGGATGTAGGTCTCGGGCAACTCGCATCCGAACGCCTCGATGACCAGATCCGCCGGAGACAATGCCGCAAACGGTTCGCGCCATTCAACAACGGTGACGCCGCCGACAAGTTGCTCATTTACCTCGCCATGCGCAACGACGACTTGCGGCACGAGCTTCTGAAAACTGTAGAGGTTGTCGACGATAATGCGAACCTGGCAGCGGTGCTCATCGGACAACTGGCGTGCGAGGCGCCAGGTCACGCCGATATCGCCGAAGTTATCGACGACTCGACAGAAAATATCGCAGCGCGGTCCGGCGGTAATCAATCCAGCCCGAGCGCAGCAATCGCGTTGCGGGCCGATTCGTAATGCGCATCCGCCGCAACGCCGGTTGCCGGCGCGGTAAACAGTTTTTGCATGCGCGCCGACAATTCCGCAGTGGGCCTGATGCCATCCGCGCTAAGTCCGGCCAGCAGTTCATCGGCTTTCACTGAATCATTGCAGATCAGGACCACATCACAGCCGGCATCCAGTGCGGCATGCGCGCGTTGCGTGATGTTGCCGGCGACACTGGCCCCTTCCATCGACAGGTCGTCGCTGAAAATAATGCCGGCGAAGCCAAGGCGCTCGCGCAATATTTCCTTCAGCCATTTCGGTGAAAACCCGGCGGGCTTGCTGTCGACGGCGGGATAAATTACGTGCGCCGGCATCACGCCGGCCATTTCATTGCGAAGACTCAGGTCTTCAAACGGAATCATGTCGTCCGCGATGATGGCTTCAAACGATCGCTCATCGACCGGAATCTCGTGATGCGAATCCGCGCGTACAAATCCGTGGCCGGGGAAATGTTTTCCCACGGCACCCATGCCGGCGGCAGCCAACCCTTTGCCAAGCCGCGCAGCAAGCAACGAAACAATGCGGGGATCGCGATTGAACGAGCGGTTGCCGATTACAGCACTCTCGCCCCAGTCAAGATCAAGCACCGGCGCGAAGGTGAAATCCACGCCATGCTGGATCAACTCATGTGCCAGCACATAGCCCACCTGCTCGGCCAGCGCCGCTGCGCGTTTTGGCTCCTGCGCCCAGACTTCGCCCAGGGCGCGCATCGGCGGGATCGCCGTGAAGCCTTCGCGAAAACGCTGCACTCGCCCGCCTTCATGGTCCACTGCAATCGGCAACACGGGCTCACGTAGCGCATGAATGCTTGCGGTCAGCCGCTTCAATTGTTCAGGGGACTCGAAATTGCGTGCAAACAGGATCACGCTGCCAACCAGCGGATGCGTCAGCCGCGCAATGTCTTCGTCCGTCAGCACCAACCCGGCAACATCCGTCATAACCGGGCCCAGCAAAATTTTCTTTGTCATGTTTTCTATTTTTCCAAAACCACGAACGCCAGCGCATGGTCGTTCTCATCCGACAGCGAAATATGCGCTGCCACTATTTTTTCAGTTGCAAATTTTTCGGTCAGTGCCGCGCTGGGGGCGATCAGCGGCTTGCCATGCGCATCATGCGCAACGCTGACGTCATGCCATCCCACCGCTTCGCCAATGCCGGTGCCCCAGGCCTTGGAAAAGGCTTCCTTCGCCGCGAAGCGCTTGGCGACAAAGCGCGCCGGCTGGCTTGACTGCGCGTATTCGGCCACTTCGACTTCGCTGAGGATGCGATGCAGGAAACGATCACCATAGCGAAACAATGCGTCTTCAATGCGTTTTACGCTGACAAGGTCGGTGCCGATGCCGTGAATCATTTGGCCGCCTGTGCCTGCAGTCGGTAACGGCGCACGGTTTCAGCCAGGCCGAATTCAAGCGCGTCGGCAATCAGTGCGTGGCCTATGGAGACTTCCTTTAAATCCGGTATGGCTGCGGCGAACGCAGCAAGGTTGATGAGGTTGAGGTCATGCCCGGCATTCACGCCCATGCCGGCCTTCACGGCCGCGTGCGCCGCATCAACATAGCGATGCAGCACCCTGCCCTGCTCCGGGCCGCCAAATGCCTCGGCGTAGGGTTCCGTATAGAGCTCAACGCGATCAGCACCCAGCGCTGCGACCGCCTGCATCGCCTCAGGATCGGGGTCCATGAACAGGCTGACCCGCACCCCCATCGCTTTCAGCTCGGCCACGATGGGTGCAAGCCGCGCCGCGTCGGCGGGCATATTCCAGCCATGGTCTGACGTGAACTGGCCGGACTCGTCGGGCACCAGCGTGCATTGCTGCGGCTTCACATCGCGCACGAATTCCATCAAGTTGTGAAATGGATTGCCTTCGATATTAAATTCCGCAGCCGGCCAGTCTTTCAGCAATGCCGCCAGTTCGCGAACGTCATTTGAGCGGATGTGGCGCGCGTCAGGACGCGGATGGATGGTGATGCCGTCGGCACCTGCCGCCAGCGCGATGCGCGCCGCGTGGGTCACACTGGGGATGCCCAGCGAGCGCGTATTGCGCAGCGACGCGACCTTGTTCAGATTGACGCTGAGCAGTGCCATGGTTCAGCGCAAGTCCCGGATCAGGTTGCGGGTATGCAGGATCTTGTCACCCAGCAGGTGATTGATCATCTTGCGCATTAGTTGCTTGGCCTGCACCTGCGTCTGCGGGTCGCTGTAATCGTTGTTTGACATGTCGATAAGTGTTTTGCCGGCCAATTGTAAGGCATCGCCCTGCCAATGGCTGGCGGCGTCGAAACGCACGGGTCCGCGTTCGGCATGATAGTGATAATTTCGCGAAGGCTCGAGCGGCGCGTGCGTATCGGCCTCCTCATTCAGTTGCAGCGCGTACCCCAGTTCGCGCAGGAACGTTACCTCGAACTGGCGCAGGATGCGCGCGATCTCACGCACGCTGGTGTTGGCGCGTTCAAGGCCCGCCAGCGCATGCACCGCTTCACCGTAGTTTTCGAACAGCACATCATGCGGGTCTTCACGGTGCGTGAGCTTCAGCAACAACTCGTTCATGTAGAACGCCGACAATAAGGCAGAGCCCGAAAGCTGCGGAAAAATGCGGTCCTGCTCCACGCTTTTCAGCGTTTTCATTTCGGATTTGCCAAACCAGTTCAGGGTCAGCGCCTGGAAGGGATTCAACAGCCCGCGCATGGCGCCATGCGGGCGTTTCGCGCCCTTGGCCACCAGCACCACCCTGCCGTGCTGGCAGGTGAAGGCTTCGACAATCAGGCTGGTTTCGCGATACGGATACGTGTGCAACACAAACGCGCGATCTGATTCGCCGATGGTCGGCCGCGTGCGCTTGGATACCCCGGCTACTTCGCTATCGGCCGACAGGTCATTCATACCCGTACTGGCGAACGAGCGCGTCATCATCCGCCCAGCCTTTTTTGATGCGTACCCATAATTCAAGGTAGACCTTGCCGCCGAAAGTAGCTTCCATGTCCTTGCGCGCATCGGTGCCGATGCGCTTCAACCGCTCGCCTTTTTCGCCGATAAGGATGGCTTTCTGGCTGGACTTTTCCACCACAATGCTGGCAAAAATACGGCGCAGGTTTCCCACTTCCTCATACTTGTCGATGATGACATTCGCCGCATACGGCAGCTCATCACCGAGCTGGCGGAATACTTTCTCGCGAATGAATTCGGTCGCCATGAAGCGTTCCGAGCGATCGGTGAAATCTTCCGGGCCGTAAACGGCGGGCGCATCGGGCAAATAGCTCCGGATGACCTTCTTCAGTTCATCCAGCGATTTTTTCTGCTTCACGCTGACGGGAATGATGGCCGCGAATTCGCGTTTGTCCTGGACCTCTTTCAGGAACGCCATCAGCTTTGATTTTTCCTTGACCTTGTCGCATTTGCTGACGACCAGCAACACCGTCTTCATTTCGGAAAGCTGCTTCAGCACAGTCGCGTCGGCATCGCCGAAGCGCAGTGCTTCGACCAGGAACACCGCCACATCCGCATCGCTCACGGCCTGGCTGACCGTGTGATTGAGCACGCGATTCAGCGCGTTATCATGCGTCTTCTGGAAGCCGGGCGTGTCCATGAAAAGGTACTGCGTCTTGTCATCGGTGAGGATGCCGATGATGCGGTGGCGTGTGGTCTGCGCCTTGTTGGACGTGATGCTGACCTTCTGCCCTACCATGTGATTCAGCAGGGTCGATTTGCCGACGTTCGGCCGCCCGATGATCGCGACCGTGCCGCATTTGAATTCCGTGCTCATGCTGATTTTTTCCTGGAGGTTTGTTGCTGGATCTGTGCAAGGACTTGCGCGGCCGCATCCTGCTCGGCCATGCGCCGGTTCGGGCCGCTACCCACGCTGGCCACGCAACCTGCTTCAGCCATTCCGCTTTCACCTTGTGAATCCACCTCGCAGCGCAGGTGAAAAACCTGCTGGTGCGCTTCGCCTTCGATTTTTATGACCGTGTATTTCGGCAGCGGCAACCGCTGCGCCTGCAACCATTCCTGCAGCGCGGTTTTAGCATCCTTGGCGGGCCTGCCATCCTGCGTGGAATTCACGCGTGCTGAAAAGAGCCGGTTGACGGCAACGGCTGCGACATCGAATCCCGCGTCAAGAAACACGGCGCCGAGCAATGCTTCGACCGAATCCGCGAGGATCGAAGGCCGGCTGGCGCCACCGGTCTTCAGTTCACCTTCGCCCAGCCGGATCATCTCTCCGGTACCCAGTTCGACGGCGATTTCTGCAAGTACAGCCTGGTTCACCAGGTTCGAACGCAAACGGCTCAGCTCACCTTCCGGCATGCCCGGGAAACGTTCGTAGATAAGTCGCGTGACCGCGCAATTGAGTACGCTATCGCCCAGGAACTCGAGCCGCTCGTTGTTGGGAACGCCAAAGCTGCGATGCGTCAGCGCCTGTCGGCGCAGGGAGGGGTCCGCAAATACATGCCCGAGCTTGGCTTCAAGCCCGCTATGTGTCATGGATTTCCGGCTATTTGTCTGCGGTGCTGGAGCTGAGATCCACCAGGAGCGTATAGCCGGTGAACAACGGTACGCGCGCCTGCCACGCTGCTGTTACCACGGTGTCCCCGCCTTCCTTGGTGATTTCCAGATCGTCGCCATTGACGGCCTCGATATAGGCGATCGCGGCGCGGCGATCAAAGCTGCGGCGAATTTCGGCCACCGTGCCTGATTTCACTTCCTCGGAATTGGCCATGCTCGCAATCACCTGCTTGATGCTGAACAGCTGGTTGTATACCGGGAACAGTTTCATCCCCATCAGCATCACGAATGCCAGTACGACAAAGATGAACAGCAGCATGACAACGCCAATGCCATTTTCACGACGCAATTTGTTAGCAGGTATTTTCATGAGAGTCCTTGAACCGATTGATTTACAAAATCGCTGCCGAATCACTCTATCGACGATCCGATGCGCTTGAACGAACCGAAATTCATCCAGATCAGCACAGCTTTGCCGACGATGTTGGCTTCCGGCACAAATCCCCAGTAACGGCTGTCATCGCTGTTGTCGCGGTTATCGCCCATCATGAAGTAATGCCCGGGCGGCACAGTACATTCGACACCCTCATTATTGTATTCGCAATTATTGCGATTGGGGAACTGGCGGACACCGTCAAGACGCACGCCCGGCATGTCGGGATTGGCCATGATGGCATGGGTTTTATCGCCGAATTTTTCCTTGAACGATTCAAAGCGACGGAAGCTCAGTTGCTTGTCCACTTCGGTTGCAGTCCCCTGGCTTTCAAGCTCGACCAGCTTGCCGTTGATCGTCAGGCGTTTCTGGCGATACACCACCTTGTCGTCCGGCAGGCCCACAACACGCTTGATGAAATCCTTGGTTGGATCTTCCGGGTAGCGGAAGACCATCACATCGCCGCGTTGCGGTGAACCGGTTTCCACAATTTTCTTGTTGATGACCGGCAGGCGAACGCCATAGGTGAATTTGTTGACGAGGATAAAATCGCCCACCTGCAATGTCGGCAGCATCGATTCCGAGGGAATCTTGAAGGGCTCATAAAGGAAAGAGCGCAGCAGGAAAACAATCAGGATCACCGGGAAAAAACTGCGCGCCATTTCGACGATGACGGGCTCGCCATCCGGGACGGTGGCACCTGCATTTGCACTGGCGGCGGCAACAACGCGCTTAGGCTTGAAAAACAGCGTGTCGACCGCCCAGATCACACCGGTGATGGTGGTGGCCAGCAGCAATACCGCGGCAAAGCCCATCACCTCTTTCAACGTCAGCATGCCCATGGCCGCGATGAAAAATACCGGCCAGGCGATTTCAAGCCATGCATGCAGCGGGTGCGCAGGTGCACCGTCACCGGTAGTTGCGCTTGCCTTGGGCGCGTTGCGGCCCATGAAAAAACCGGCCACGATCAAAAGTCCGCTCGCGCCCAGTGCCACCCAGCCAATCATTTCCCAATTCATGTATTTATCCAAGCCTTCAAAAATTTCATTGTCGGATTCTGAACGCGCCCGGGCGACTAAACAGCCCGAATGCGACGAACCAACGGTTGGCGGGCATCAGTGGCGCTGTAGTTGCCACCGTGCAGCCCCTCCTGCCATTACCTGCCTGCTACCTGCCTGTTACCTGCCTGTTACCTGCCTGCTACCGGCCTTCAACCTGCAAAATCGCCAGGAACGCTTCCTGCGGAATTTCCACGTTGCCTACCTGCTTCATGCGTTTCTTGCCGGCCTTCTGCTTTTCAAGCAATTTGCGCTTGCGGGAAATATCGCCGCCGTAGCATTTTGCCAGCACATTCTTGCGCAGCGCCTTGATATTTTCGCGCGCGATGATGTTGGCGCCGATGGCCGCCTGCACCGCCACGTCGAACATCTGCCTTGGAATCAATTCGCGCATTTTCGCGGCCAGGTCGCGGCCGCGATACTGGCTGTTGGCGCGATGGACAATCAGCGACAGCGCATCGACTTTTTCGCTGTTGATGAGGATGTCCAGTTTGACCAGGTCCGAGGCGCGGTATTCCTTGAATTCGTAATCCAGCGACGCATAGCCGCGTGAGGACGATTTCAATTTATCGAAGAAATCCATCACCACTTCATTCATCGGCATTTCGTATTTCAGGATCACCTGCCGGCCGTGGTATTCCATGTCGATCTGCTGGCCGCGTTTCTGGTTGCACAGCGTCATCACCGTACCAACATATTCCTGCGGCATCAGCATGGTCGCAGTAATGATGGGCTCGCGAATTTCCTCGATCTTCGACAACTCCGGCAATCGCGACGGGTTCTCGATTTCAACGACTTCGCCACCCTTCATCATTACCTGGTAGATCACCGTCGGCGCGGTCGTGATCAGGTCCTGGTCGAACTCGCGCTCCAGCCGTTCCTGCACGATTTCCATGTGCAGCAGCCCGAGGAATCCGCAGCGAAAACCGAAACCCAGCGCCTGCGACGTTTCCGGCTCGAAGCGCAGCGATGAATCGTTCAACTGCAACTTCGTGAGTGCATCACGCAGCGAGTCGTACTGGTTCGATTCGATCGGATAGAGACCGGCAAATACCTGTGGCTTGATTTCCTTGAATCCTGGCAGCGGCGCGGCTGCGGGACGATCCACCAGTGTCACGGTATCGCCTACCTTGGCGGCTTTCAATTCCTTGATACCGGAAATGATGAAGCCCACGCCGCCGGCTGAAAGCTCGGTGCGCGCCTGCGAACGCGGCGTGAATACACCCACCTGCTCCACCAAATGCTGCGCACCCGTCGCCATCAGCAGGATGCGATCCTTGGGTTTAAGGACGCCATCCACGACGCGGACCAGCATCACCACGCCAACGTAATTATCGAACCACGAATCGATGATCAAGGCCTTCAGCGGCGCATCCACGCTGCCTTTTGGCGGCGGCACTTTGGCGACCACCGTCTCGATGACATCCTCGATGCCGAGGCCGGTCTTGGCGCTGCATTGCACCGCGTCCTTAGCTGAAATGCCGATGATGTCTTCGATCTCGTCGATCACGCGCGCGGGATCGGCACTGGGCAGATCGATCTTGTTGAGTACCGGCGTGACTTCAACGCCCAGGTCGATGGCGGTGTAGCAATTGGCGACTGTCTGCGCTTCTACGCCCTGCGAGGCATCGACCACCAGCAGCGCGCCTTCGCAGGCGGACAGCGAGCGCGATACTTCGTAGGAAAAATCGACGTGGCCGGGCGTGTCGATGAGATTCAGCTCGTAGGTCTGGCCATCGCGCGCTGTGTATTTGAGGGCCGCGGTCTGCGCCTTGATGGTGATGCCGCGTTCGCGCTCAAGGTCCATCGAATCCAGCACCTGCGATTCCATTTCCCGCGAGGACAGCCCGCCGCAACGCTCGATGATGCGGTCTGCCAGGGTAGATTTGCCGTGATCTATATGCGCGATAATGGAAAAATTACGTATGTGATTCATGAAGTTATGCGAATTCCTGCTTCTTTTAGCGGTAGGGCCAAGCTTGGGGGAGCCACAAAAACAAGGGCACCTCACGTGCCCTTGGTTGGAGTCCAGATTAGCCCTCGATTTTACGGCAAAAACGCCAATTTTGCGAGAAGAATCGAGTACTTACGAGCGGCTGCCGAGCAGAACGGCGATTACTGCATCAGTGCCTCGACATGGGCAACCGCGCTGCGGCCCAATGCGCCGAGGTCGTAGCCGCCCTCAAGCGCGGAAACAATGCGGCCCTCCGCATATTTGTCGGCGATTTTGCGGATTTCTTCGGTAACCCAGACGTAGTCGTCCTCGTGCAGTTCGAGATACGCCAGCGGATCGTCTGCATGTGCGTCAAAGCCGGCCGAAATGATGATGAGCTCGGGCTGGAATTCCTCGAGCGCGGGGAACCACGTTGCCGCAATGGCCGCACGGAATTTGGCGCCGCTGGACCGTGCCGGGAGCGGCGTCGGGATGATGTGCCGGTTACCGGAATCCGCACCTGTGCCAGGGTAGTACGGATGCTGGAAACTCGAGCAAAGCATCACCCGCTCGTCATCGTGAAAAATATCCTCGGTGCCGTTGCCGTGGTGGACATCGAAATCCAGGATCGCCACTCGCGACAGTCCATGCGCCTGCAGTGCGTGTACGGCACCAACAGCCACGTTGTTGAAAATGCAGAAACCCATCGGCCGGTCGTAGGTAGCGTGATGCCCGCAGGGCCGGACCGCGCAGAACGCATTGTCGACCTCGCCCGCCATCACCATGTCGACACCCTTCACCACCGCGCCCGCCGCATGGCGTGCGGCTGACAGGGTGTAGGGATTCATCGACGTATCCGGGTCGAGGTACGCGTAATCGTGGCTGGGCGCCGCGTCGAAAATCGTGTCCACATAGTGCGAGGCATGGGCCGCCGCCAGTTGTTCGCGGCTGGCCAGTGGCGCTTCCACCGACTGCAGGCGTGGCATCAGTCCGGACTGGTTAAACGCGTCGTAGACCGCCTGCAAACGTGACGGCGACTCCGGGTGGTGCGCGCCCATTTCGTGTTTCAGGCAATCGGCGTGGGTGATAAAGGCTGTGGCCATGGCAATATCGCTAACGTGAGGAAAGAGTGCAGTTACGATAAACAAAGACGATGAACAGTTCCCCATGGAGCGTGTCACAGTCTTTACTGTGGTGCAATGCCGCATCTAAAGAAAACGGCTCGCGCAGCCAGCGTAGAATCCAGTCAACCTGCAGCAGTTAACCCGCACCAGACAACCGTTATCGATCCTGACCATGCTCTTCGAGAAAAAAGAACAACTTGGGCAAAACCCGCTGGCGGATGTGATTCGCCAGGCCGGCGAAATCATCCTCGGCAAGGACCAGCAGATTCGCATGGCGATGTGCTGCATCCTGGCGCGCGGGCACTTGCTGATCGAGGATGTGCCGGGCGTGGGCAAGACCACCCTTTCGCACGTGCTGGCCAGCCTGCTGGGGCTGCATTACCAGCGCATCCAGTTCACCAGCGACCTGTTGCCCGCCGACATTGTCGGCGTCTCCATTTTTGATCGCGAGTCGAGCACCTTCCGCTTTCATCCGGGGCCGGTTTTTTCGCAAGTCATCCTGGCTGACGAAATCAATCGTGCCTCACCAAAAGCGCAAAGCGCGTTGCTGGAGGCCATGGAGGAACACCAGGTCACCGCCGACGGCAAGACCATGAAACTGCCCGAACCGTTCTTCGTGATTGCCACACAGAATCCTTCGCACCAGATCGGTACATTCCCATTGCCCGAATCGCAGCTCGACCGTTTCCTCATGCGCATCAAACTCGGCTACCCCGACCAGGCTGCAGAACGCGCATTGCTGAAAGGTGAAGACCGCCGCGAACTGATCGCCCGCATCACGCCGGCCATGACGGTTGAAGACCTGATGTCCCTGCAAAAAGACGTTACGCAGATTTTTGTTTCCGACGCGCTGGTGGATTACGTGCAGGCCCTGGTGAATTACACCCGCGACTCTGCGCGATTCGAAATGGGCTTGTCACCCCGCGCGGGCCTGGCGGTTTTGCGGGCTGCACAATCGTGGGCCATGATGGCCGGGCGCCGGCAGGTGTTGCCGGAAGATGTACAAACCATATTGCCTGCCGTCACGGGCCATCGCCTGCGCGCAGTGTCCAGCGGCGACGCAAAAATGGTCGACCCCGCCCTGGAACTGATCCGCGCCGTCGCCATCCCCTGAACCGGCGGCCAAGGCAGCATCGCGCATGGCCAGCCTGACCCAGACCGCCCGCCCCGGCTTCCGGCAGCGTGTATCCGACTGGATATTTCGCGCGCGCTTTCCGGAACAGCCGCCGATTGTCCTCACGCAGCGACGCATCTTCATCCTGCCCACCCGCACCGGTTATTTCTTCACTTTCGTGCTCGCGCTGCTGCTGGTGGCGTCGATCAACTACAGCCTGTCACTGGGATTCCTGCTGACGTTCCTGCTGGGCGGCATGGGCAGCGTGTCGATGCTGCATACGTTTCGCAATCTCGCGCAGCTGTCGATCAGCCCGGGTAAGGCCGATCCTGTGTTTGCCGGTGACGTCGCGCATTTCTCGCTGGTGTTCACCAATCCCGGCATGCCGCGTTTTTCTGTTGGCGCAAAGCGCGCACGCGATACTGAAGCGGACCCGGTGTACGCCGACATCGGTGAACGCGGCAGCACCACCCTGCTCTTGCCCGTGCCGGCCGAAAAACGCGGGCTGCTCAAGTGCCGTCGTGTGGAAATTTTCACCGAATATCCCACCGGCCTTTTCCACGCATGGTCATATGTGGATTTCGGCAGCCGATGCCTGGTGTACCCGAAGCCCGATCCCGCTGCCGGTGCATTGCCGGTCGATGCGCATGGATCGGGGCAGGGAAATATTCCCGTGCGTGGTGATGAAGAGTTCCAGTCGCTACGCGCCTACCGGCCCGGCGATACAGCGCGGCAGATCGCGTGGAAGGCATTGGCGCGCGGCCAGGGATTGCTGGTAAAGGAATTCGGCGCAACCGCCAGCGCGGACCTGTGGCTCGACTTCGACATGCTGCGTGCATTCCCGGTGGAAGTTCGCCTGGCCCGCCTGACCTGGTGGGTGATGGAGGCCGAGCGCGCGCAGGTTCCCTATGGATTGAAACTGCCCTCGCGCACCGTGCCGCCGCTGACCGGCGCACGTCATCGCGACGCCTGCCTTGAAGCGCTGGCCATGCACGGACTCTCTGCCGAGGACCTCGACTGATGCTCGATCGAGGCACACTGACACTGGGCAATGTGAGCTGGCTGCTGGCGGCGATGGCGTTTGTCATCGCGCCGCATGTGGCGCGCCTGCCGATCTGGATCAGCGTGACCTGTCTCGGCGCTGGCGCAGCGCGCTGGTGGGTGGCGCGGCACGGATGGCGCGCGCCGCCGTGGTGGGTGATGGCGATCCTTGCGGTCGCGGTGTCGGCCGGTGCGTTCCGCGAATACGGGCGGCTGATCGGGCGCGAAGTGGGTGTGACGCTGCTGATCGTGATGCTGTGCCTCAAAGTGCTGGAAATGAAAGTGAAGCGCGATGCGTTGATCGTCGTGTTCCTGGGCTTCTTCCTGGCCATGACCAATTTCCTCTATTCGCAGTCGATCCTCATGGGGCTCTACATGCTGGGTTGCGTGTGGATTTTTGTGGCCACCCTGGTCGGGTTCAACCGCATCAATGCCCAGGCCACCTTGCGTGAACGCGCAGTGCCCGCGTTCTGGCTGCTGGTGCAGGCGTTGCCGATGATGCTGATTTTGTTCTTCCTGTTCCCGCGACTGACCGGTCCGCTGTGGCGAATGCCCGGAGAGCAGCAGGCCAGCACCGGCCTCTCCGACGAGATGACGCCGGGCGACATCAGCAAACTGTCGCGCTCGGAAGCCGTCGCATTCCGCGTCGATTTCGACGCCGCCGTGCCGGCCAACGAAGAGCTGTACTGGCGCGGCCCGGTGCTGGGCCAACAAGTCGGCCGAGCCTGGCGCATGTATGCGTTCAACCCCACCACGCGGCTCGATTACGTGCCGCAATCGCAACCAGTCACCTATCGCGTCACGCTGCAACCCAACAACAAGCCGTGGCTGATGGCGCTCGACCTGCCGGCCAAGCCGCCGCCCGACAGTTTTTTCCTGCCCGACTACCAGGTCAGGGCGAACGTTGCCGTCACCAGCCTTCGCACCTACGAGATGGCATCGCACCTTCGCTATGTGGCGGGTGCGCAGCAGACGCAGCAGGAGCTGAAGCCTTACCTGCAATACGTCACATCGCTCAATCCGCGCAGCATTGCGTATGCCAAGCAACTACGCACTGACAATCCCGACCCGAAGGTGCTCATCGAAAAAATGATGGCGCGCTACAACGGCGAATTTGAATACATGCTCGATCCGCCCGCGCTGGGCCTGAATTCGGTGGATGAATTCCTGTTCGACACCAAGAAGGGATTTTGCGAACACTACGCCGGCAGCTTCGTGCTGGTGATGCGCGCGGCCGGCATTCCGGCACGCGTGGTAACCGGCTACCAGGGTGGCGAAGTCAACCCCATCAGCCGCCAGCTTGTCGTGCGGCAATCGGACGCACACGCCTGGGCTGAAGTGTGGCTGGAAGGCTCGGGCTGGGTGCGCGCCGATCCTACGTTCGCAGTGTCGCCGCTGCGCATCAACCGCGGCATGAGCGAGGCGCTGGGCCCGCAAGGTGTGCTCGACACGATGATGAGCGCGGACAAGCTGGGAATCCTGCGGCAGATCGCGTTCAGCTGGGACGCGCTGAACAACCAGTGGAACCAGTTTGTCGTCGGCTTCAACCAGGAACGCCAGCGCAATTTCATGCAGTGGTTCGGATTGCAGGATGTCGACTGGCGCGACCTGGCGCTTTGGTTGATCGTCTGCGTGATGGTTGCAGGAAGCGCGGTCGGTGCGCTGTTGCTGTTGAAGGTGTATCGCACACGGAAGGAACCCGTCGTCGCGGCCTATAACCAGTTCTGCGCAAAGCTGGCGAAGGCCGGCGTGGAGCGTGCGCCACACGAAGGGCCGATTGATTTCCTGCGGCGCATTGGGCGAGAGCGACCCGAAATTGCCGGCGATGCACGGCAGGTTATTGAAGCCTATGTCGCGCTGCGCTATTCGCCGCAACCGGAACGTTTCCGTATGCAGGATTTCCGGGCGATGGTGAGCCGTTTCCGCGCCGTCTGAAGTTGAAAGTCAAGCACTGGAGCCATTTACAGGACATAAATTCCCTGCGACCCGCTACCACGCTAGAGTTTGTAAATCAGATTTGCCCGGATTGGCCGCTGGATGTCTCGCCCGGCTAAACTGCACATTCGTCACCCCGAAGTCGAAAGCCGAAAGGAACAACCATGGACACGCATCACATCGCCAGCGTGAAGGACAACGTATCCGCCGAAGAATGGCAGGCGCGCACCGATCTCGCCGCTTGCTATCGGCTTATCGCCCACTACGGCTGGGCCGACCTGGTTTTCACGCACATCACGGCCAAGATTCCCGGCGTGGAAAACCAGTTCCTCATCAATCCCTACGGCATGATGTTCGATGAGATCACCGCCTCGAGCCTGGTGAAAATCGATCTCGCCGGCAACAAGCTCGACACCGCGAACCCGTTCCCCATCAACCCCGCCGGATTCGTCATTCACAGCGCCATCCACGCCGCGCGCAGCGATGCCAAATGCGTGCTGCATGTGCACACGCCCAACGGCATCGCGGTATCGGCGCAGAAGAACGGCGTGCTGCCGATTTCGCAGCAATCGATCTTCGTGCTGGCCAGCCTTGCCTATCACGGCTACGAAGGCGTGGCGCTCAACGATGATGAAAAACCACGGCTGGTCAACGATCTCGGCGACCGCAATTTCCTGATGCTGCGCAACCACGGCCTGCTGACCGTGGGCGAGACCATTCCCGACGCATTCCTGCTCATGTACATATTCGAAACCACCTGCAATATCCAGATTCGCGCGCAGTCAGGTGGCGGTGAGCTGACGCCGATTCCGCAGGCGATTGTCGACGGCGCCCAGAAGCAGGCCAAGGCCGTCACCAAGTGGCTGGGCGGCAATCTTGCGTGGCCGGGACTGCTGAGAAAACTGGATAGAATGGACCCGGGTTTCCGGCATTGAGTCCCTGGCAGCGCAGGGAAATTGCAGAGTAGAAAAATGGAAAAGACATACAAGAGTTTTCGCGAGTTTTATCCGTATTACCTGTCTGAACACACCAACCCCACCTGCCGCCTGCTGCATTTTGTAGGCAGCACGATGGTGCTCGCGATCATCGTCACGGCGGCAGTCACGCGTAATCCCAACTGGCTGTGGGGTGCCCTTTTCGCCGGTTACGGTTTCGCCTGGGTCGGCCATTTCTTCTTCGAAAAAAATCGCCCGGCCACGTTCAAATATCCGATTTACAGTTTCATCGGTGACTGGGTGATGTATGTCCAATTGCTAACCGGCAAGATTCGCTTCAATGCCAAAGCCTAGCGCCGCGGGCACGCGCCGGCGCATCTACCTGATGCGGCATGGCAGCGTCACGTATTTCGCCGCCGACGGCAAACCGGTCCCTCCTGAAACCGTACCGCTGAACGAACGCGGCATCGAGCAGGCACGTGCGGCGGGAAAATTGTTTGCCGACCAGGGCGTGACCTTCGACAAGGTCATCACCAGCGGGCTCAACCGCACGGTGCAGACAGCAACACACGTGCTCGACGTTTCTCAACACAAATGCGACATGGTGCACTGCATTCCCCTGCAGGAAATCCGCGGTGGCCGGCTCGCTGATATCGCGGAAACCGATTTGCTGCAATCCTTCACCGCGGCCACCGATGGACTGGTCGATGAGACGGTGCAATTCCTGGGCGGCGAGACGGTGGGGCAAATGCTGGATCGCGTATTGCCCGAAATCGATGCCATCCGCGCCGATCCTTCCTGGGATTCGCTCCTGCTGGTGCTGCATGGCGCGGTCAATCGCGCCATCCTTTCCTACCTGCTGACGGGCCGCCGTGAACTGCTGGGCGCCTTCGAGCAGAGCCCTGCCTGCATCAACGTGATCGACGTCGGTCCCGGCCGCAACGATGTAGTGCTGCGGGCCGTCAATTTGTCACCGCTCGACTGGCTGCAACCCGGCAATCGCGGCACGACCATGGAAGCGCTGTTCG
>JBDTWS010000045.1:0-23343 GCA_040006575.1 Betaproteobacteria bacterium
ATATCGATTTCGCCACCTGCGAAAAAATCATCGGTGCGGCACGCGCGACCGAAGTGCGCGACACCGCCATTCGGCTTTATTCGGAAGCGGCGGAATATGCGCTCGGCAAGGGCATCATCATCGCCGACACCAAGTTTGAATTCGGGTTGGACGCGGACGGAAAATTGCATCTCATCGATGAAGCGCTGACCCCGGATTCCTCGCGCTTCTGGCCGCTGGATTCGTACCGCGTCGGCGAATCGCCCGAAAGTTTCGACAAGCAATACATCCGCAACTGGCTCGATGAAATCGGTTTCAACCGCAAGCCGCCTGCACCCGATGTACCCGCAGAAATCGCGCAGAAGACCAGTGACAAATATCGCGAGGCGCTGGTCAGGCTTACGGCGTGAGCGGTATTTCCACTTCGCAAAACATCAAGGCGGTGCTGTTCGATTTCGGCGGTGTGCTGGCCGAACTGCGTGGCGAAGCGCATGTGATGTCGCTGGTGACGCCGCGCATGACCCGCGAGGAAATGTGGACGCGCTGGAGTTATTCGCCCGCCGTGCGCGCGCATGAAACCGGCAGGATTTCCGCCGAGGAATTCGCGCGGCAGGTGGTACGGGAATTCGACATGCAGGTCGATCCGGAGATTTTTCTCGACGGATTCAAGCACTGGATCGTCGGCGCATTCGATGAAACGCCCGCGCTCATTCGCGATGTCTCCGCGCGGTACGCCACCGGTTTCGTGTCCAACACCAGCGCGCTGCACTGGCCCATCATCGAGTCGCTGGATATCCTGCCGTACATGCAACACAACTTTGCGTCGTGGCAGATCCAGCGCATCAAGCCCGATCGCGATTATTTCGATTTCGTCCTGCAGACGATGGGGCTGGCGCCGCATGAGGCAGTGTTCCTCGATGACAGCACGGTGAACATCGCGGCCGCCACTGAGCTGGGCATTCATGCGCATCGCGTGGAGGGTGCGGCGCAAGCAAGGCGCGCGCTGGTCGGGATGAGCCTGCTGCCCGCATAATTAGGCGCAGATCGCCATTCTGCGTGCTTTTCCGAACAAAAATGCCCTGCATGCCGCTCCCGTGCTGGAGTTTAAATCTTCAATCACGACTGGGCGGATCAATCCGGCGTGACACCTTGTTCACCACGCGATCATCGTCGCCCACCATCACGGCGAACTCCACCCAGTAGCCCCAGGTGTCGCGATACAGGTAGTCCCACGCGGTGGCTTTGAGGTTGTCGAAGCGCACACGGCGGTACGGCGTGCCGATGTTCGCGGTGACCTCCGCGCTGGCCTGACCCGGCAACACCCGCGCGGTCATGTCGTCGGTGATGTCATTGCGATACACGCCCGTACCGGGCTGCGCACACGCGCTGATGAAAAGTGCTGCCGCCATCATGATGAAAAACTTTATTCCGCGCCTCATGTTGCCTCCTTCGCTGGTGTGGCCTGCATGGCGTTTGGTAAGATGAATCATTAGTCACCGCAATCCGGCAACTGTTCCATTCACGGCGGTATTCATCGTTTTTCGTATTGAACCGCATTTCCGGCGCACCTGAAAGCAGGGCATACCATGAACATGACCTCGCAATATCCGCTGCAACTCACCCGTGACCTGTTGCACTTCAACACCATCAATCCTCCCGGGATGGAACGGGATTGTGCACGGCACCTGGGAAAACTGCTGGAGACGGCCGGCTTCGAGGTGAAATATCACGAATTCGCTGAAGCGCGCACCAGCGTGGTCGCCACCATCGGCGGCCGCCAGGAAAAACCGCCCATCTGTTTTACGGGGCACATCGATATCGTGCCACTGGGTGCGGCGCCGTGGTCGAAAGATCCCTTCACCGGCGAGACCGACGGCGATCGCCTGTTCGGACGCGGCTCCACCGACATGAAAAGCGGCATCGCCGCGTTCATTGTCGCCGCCATCAAGCTTGCGCCGCACCTGAAAAATTCACCGGGCATCACCATGGTGTTGACCGCCTCGGAAGAAGTGGGTTGCGAAGGCGCCAAGTATCTTGCTGAAGAAAAACTGCTCGATCGCGCCGGTGCCATCGTCGTCGCCGAACCCACCGCCAACTATCCCTACATCGGGCACAAAGGACTGATGTGGGTCGAAATCGAGACCAAGGGAAAAACAGCGCACGGTTCCATGCCCGAACAGGGCGAGAACGCCATCCTCAAAATGAACAAAGTGATCGACAAGCTCGAACACTTCGACTGGAAACACGAATGCGGCGTCGATTGCCATCACGTCATGGGCAAGCCCACGATGAATATCGCGACCATTCACGGTGGGCTCAATACCAACTCGGTTCCGGATTCGGCCAAGCTCACGATCGACGTGCGCACGGTGCCGGGAATTGATCACGTGCACCTGTGTCATTCGATACAACACCTGATCGGCGATATCGGCAAGGTGCGGAAAATTGTGGATACGCCGACGCTTTACTCTGAACCGGATGAATGGATTGAAAGCGTTTACGAAACGGCAACGCCATTTATCGACGGCAAGCCGACGCCGAAGACGATCATGTTTTCAACCGATGGGGCGGACTTGAAGCGAGGCTATGGTGGCGCCATTCCCACCGTGATCATCGGGCCGGGCCAGCCCGAGATGGCACACCAGACCGATGAGTGGTGCTCGGTGAATCGCATTGACCAGTCAGTGGAGATTTTTGAGAAGATCATGCGGGACTGGAACGGGATTTGAACGACGAGCGCGACCCCAGCCGGATCCCGGCTGCATCAAAGCGTCTTCGTCATGAACACGCTGTAGGGATCTTCGACGTAACCTTCAAACGGCCCGCACTCGGCGAAGCCAAATCGCGTGTACATGGTTCGCGCCGGCACGAAGGCATCGGCTGATCCGGTTTCCAGGCTCACCCTTTTGTAACCGCGCTGTGACGCCACATCCAGGATATGCGCCAGCACCTTGGCGGCCACACCTTTTCGCAGGTGTGGCGTCGCCGTGCGCATGGATTTTATTTCGGCGTGTTGTTTGTCGAGTTCCTTTATCGCGCCGCAGCCGAGCAATGCATCACCTTCCCATGCCGTCCAGAAAGTGATTTCCGGTTTGCGCAATTTATCCAGGTCGAGAGCGTGAATGCTTTCCGCAGGCGAGTGCAAGGTCATCGCGTGCAGGTGCTCCTGCAGCAAGGCGTGAATCTCGGGACCGTTGAGATCATCGATCTTGATATTCATTTTCGCGTCCACGTCAGTTGAACTCAGGGCTGCACCAGGTTGATGAGATTGCCGCAGGTATCTTCGAACATCACCATGGTCACCGGGCCCATGACTTTCGGTTCTCCGCGAAACTTGACGCCAAGTGGCGTGAGCCGCGCCACATCGGCGGCGATGTCTTTTGTGATCAGCGCGGTCGCCGGCACACCCGCCTCGAACAACGCTTTCTGGAACGTTCGCGCCGGGGGAAACGCCATCGGCTCCAGCACCATTTCCACGCCGGCGACGCCATCGGGCGAGGTCACGGTTAGCCAGCGGTACGCACCCATCGGGATGTCGGCCATTTTGTTGAAGCCGAGTTTGCTGGTATAGAAATCCAGCGCCGCGTCCTGGTCCTCGACCATCAGGCTGATGAATTTGAGTTGCATCGTCTCCTCCTTTGTACGATTAAATCGTGCGATTAAAGATAACTGGTGATGGCGGGCGCATGGGCCCAGTTGTCGTGCTTGCCATCGACGTAGGTAATCGGCGCCGCGGCCAATTCTTCGGGCGTTACATTTTCCAGGCATCCCAGGTTGACGCCGTAAATCTTCGCTCCCGGCGCGTCGCCGATACCGAACGGACGCACACCGCAGTGTCGGCAGAAATAGTGTTCGTTGCGCATCGAATTGAAAAGATATTTGGTGAGTTCGGCTTCACCCGTCTTCAGCCGAAATCCGCCGGGCTTGACGATGGCGGGCCAAAAACGATTGCGCGAACAGATCGAGCAATTGCAGCGATAGGTGGGCTGCGTGAGATCGATATCGGCTTCAAAGGTCACGACGCCACAGTGGCAGCTGCCGTTGTAGGTTTTCATCATGATTGCCTGCTCCGCTATTGAAACTCAAGCACCGGAGCGCATCACAGGCCGGAAATGGCCTGGAAGCCGCGCTGGTGCTAGTGTTTAACCCTGTATTGTGACCATCAAACCGACACGGCCATCTTTACCGCCAACACCACCAGGAACACCACGAACACCCGGCGCAGCACTTTCACCGGCATGCGATGCGCCAGTTTCGCGCCCAGTGGCGCGATGGCAAAACTGGTGATGGCGATGCCGAGGAACGCGGGCAGGTAAACGTAGCCGAGGCTCCACTCGGGCAGGTCGTGATCAAACATGCCGGTGACGACGAAGCCGATGGTGCCCGCAATGGCCAGCGGCACGCCGATGGCCGCAGCCGTGCCGATGGCCTCATGCATGCGGATATTGCACCAGCCCAAAAACGCAATCGACAGCACCGCGCCGCCGATGCCGGCAAAACTGGAAATGACACCCATCACCATGCCCAAGGTGAACATCACACCCGCGCCCGGCAACGTGGTGCGCGCTTTCGGCTTGAAATCGAACAGCAGCTGCAGCGCGAGGAAACAGATAAACGCGACAAAGAAAGATTTGAGGAACGCCGTGCTGGAAAAGTGCGCGATCACCGCGCCGGAAAATGTGCCCACCAAAATTCCCGGCAGCATCTGTTTCACCACCAGCCAGTTGACCGCGTTGTGCTTGTGATGCGTCCACGCGCTGGCCATACCGCCCGGGATGATGGTCGCCATCGAGGTGGCCAGCGCCATGTGCACTACGTGATCGCTGGAAAATCCACGCATGGCAAAGGTGAGTGACAGGATCGGCACCATCACGGCGCCGCCGCCGATACCCAGCAGCCCAGCGAAAAAACCGACGAATACGCCGACCGCGAGATAGATCAGCCAGTAGGTAATATCCATCAGGCGATCCAGCCGGCGATCAGCGGAATCAATATCGCGCCCGCCACGCCATGCATGCCCATGGCGAGTCCCGCAAATGCGCCGGCTTCGGTGTTGATTGACATCGCGCGCGAGGTGCCGATGCCATGCGCCGCCACGCCAATGGCAAAACCCCGCTGCCACCACGCCTGCATGCGCAGCGCATCCATCACATAGCGCGCGACGATGGCGCCGATGACGCCGGTGCAGACCGCGAACACTGCCGTCAATGTGGGTGACGCCGAAATACGTTCGGCCACACCCATCGCGATGGGTGCGGTAACCGATTTGGCCATCATCGCTTTTTGAATGGTGAGGTCAGCACCCAGCAATCGTGCGATGCCGACGGCGGTGAGGATCGAGACTGCGCCGCCGCACAGGAGTGATGTCAGCAGCGGCAGCACTTTTCCGCGCAATGAATCCCAGCATTGATAGATCGGCACGGCCAGCGCCACCGTGGCCGTGCCCAGCAGGAAGTGAATGAACTGCGCGCCCTCAAAATATTTCGTATACGGCATGTCGATGAGCGAGATGACGATGGCCACGATCGAAACCGCGATGGCGACGGGATTGGCAAACGGATTGCGGTTTGCCTTTTCATAAATCGTCACCCCCGCTTCATACGCGGCCAATGTCAGCAGCAAGGCAAACAGCGGGCTGCCCGCGAGATAGACCCAGATTTCTGCAATGGGAAGCGTCTCGCTCATTCTCTATGCCCGGGCCAAAAGCGAAGTACGGCGGCGCTGACCGCAATGGTGGCGGTGACGCTGACCGCCAGCGCGACACTGATCGCGAGGAAGTTGGCCTTCAGTTGCGGGAGGAACATCACCACGCCGACGGCAGCGGGTACAAACAGCACGCCGAGGTTTTTCACCAGCGCGGATGAAACGGTGTCGATGGGCGTATCGACTTTTCCTCGGCGCACCAGGAAGATGAGCAGCAACAGGAGGCCAATGACCGGACCGGGAACGGGCAACGTGAACAGGCGCGTAATGATTTCCCCTGCACCCTGGAAACTGAGCAGGATAATCAGTCCGCGGATCATTTCGCCAGGGGGAGAGGGAGGTCGGGGAGGAAATTCAAAACGTCGTGCCGAGGATTTTCAGCACGGCTTTCAGCTCAGCGGGCTTCACCGGTGTGATCGACAGGCGATTGCCTTTTTGCAGCACCACCATGTCCGCCAGCGATTTCTGTTCGCGCATTTCAGCCAGTGAAAGCAGTTTGGTTTTCTTCACCAGCTTTACATCGACCAGCATCCAGCGCGGATTTTCCTTCGTGGATTTCGGATCGAAGTATTTGCTCTTTTTATCCCACTGCGTTTCATCGGGATACGCGGCGCCACCGACCCGCGCCAGTCCGGCGATACCGGGCTCCGGACAAGAGGAGTGATAGAACAGGACTTCGTCCCCGGGCTTCATCAGGTCGCGCATGTAGTTGCGCGCGAGGTAGTTGCGAACGCCGAACCACGGCACCGACTTTTCACGAACCAGGTCGTCGATGGAAAATTCTTCCGGCTCGGATTTCATTAACCAGCTGGCCATGATCGCAATGTCGGCGGATGCAGGAAGGGAAGGAAGGTGGATGCAAAGCGGAAAGTACGATGCTTGAGTGTTCGCTTAGGCCCGCACTCTTGAACCAGGGGTTCAAGGCGGTCACTCGCAGGAAGCCTTCAGGTACGTCCGCGTGGGACGCGCACACCGGCTACAAACTGGACAAGCAACCTTCGACATATAGTCTATCGGTTCAAAGGATCTAAGACCTAAGCGAACGCTGAAGCACCGTACTTGCGCCGCGCATTGATTTCAATGCACGGTGCAGGGAAACATCATAACGCTTTGGAGAACGCATGCGCGTTCACGGTTTGAAAAACGCAGGCCCCGCACGCAAGAAATAATTAAAACAACTTCTCTTGGTCGGCCAGCGCTTTTTCGATGATCCCGTCGAATTCGTCCATTTTGCGGCGGACAAGTTCCGTATCGAGATCGGGCAGGGTGGATTTGCCTGTCTTGGCAACGCTGCCGCCGGCCTGCAATTGCAGGAATTCATGGGCGATGTTCAATGCCGCCATGATGGCGATGCGTTCATTGCCGACCACCTTGCCGGTGTCGCGGATTTCACGCATTTTCTTGTTGAGGAATTCGACCGACGCCACCAGTTGTCGTTCCTCCCCGCCCGGGGCCGCCACACGAAACTCGCGGCCCATGACGTTGATCGTGACACCCTTGGATTCCTTAGCCTCTTTCACGTCCTTGGCCTCGCTCACAGGCGTTCACTTTCAGTTTCGGGCAATTGTGCGATCAGGGCTTCGATACGGGTCTTCGCCTGGTCGAGTTTTTCGCCGAGGCGCTTCACTTCATCCGATTTGCTGGCCACCGTCTGGCGCAATTCGTTGTTCTCCACGCGCAGGCGGGCGAACAGCGTCACGAAGTGATTGAGCTTGTCCTCGAAGCGTTGGATATCTTGTTCCATGCGCCGCAATTTAGCTAAAAAACCCTGTCCGGTCAATGGTTAAGCCGCGAAATTGAAAGTTTTCCGGAAAATATGACTGGCAGCGGCGTTTACCCGCAAGGTGTAGGATTCCGGCAAGGAGTTATAAAAAAGACATCCTGCCTCATGGTCCCCGCGCTCGACACGAAAAACCCCGAACAGACTGCGGCCCATTCCGCCGTCTTGCTGCGCCTCCTGGCCGATAGCCTGCCGGCCCTCATTGCGTATTTCACCGTCGAAGACTTGCGTTGCGAGTTTGCCAACAAGGCGTATGCGGCCAGCTTTGGACGCACCGAAGGAGAAGTGATCGGCATGACCGTGCCGGACATCATCGGCGCTGAGGCCTTTGCCGTCATCAAACCTTACATCGATCGCGCCATGGCCGGCGAAACGGTGAGCTATGAACGCCAGTTGCACCTTTCCGATGGTAGTGAGCGAACGCTGGAGGTGAGCCTCATCCCCCACCTGGGCAATGACCGGCGCACCGACGCCGCTTTCGTTCTCATCAACGACATCACCCGCCATCGCAATGCCGAACGCGCGATTCGCGAAAGCGAGGAGCGGCTGCGCAAGTTTTCGGACGCCACCAGCGAAGGTATCGTGTTCCTCGAAGGCGGCTTGATTGTCGATGGCAACGAAGCGATTGCGCAGATGGTGCGCCTGCCGCTACCCGAGTTGATCGGCCAGGAGAACAGCCGCTTCATCGCGCCGGAATCGATGGAAGTCGTGATCAATCACATCCGCTCGGGATTTGAACGGCCCTACGAAGTTACGCTGGTTCGCGCCGATGGCACGCGCTTCGCGGCCGAACTGGTCGGCAAGGACATCGTGAGCGGCGGCAAAACGCAGCGCATGACCGCCGTCCGCGATATCAGCGACCGCAAGCAGGCGGAAGCGCGCATCCAGTTCCTGGCGCATCACGATACCCTCACCCACTTGCCCAATCGCGCCTTGCTGATGGATCGCCTGCAGGTACTGCTGTCCTCGGCGCGGCGGCAGGGCTCGCTGATCGGCATCCTGTTTATCGACCTGGATAATTTCAAGACCATCAACGATTCGCTGGGCCATTTCGCGGGCGATGAATTGCTGAAGCGCGTGGCGAATCGCCTGCAATCCTGCCTGCGCGGCGCGGATATGGTGGGCCGTCTTGGCGGCGATGAATTTGTGGTGGTGATCACCGATCTTGCCCGAGCTGAAGACATCGCCCCGGTCTGCGAGAAAATTTCCGAGGCCATCAGCGAGCCGTTTTCGCTCGAAGAGCAGATTCTCTCGGTGTCGGGTTCCATCGGCATCGCGGTATTCCCGAAAGATGGCGAAACGCCCGACACCCTCATCCGCAACGCCGATGCCGCCATGTATCTCGCCAAGGATCGCGGCCGCAGCAATTACCAGTACTTCACGCCCAGCCTCAACAAATCCGCGTTCCAGGCGCTGTCGATGGAGTCGGGCATTCGCAAGGCGATCAAGCAGGTGGAATTCCTGCTGCATTACCAGCCCGAGGTGATGGCGAAGACCGGCGTGGTCAATACGGTGGAAGCGCTGATTCGCTGGAAACACCCTGAACTCGGCCTGCTCGGCCCCGACCAGTTCATCTCGGTGGCCGAGCATCGCGGTCTCATCATGCCGATCGGCCGCTGGGTCATCAATGAAGCCATCCGCCAGGCCAAGGTGTGGGCAGACGAGGGCGTCGCAATGCGAATTGCCGTGAATCTTTCGGCCATCCAGTTCAAGCAGAAAGACCTGGTTGAAGATATCGCCGCACGACTGCGGGAGCACGGCGTTTCGGGGGAAATGCTGGAGCTGGAGCTGACTGAAAGCCTGTTCATGGAAGACGTCAACGCCACCAGCCGCACGCTGTACCAGCTGAAAGACCTGGGCATCTCGCTGGCCGTCGATGACTTTGGCACCGGCTATTCCTCGCTCTCGTATCTGAAGCGCTACCCCATCGACAAGATCAAGATCGACCGCTCTTTTGTGCGCGATTTGCCGCTCGATGCCGACGATGTCGCCATCACCATCGCCATCATCAGCCTCGCGACCAGCCTGGGCTTGAAAGTGGTGGCCGAAGGTGTTGAAACGCAGACGCAACTCGCGTTCCTGGAAGAAAATCATTGCGATTACATCCAGGGGTATCTGGTGTCCCAGCCGCTCGATCCGATCGCGATGCTGGAGTGGCTCAAGCGCCACGCGCTTTGACGTTTCGAAGGCGACGCGCTTTGACGTTTCGAAGGCCACGCGCTTTGACGTTTCGAAGGCCACGCGCTTTGACGTTTCGACGGTCACATGCTTCAGCGCCGGCAAGATTTTTCGCGCCTAACGTACAATGTCGCCGTGCAAGGTGCATCACGATTCATCATTTCTTGAGTCGTGACGTTAAACGGGAAGCCCGCAGGATTCGGGCACTGCCCCCGCAACGGTGATGGGTTTGCCGCCGATGGAATTACCACTGGACGTTTGTCCGGGAAGGTCATCGCCGGTGCATGGAAATTCTGCATGCGCGCCCTCAGTCCGGATACCGGCCTGCATGTCCGCTTCGACGACGCACAAATAATCGATTGTCGTGAACGGGCCGGTGTGCATGCCATCCAAGATTGCGCATGCATGAAACGACACACGGCTTGCGGGGACGCTCGCCAATCCAGAAAATCCACCATGAAAAATCAAAAGAACCACGCATCACTTTCACGACTGCGACTCGTTGTCGCCGCTTCTTCATTGGCCGCAGCAGCCGGCGCCAACGCGCAGGTCACCGAAGCGCCCAATCGCATCGACAATCTTGTCGTCACCGCCACGCGCACCATGCAGCCGCTGGACAACACGCTGGCGCAAGCGCTCATCATCACGCGAGATGAAATCGCTTCAGCAGGCGTCGCCAGCCTGGTCGAACTGCTGCAGCGTAAAGCGGGACTGGAAATCCGCTCGACCGGCGGACCGGGCCAGCCTTCGAGCGTATTCATTCGCGGCGCCAGCGGCAGCCACACTCTGGTGCTGGTCGATGGCCTGCGCGTCAGCGCCGCCAGCTCCGGTTCGACCGCGTTTGAAAATATTCCGCTCGACATGATCGAGCGCATCGAAGTGGTGAAAGGCCCGTTGTCCGGTCTGTACGGATCCGACGCCATCGGCGGTGTCGTGCAGATTTTCACGCGCAGCGTCAAACAGCCGCGCGGCACCGCCTCGATCGGCTTCGGCAGCGATTCGACCACCGCCGCCAGCGCAGGATTTTCCGTCGTCGAGGGCAAGACGGCGCTCACGCTCGATGCGGGCTATCAGCAGAGCAAGCCGCGCTCCGCGACCAACCCGGCCGCCAGTTTTTCCTACAATCCCGATCGCGATCCGTACAAGAACACGCATTTCCTGGCCAAGGTGACGCAGACGTTATGGCAGGGCGAAACCATTGCACTCACCGCATGGCAATCGCGCGGCAAGACCGATTTCGACGATGGTCCCGCCACCGGCCCGGTGTTCAACAAGCAGACCCTGTCCGGCTACCAGCTCACTTCCGAGAACAACATCACGCCCACCTGGAAATCGCGGGTGATCCTGGGGCAGACCAGCGATGACAGCGTCATCACCTCGAGCTTCCCGGGGAAATTCAAGACCGAGCAAAACCAGGCAAGCTGGTTCAACGAATTCAAGACGCCTACCGGCCTCATGACCGCAGGCGTTGAATGGCGCGGGGAAAAACTCACCTCGGATACGCCGTATGACGCGGTGAAGCGTAATACCGGGTCAGTGTTCGGCGGCTATATGGAAAAATTGGGCCCCTCGCAACTCGAGCTGACCGTGCGCCGCGATGAGGAAGACCAGTTCGGCCGCCGCAATACCGGATCGCTCTCGTACGGCTACAACGTGTCGCCGCAGCTATCCGCCTATCTTCGCGGTGGCCGTGCGTTTCGCGCGCCCAGTTTCAACGATTTGTATTACCCCGGCTTCAGCAACGCCACCCTGAAACCCGAACGCAGCGACCAGGCCGAAGCGGGCCTGAAATTCCACAGTACCGGCGCACAGAAATATCGCGCCGACCTCACCTACTTTGAAAACCGCATCGACGACCTGATCGTGTTCGATCCCGCGACATTCCTTCCACAGAATCTCGCCCGCGCACGCATTCGCGGCTGGGAATTGCAGGCGCAGGCGAGCTTCGCCGGCATGACGGTAAAAGCGGCGCTCACCGTGCAGCGTCCCGAAGATCGCGACACCGGCCTGCAATTACGCTCGCGCGCAAAACGCTTCGGCTCGATCAGCGCCGCGCGCAGTATTGGCGCGTGGGATGTGTCGGGCGACATCGTTGCCAGCGGTGCGCGCTTCGATGCCGGCAATGAAGCGGCGGCTTCACGCATGGGTGGCTACACGCTGCTGAACACGACGGTGCGCTATCGCATCAACAAGACCTGGAGCGTGGAAATCGTGGGACAAAACCTCGGCGACAAGAAATACGAACTGGCGCAGGGGTACAACACTCCCGCGCGCTCGGTGTTCGTCAACCTGAGAGCGGTGACGTTCTAAAATCAAGCACCGGCGCGCCTCGCAGGCCATAAATGTCCTGCCAGCCGCGCCAATGCTGGTGTTTGTCAGCGAGATTTTAAGTTTTTTATCGACGTGCCCATTTCGGCAAAACGAAATGTGGGAGGGAGATTCGCGGGTTTTCGGCATGCCCTCCTACGACGCATAGTCCTTGAATGCTGATATGGCGACGCAGTGGCGGGATTCATGATGTTGTCACCTCAATCGAACGCGCAAGCGTCAACGGTGGCCATGATGAAAATTCGATCCCTCCAGGTTTCCCTGACAGCACTCCTGCTGGCGGCATCGGTCTGCCACGCCAAGGATGACGTTTTCAAATGCACCACTCCCGCTGGCGTGAGCTTTCAATCCACGCCATGCGACGCCGGTGCGGCTATGGCGAAAGTTTCCTCCGCCGCCAGGCATGACCAGGATGTCGATGAAGAAGACGATGGCGTTCCTGTCGTAAAAGCTGCGCCGTCCGGTAACACCGGAAGGGTTAGCATTTTTTCCCGTACCGACCGGTTGTCCCCCGGCATGTCAGACCTGCAAGTGCTCAACAATCGTCGCTGGGGCAAGCCGCAACGAATCACCCGCAACCGCGAAACGAATGTGGGCTGGCATGAGTACTGGAGTTACCAGACAGGTGCCAATGGCGGCCAGCAGTTGCATTTTGTGAATGGGGTGCTTGCCGATGTGGACGCAATCGAACCGGTGGCGGCGGAGAAGCCGAGCATGGTGTCGGTGTTGATGGTCGATGGTAAGTAGTCGCGACGGAGTGGGATCGTTACACCCGTCGTCTCGACGCAAAAAAACCGCCCTTTCGGGCGGTTTTTCATTTTCGTCGATTGCACAACGTGTAAAGACTGAATCAATACGGTTGCCGCGCGATCACTTTGGATTGCGTTACCCCTCCAACGGTGTAGGTCATGATTGCATTCGATTGATCGGAGAAATGCAACGTCATGCTGCCCACCTTGGTAGCCACCATCGCAGCAGGGTTGTAGGAAACACCCAGCCAGGGCGATGAGGTGGTGCTGTAAATATCGCCGATGAATGTCGGGCCACTCCACGTACCGCCGGGCACGGCGAACCAGGACGCATTGCCGCTGGCGTTATAGGTGTACCAGACGGGGAATAGCATTCTCCCCTGCTGAGCGATATTCACGCCCCAACCGTTCTGTTCGATGCCGCCCCACCACAAATCGCCGACCTGCAATTTCGGCTTGTCGTCGTCGGCAGCGAAGATTTCACGCACGAGGGATTTTTTGCCGGTCTTGCCGTTGATGGTGTAGTTGAGTTGAGCCGTGGCAGCGCTCGTATATGTTACGGAGGCGGTGCCGACCGGATCGTTCGCCTTGAAGCTGTGGGCGTCGTAAGCAAGGAATTGTGCCGACGTCGGTAAGTAAACGTTGCCTGTGTAGGTAGTCGCGTCTGCAGACCAGCTGCCGTTGGGCAGGACATGGAAGACCGGTTTACCGCTATCGTCGTAGACATAGAAGGCAATAAACTGGATCTCACCATGCTGCGTAATCGATGCGCCCCAGCCGTTTTCCGTTAGCCCGGCCCACCACATGTCGGTGTAGTCGGTGCGCGCACTCGCGGCGACGGTGACCGGCAGTACGATCTGGTCAAACCCGGGGTCATTGCCGTGGATATGGCTGATGACGAACGTGTGACTGCCGGCGACGGGCTCGTTAATCGTGCAAGTAGCCACACCAACGTCGGCAGCAGGGGCAACCGGCACCGTTTCGGTTACCGCCAGGGGCGAGATGGAAAGCGAAGCGCAGGAGGCCATGGCTACACCGTTTTCGAAGAATGTCACCTTGCCGCCGGGGTTCCGGGCAGTGATCATCGCTCTCAACGTAAGCGGCAGCCGGGTCACGGGCTGCTGTGGAAGTGCCACCGCAGAGAGCGTGACGACATCGAGGCTAACGAGTTGGTTTAGGGTCGCACTACTTGGCGATATCGCGCCATCGCCACTGTACGCCGCCAGGTAGTGAACGTTGGCGATATTGCGTGCGCCGGGCACGGGGCAGTCCGCGACGCTAGCGACAACAGGAACGGCCTTGCAGATTACGGTGTCGGTATTCTCCAATGAAAAATTGACGGTGCCGCCCGGGTTGCTGCCATTGACGAACGCTTTCAGCGTCACCGGTTGGCGATAGGCAACAGGATTGCTCGACGTCTGCAGCGATATGCCGCCCTGGGGCACTGCTGCGGGATAGACAATGTTGCCGAGGAAATCAAACAGCGTCACGGAATTGGGCGTGAACACGCCACCGGCGGCCGTATCCAGCGTCAGCTTGACCCGCCCGTTCGTCGCGGCGTCGGGGGACGTAACTGAGAGCCCCAGGCCACTCTGCACGACAGCGTTCCGCGCAACCGAACCCTGGCCAAGAATGCCGTAGTAATCCAGGGTTCGCGTCACCCCGTTGCCGGCCACAACAATCCGGGTGATCGTGCCTGCCACCGGCAACGTGATCTCGACCTTTGCACCCGCAAACGCAACGTTGATATCAGCGGCCGTCGTCGGGGTGTGCGGCAGGATTTCCAGCGGGGAGCGCGCAAATTTCTCATTTGAATTTGCGCCGGAATAATTGGTGCCGGGCGCATAGACGTAGGTCAGATGCAGGTGGAAATTGCCCGCCTCTGCGCCGGTGTCGCCGACGTTTCCGATTTGGGTAACGCCACCGCTAACGACTGCACCAACAGCCACTTTGGGAAAGCCGCTCCCGCTCAGATGGTTGTAAACGGTGAAGCGGCCGGCGCCGTGATTCACCACCACCTGATTGCCCTCGGTGCCCGATCCGGCATTGACGCCGCTTACCGTTCCATCCGATACGGCGAAAACCGGCGTGAGATTGGCTGCCAGTAAATCGAGGCCTGCATGGAAGTCATAGCCACCGACGGCGCGCGGCCCGATGCCATAGCGAATGCCGTTGGCGTTTGCCGCGGTGCTGGTTTGGCCGCTGACCGGTAACGGCCAGGAAAACGCCGTTGCGGCGTACGCGGCATTCATCGCCGCAAGTTGCAGGAAAGAAAATACCGCGAACGCCCTGGAAAATTTATTGCTGAATGCACGCATCACAAAACATCACTCCTGTCTGAAAGGGGAGCGCTCGAAACGATCAAGGAAAATAGATTTCGAACGTGATGTTGATGTTGCGTGGTGCCGGCTTACGAATGGCTTACCAAAGACACAGGAAATTGAAAATGCGCGGACACAAAAAAGCCACCCGGGAGTCCGGGTGGCTTAGTTAATAACAACGACGCACGTCGCGCGTATTTTCAATACGTCATGCAGGCGGCGTTCAACAACCCACCCGCAATTGAAATCGCCCCCAGGAAGAATCCCGGTGCCGTCTTGCCCGCAGGAATATCCACCGCAATACTCGGCAACGCGATGCGCGCGACCACAAACACCAGCAGCTGCACCGCCAGCGCAATGAATCCCCAGATCGTCATGTCAATGGGGTTCACCGCGTTTTCAACCACGTTGGCCAGCGGGATCACCATCCCAACCATCGCACCCGACAGGCTGAACGCGGCTGCCATGTTGTTTTCGCGTATCAAGGCAATTTCGCGATAGGGCGTGATGCGCATGTAGATGGCCACAAAAACCGCCAGCAGCACACCGGAGATGGCGAGATACAGCAGGAAATCATCGAAACCGCCGAAAGATTCCAGGATTTGATAGTGGATCATGGTCAGTCCCTATTGAATGGTCGATTCATCAAACGAAGTAGTGCGGCAGCAAGCTGGGGTGCGGATTCATAAAGTAGTGCGCTTTCATACAGCAGTGCGAACTCAGACAAAATAATGCGGCAAAAAGCGGCTGGTGTTTTTTGTCACAGGGGATTCGTCTTCACGAATGCCCATGCCCGCCGCCTCATCGCCAATGATCCAGCTGCCGATAACAGTGTGGCTCCCGGCATACACCGGCAACGGATGATAGGCCTGGTAAATAAAGCCCTCCGCGCCGTAGTCGCCCGGGATGGCGATCTCGCCCTTGTCGGTTTTGATCGTTACGTTGGCGCCCTCTCGCGAGAGGATCGGCTTCTTTACAAAATCGGTGGCGAATTTCTGCGATTCGTAAAAAGTCGGCAGCAAATTCGGATGATCGCGATTGCGCTCCCACAACACCGGCAGGATGGCCTTGTTGGACAGCAGCATCTTCCACGCCGGCTCGATCACGCGCAGCTTGCTGTTGATGAGGCTGCGGCCGAATGCTTCTCGCACCATCCACTCCCACGGGTAGAGCTTGAACAGTGATTTGATCTCGACATTGTTTTCATCGACAAAACATTTCGCCACGGCGTCCCAGCCGATGTCGCCCATGTCAATGTACTTCGCGTCGATGCCGCCCTGCATGGCCACGTCGCGCAGGTAATCGAGGTTGCCGACATCTTCTTCGCTATCGCCGATGCAGGCGAAATGCACGGTCTTGCCGGGCAGTTCGTCGCCCATTTCCTTCCATCGCTCAATCAACTTTTCATGCAGGCTATTGAACTGGTCGGCATGCGGCTTGCGCGGCATGATCGATTGCTGCAGCCAGTCCCACTGCGCGACGCTGGCTTCGATCAGCGAAGTCGGCGTGTCGGCGTTGTACTCCAACATTTTCGGCGCCCCGCGGCCATCCCATGAAAAATCAAAGCGGCCGAACAGTGTGGCCTCGTCGTCTTTCCATGAGCGTTCGATCAGCGGAATGAATTCGGGCGGGATGGCGAAGCGATCGTAGTTGCCGCTGTCGATGACATGTTCGGCGGCATCGACGCACATCTGGTGCAATTCGGTGGTGGCGTCTTCCAGCGTATCGACTTCGGCGGCCGAAAATTCATAGCAGGCGCGCTCATCCCAGTAGATGCCGTCGATGGAATGAAAGCCGAAGCCCAGTTCTTCCATTCGCTGCGGCCAGTCGGGGCGGGGGAGCATATCAATGCGTTTCATTTCTTCGGGCTCACCGTTATTGCGTCAGCATCGGGCAGACGTTCACCTGCACAACCACTCATCCCCGATCAACCCGAAGAAGAATGGCCACTGGAGCCGAACCCGCCGCGGCTCACTGTGGAGCTGCCAATGCTCTTGCCTGAGCGTGAACCGGAAGACGAGCCGTCGTAGGTATAGGGGCGGCCGTAATAGTGCGTGGTGGCGCCGTTGCCGGTGGGGCGGTCGTATGCGGGCGTGCAATCCGCCGGCGTGTTGCCCCAATCGGCCAGGCAATCGGTCTTGCTCGCGTAAACGTCGCGGCGTACTTCATCCCCGCCGCAGCCGCTGAGGCCCGTCGTGAGCGCCGCGGCGCCGATCAATACCAGTGTCATATGGCTGCTGGACTTGCGCATGCGCTTCAACATTTCCGGTCTTTCGAAATGCAGGAAAACGGTATCTTAGCGCGGATATTTCTTCAGGGGCTGCCGGGATGCGAGGCTAGCTGCCGGCGAGGATTTCGCGTATGTATTCGGGCTGCGCCAGCAAGGCCTGGTGGGTGCTGCCGTTGTAGTACTGCCGATTCGCGATTTGCCTCGCGGCGAGCCGCGCGTCTACCAGCGCCGTATCGCAGGTGCCCAGCCTGAGCACCTCCGAAGCCACCGCGAATCCCCAAGTGGCACCGTACATCGGCACATGAACGAAGTACGGGGTCACGTGCGCGAACACGCCACGCAACGCCTGGACGTCGGCCTTCACACGTTGCGCATGCGCGAACGGCGAACCGATATGCAATACCAGTGCGCCACCCGCGTTGAGTGCATTTTTGCAATCGGCATAGAACCCCTCCGTGTACAACGCTTCTGCGGGTCCCACCGGGTCAGTGAGATCAAGATAGATCAGGTCGTGTTTGGTTTTGCCTTCTGCACATTCGCCCACGTACTTCATGCCGTCGCCGATGCGAATCTCCACGCGCGGATCATCCAGCGCGCCGCGATGCACCGCGTGAAAATACTTTCTCGCAATATCGATCACGCCCGCATCCAGTTCCGCGATCACCACATGTTCCACCGAGGGATGCTTCAGTATTTCCTCTGCCGACCCACCATCGCCGCCGCCGACAATCAGCACACGCCTTGGCGCAGGGTGTGCGATGGCCGCCGGATGCACCAGGTTCTCATGATAAAAAAATTCATCGCGCTCGCTGGTCATGTTGGCGCCGGCTATGCGCATCAACCTGCCCAGCTCAGGCGTGTCAAAAACCTCGATCAGTTGAAACGGGGTCTGCAGCGATTCAAGCAGCGTCCCTTCAAAATAAACACCCGACGCCGCATTGAGCTTTTCATCCAGCCGCATGAGGTCAGGCCGCCATGGCGGCAGGAGCCGTGGTGGCGCGCGCCTTGCCGCGCCACAATCGCTGGACCGCGATATCCCCGGGACGGAACGCCTCGATCAGCAGCTGGTAAAGCTTTTCGGCTTTCAGGCTGTTGTCGGCCGTCACGTTGCACACGTAGATATCCAGCGAGACTTCATTGCGCTCGGGCCAGGTGTGAATCGCCAGATGCGATTCCGCCAGCACCACCGCACCGGTCGCGCCGCCATCCTGAATCGCGTTGATGCCGTCGAACTGGCAAAACTGCTCGGCCAGGATCGACAGGCCGGCCGTATCGCAGGTAGAAGTGCATAGCGCGCGCAGGGCCGGGGCCGAGACAAGGATGTCGCCTGGCGCACAGCCATAGAGGTCGGCGACGATGTGTAAACCATTCATGCGCGGCTCCGATTGAGATAAATCCTGGAAAAGACCGTGCCGGCCATGAAATGCATGACGGCCGCCGCGTTTTGCAGGGCTGGATGGTGCGCTTTTTTATTTACGCCTGTTTTGACCTTTCCCGGCGAAAAATCACGGCCGGGAGGGTGAGTAAATTATAATCGTCATTCTCCCCGGTACCTCCCGCAGGAATCCTGCCGCGCCAGCCGGATCACATTTTCTCCAGACAATCCCGCCCCATGACCGCACCTACCCGCACCGACCTCGCCAACGCCATCCGCGCCCTCGCCATGGACGCCGTACAAAAGGCCAATTCCGGCCATCCCGGCGCGCCCATGGGCATGGCCGATATCGCCGAGGTGCTGTGGCGCGGTCACCTGAAGCACAACCCGAAAAACCCACATTGGCCCGATCGCGACCGCTTTGTGCTGTCCAACGGCCACGGCTCGATGCTGCTGTATTCGCTGCTGCACCTCACGGGCTACGACCTGCCGATGGAGGAATTGAAAAATTTCCGCCAGCTGCATTCGAAGACCCCGGGCCATCCCGAAGTCGACGTCACACCGGGTGTGGAAACCACCACCGGCCCGCTGGGGCAGGGATTGGCCAATGCCGTCGGCATGGCGCTGGCCGAGCGCGAACTGCGCTACACCTTCAACAAAAAAGGCTTTTGCCTGGTCGACCACCACACCTATGTTTTCCTGGGGGATGGCTGCCTGATGGAAGGCATTTCGCATGAAGTCTGCTCGCTGGCCGGCACGCTGGCGCTGGGCAAGCTGATTGCGTTCTACGACGACAACGGCATCTCGATCGACGGCAAGGTCGAAGGCTGGTTCCGCGACAACACGCCGATGCGCTTCGCGGCCTACGGCTGGCACGTGATCCCGAATGTCGACGGCCACAATCCGGATGAAGTCGATGCCGCCATCAAGGAAGCCAAGTCGGTGATCGACAAGCCGACCATGATTTGCTGCAAGACCGTCATCGGCAAAGGCTCTCCTAATATGGCCGGCACCGACAAGGTCCACGGTGCTGCGCTGGGCGACAAGGAAGTCGCGGCCACGCGCGAAGCCATCGGCTGGAAGTACCCTGCGTTCGAGATTCCCCAGGATATTCGCGACGCGTGGGATTGCACGCACAAGGGTGCCGCCCAGGAAGCCGGATGGAACGCCGTCTTCGCTGCATATGAAAAACAGTTTCCGGAACTTGCCGCCGAATTCACACGCCGCATGAGCGGTACATTGCCGGCCGATTTCGCAAAAACGGTCGATGCGCTGCTGGCGAAGAAAAATGAAAAAGGCGAAACCGTCGCCACCCGCAAGGCCTCGCAATTCGCCATCGAAGGGCTCGCGCCCACGTTACCTGAGTTCATTGGCGGCTCGGCTGATCTCACCGGCTCCAACCTCACCAACTGGAGCGGCACTATCGCGCTGACACCCACCACCGGCGGCAATTACATCAACTACGGCGTGCGCGAATTCGGCATGACCGCCATTGCCAACGGCATTGCGCTGCATGGCGGCTTCATTCCCTATACCGGCACCTTCCTCACCTTCAGCGATTACTCGCGCAACGGCTTGCGCATGGCTGCGCTGATGAAGATCCGCAACATCTCGGTGTTCACGCATGATTCCATCGGGCTCGGTGAAGACGGACCCACGCACCAGTCGGTGGAGCATGTGTCATCGCTGCGCCTGATTCCCAACATGGATGTCTGGCGCCCCTGCGATACGGTGGAAGCTGTGCATGCCTGGCGTCACGCCGTCGAGCGCAAGGATGGCCCGACTTCGCTGATTTTCTCGCGGCAGAATTCGCCGTTCCAGAAACGGGATGCGGACACGTTGGCGAATGCGGCGCGTGGTGGCTATGTGCTGTCGAAGGAAGGCGGCGAATTGAAAGCCGTGCTGATCGCCACCGGCACCGAAGTATCGCTGGCGATGGAAGCGCAGCAGAAGCTGGCCGCGGAAGGCATTCATGTGCGCGTGGTCTCGATGCCCTCGACATTCGTGTTCGACAAACAGGACGCCGCCTACAAATCCGGCGTGCTGCCGAAAGGCATTGGACGTGTAGCCGTTGAAGCCGGCGTCACCGACTACTGGCGAAAATATGTGGGCCTGGAAGGTGGCGTGGTCGGCATTGATACGTTCGGCGAATCGGCGCCAGCTGGCGTGCTGTACAAATACTTCGGCATCACCGCCGAGGGTGTTGTCAACGCCGTGAAGGCGCTCGCCTAGCGCGAGTACCCGCCGATCATGCGACTCCTTCCCCAGAGTTTTCGCGCACGATTGGCAATCCTGTTCGGTGGCCTGACACTCCTCGTCGGGCTGCCGGTCTACTGGTACGTGGACCAGGTGTTCGCCGCCCAGCTGGTGGTGGCGCGTGGCAACGCCATGCGCGATCTCGCCACTGCGGTGGCCGCGATGGTGGCCGAAAATATTCGTGAACGCGAACGTGAAATCGAGTTGCTTGCGCAGGCACCGCTGTTCCGCCGCGCACCGCTCGACAGCCCCGACCTGCTGCAGGCGATCGAGCGTTTGCAGCGTTCCAATCCCTACTACACCTGGCTGGGGATGACCGATACCGAGGGCGCCGTCCGTGTTGCCAATGCGGGACTGCTGGTCGGCGTCAATGTCAAAGCGCGCGCGTGGTTTATCGAGGGCCAGCAGGGCGCCTTTGTCGGCGACCTGCACGACGCGGTACTGCTGTCACGCCTGTTGCCCCGCGCGGCCAACGAGCCGCCGATGCGCTTTGTCGATTTCGCCGCGCCGGTCTATGACGATAACCACAAGCTGCGCGGTGTGCTGGGTGCGCACGCCGAATGGCGCTGGGCCACCGAGGTGGTGCGCGTGATGGCGCCGCTCAATGCGCGCGAAACACGGCTCGAGATTTTTATCGTCAACAGCGCGAAGCGGATTATTTTTCCCGAGGAAGCGCGCGGCGCCTCCGCGATTCCCGCCGCCATCACGGCACAACGTCCCTTCGTACTGGACAACTGGGGCAGCCAGGTCAATTACGTCAATGCGATGGTGCCGGTGCGCGAACTGATACCCGCTAAACCGATCCAGTGGAGCATCGTCGTACGCCAGCCGGCGGAAGAAGCGCTGGCTAATCTCTATCACCTGCAGAAAGCGCTGCTCATTTTCGGTGCAGGTGTCATCGTACTGCTGCTCGCACTGACGTTCTGGCTGGCCGGCCGCATCAGCCGCCCCCTCGAACTCCTGGCGGGGCAAGCGCGGCGCATCGAGAAGGGAGATGAGTCAGCATCACTGGATATACCAACCGGCATCGGCGAGCTGCGGCGACTGACTGATTCGTTGAAAGGCATGACCGCCACGCTGAACCAGCGGCGTGAAGCGCTGGCTGAAAGCAATGTGCAGCTCGAACATAAAGTGAGCGAACGCACCGCGCAGCTTGCGTTACTGAATGAAGAACTGCGACAGCAGGCGCGCCGCGATGCGCTCACCGGCCTCGACAATCGCCTCGCCGTCAACGAACGGCTGCATGAGGAATTCGTGCGCATGAAACGATCCGGCCGCACCTATGCGGTGCTGTTGCTGGACATCGATCACTTCAAGAAAGTCAACGACACGCACGGCCATGCGGTGGGTGACGAGACCCTTCAGCAGGTCGCGCAAATCCTGAAAGCCTCGCTGCGTGAAAGCGATTTTGTGGCGCGCTACGGCGGCGAGGAATTCCTGGCGCTGTTGCCGGAGACCGACCTCGACAATGCCCGGCAGGTGGCCGAGAAAATTCGCGCGCGCATCGAAGGCGCAAACCTGCCCATCGTGAAGCAGGTCACGATCAGCATTGGTCTCGCGATGTCCGATGCGGGGCAGGAAGATGAGGACGACGCGGTAAGGCAGGCGGACGACAGACTGTACCGGGCGAAGGGTGCGGGCAGGAATCGCGTGGTGGCGGAAGGGTAGGACTGTCAGCTTTTGTTTGCCGCGCCGACTTATGACTGCGTTCAATGCCCGCAACCAGGCCCGGGGCGATGCAAGTAAATCGTTTACGTCGATGTGCCGTTGCAACATCCCTTTCCCCAGCCTCGACGTATCACCCGTTCACGACTATCATTTCCCTCAACATTCAAAGAGCCCTCCATGCATCAAACCCTGCACCTGATGAAATCGCGCGGCTTCCCGCATTTGCGGCGCAAGGCGCTGGATACGCTGCAGGTCAACCTCGGCTACAAGTGCAACCAGGCGTGCTTTCATTGTCATGTTAACGCCAGCCCCGACCGCAAGGAAATGATGTCGTCGGAAACAATCGACGATGTGATCGACTTCATGCAGGCACGCGCAATCACCACGCTGGACCTGACCGGCGGCGCGCCTGAACTGAATGAGCAGTTCCGCCGCCTCGTGATGGCCGCGCGCAAAATGGATGTGCGGGTGATTGACCGCTGCAACCTCACCATTCTCGGTGAGCCGGGCCAGGAAGACCTGGCCGAATTCCTCGCCGCCCAGGGCGTGGAAGTAACCGCGTCGCTCCCATGTTATTCGCAGGAAAACGTCGACAAGCAGCGCGGTGAAGGGGTGTTCGACAAGTCCATCGAAGGCCTTCGCAAACTCAATGCATTAGGCTACGGAAAGCCTGCCAGCGGACTCATCCTCAATCTGGTGTACAACCCGCAGGGCCCGAACCTGCCACCCGCGCAGGAAGCGCTGGAGGCCGACTATCACCGCCTGCTGCAGGAAAA
>JBDTWS010000046.1:0-23302 GCA_040006575.1 Betaproteobacteria bacterium
GAAATGCACGGCGGCATCAGCATTGGTCTTCAGGCCGAGATACGTGAACGTGATTCCCGGCCGCAGCGGATACCCGTGGAACGGCGGCGTATCGAGCGGCCGTGCCCAATGCGTCTTGGCGGGACTCAGCGATTCCGTGTGGCAATCGTCCAATGCGGTGTGGTCAAAATTGCCGGAGCGGCAAGCGCGATTGAATGACTCAACCGTGTCTACAAACACGGTGGGGTCCAGCTTCAGCGCAACGGCCAGCTCATGAAGCGACTCCGCACGAGTACCGGGAAACACCGGCGGCATGAAACGCCCTATGGCTTTGGCGTCGATGATCGAATAGGCAATCTGTCCCGGTTGCTGCGCCACCAGCCTGCCCCAGATGGCATAACGCTTCGGCCAGAAATCCTCGCCTTCATCATAGAAACGCCGCGCATCGCGATTCACCACCACGCCCAGCGAAACACAGTCAATGCGGGTACAGATTCCGCCGTCATATAGCGGCGCGCGCGCATCGATGGCCACGCAGTGCGATTGCGACGGCTCGCCGACGGTGTCCGCACCTTTGGCCATCATCGCCTTCAGCAGAACACCCATGTTGAAGCGCGTACCGCGAATCAGGAAATTATCCGCAGGCCATTCGCCGTCCTCATTGCGGCCCCACGCTTCGCGCAGCCATTCGCGATTGGACTCGAATCCACCGGCAGCCAATACGCAGCTGCGCGCTTCGATACGCTCATTGCCCACGCGTGCGGCAACGAAGCGATCACCGTCGAGCTCAACGTCATCGACCACGGCGTTGTAGCGAATCTGCACGCCAAGGTTTTCGGCACTTCGATAATACGCATTCACCAGCGCCTTGCCCCCACCCATGAAAAAAGCATTGGTGCGCGCCACATGCAGCGCACCGGACAACGGTGGCTGGAAATGTACGCCGTGTTTGCGCATCCAGTCACGGCACGTGCCCGAGGCGCGGATGACCAGTCGCGCCAACGCTTCATCGGTGAGCCCGCCCGTTACCTTGAGCAAGTCCTGCCAGTATTCCTCTTCGCTGTACTGATCGACCAGCACATCCTGCGGCGCATCGTGCATGCAGCGCAGGTTGCGGGTGTGCTGTGAATTACCACCGCGCCATTCCTTCGGCGCGGATTCGAGCAGCAGCACCGATGCACCGGCCTCACGCGCCATCAGCGCGGCGCACAGTCCGGCGTTCCCGCCGCCGATGACCAATACATCAATCATGCACGCCAATCATGCGAAAAAATAAGGGGAGGCGGACTCGCGCCGTCACTCGGCAAGCGCGCCAGAAGCCTTGACCACCGTTTTCCATTTTTCGTGTTCGGACTTGATGAACGTCGCGTATTGCGCACCCGTGCCGCCTACCGGGTCAGCCCCCTCCTGCACCATCTTCGCGATGATTTCCGGATCACGCAGGATTTCGTTCACGGCCTTGTTGAGATCGTTGATGATCGAGGGCGAAGTACCTTTAGGCGCGAACAGGCCGAACCACGAGCCAGCCTGGAATTGGGGGAAACCCGATTCATCAACCGTAGGCACATTGGGCATGGACCGTGAGCGCTGGAGGCTGGATACAGCGATGGCGGTCAACGTCCCCGCGCGGATATGGCCGATCACGGAGGGAATGGTTGCAAACATGAATTGCACGCGCCCTGCCAGTAAATCAACAACGGCGCCTGCGCCCTTGTAGGGGATATGGGTGGCGGGAAAACCGGCCTTCTGCGCGAGCAGGAAACCGGCAAGGTGCGATGACGTTCCTGTGCCGGTGGAGGCGTAGTTCGCAGGATTGGCTTTCGCGTACGCGACCAGTTCCTGCATGGTCTTGATCTTGAGTGACGGCGGCACCACCAGGACGTTCGGCACATCGGCGAATTGCACGATGGGCACCAGGTCGACTTGCGGGTCGTAACTGAGGTTCTTGTAGAGCGTGGAGTTGATCGCCATCGGGCCGACCGAATTGACGATCAGCGTGTAGCCGTCGGGCGGCGAACGCACGACGAACTCGGTGCCGATATTGCCGCCTCCACCGGGCTTGTTCTCGACGATGAAGGATTGCTTGTAGCGGTCACCGAGCCGCTGGCCAATCAGCCGCGTGAGGGAATCGGTGGTACCCCCGGCAGTGAAGGCCACGACCAGTTTTACCGGTTTGTTCGGGTACGGTTGCGCGGTGGCGGCCGGAATCGCGGCGCCCAGCGCGAACGCGATACATGCGATGAGCAGGGGTATTGTTTTCAGCATGATTCCTCCAGGCGGGTGCGGTCGTGGCTGCTTCGATGATCAACCATGGTTGTCTCGATAATGTAGCGTTAGCGGCGGCCGATTCACAAATAGCGAATTGCGGTGGGATGTATTGGTTTTTCCGATAGCTGTGTGGCGGAGATGGAAAAGCCGCCTCACGTCACTGCCAACAATGCCGCTTCCACCCTCGCCCCCGGCCATCGCCCGTTGTCCGTCAGCCCCCGCACCACCTGCAACAATTCGTCGCGCACGACCACCGCCGCCGGCGAAAGCTTGTCGCTTCCCAGCGTGTAGAGATAATTCTTCCGCGTTAGGTTCGCATCCGAAATCTGCAGCGCGCGCCAGTCCTTCGGTGATCTTGACCCTACCAGCATCGCCGACATCGGCTGTATCGTCGCGCCGAATTCCTCTCCCACCGACGCCATCAGCAACACCAGCGAATCCACTTCTGCGACAAGATTGAGTCGCAGGTTCTGCCGCTCCACTTCAATATCGATGCGTCGCCGCAAGCCGTGTGAGGCGGTGGGCAGGATCAGCGGCAGCTTGCATGCCTCGGCCAGCGTCAGGCTGCGCCGTCGAGCCGGCACCAGTTTGCTTTTCAGCGGCAACAGCACTACCAGCGTTTCGTCCACCAGCGGTTGCGCGGCATGACGGGGGAGCACCAGCTGCTTGAACAGGATCGCCATATCGAGCCGGCCCAGCTCCAGCATTTGCTCGAGATGGCCACTGAGGCTCTCCACTACATTCAGCACCACGGCGGGGTATTTTTTGCGCAGGTGTCGCACCAGCTCCAGTCCCAGCGCCGCTACCGTGGTGGGCGCCAGGCCGATGGATACCAGCCCGGCAATTGCCGAAGGCCCCTGCCGCGCAATCATCACCGATTGATCCACCTGCCGGACAAGGAACTTGGCATGATGGTAGAGCGCGAGCCCATTTTCGGTTGGGGTCACGCCACGTGCGGAGCGGGTCAGCAACAACACCCCGACTTCGGCCTCGAGCTTGGCCAGTTGCTGGCTCAGCGCGGGCTGCGCGATGTAAACCTGCCGCGACGCCTTCAGCAGGCTGCCGCTTTCGACGATCTGGACAAAATAGCGAAGCTGCCGGATATCCATGTTGAACTCGCCAAAACAGGGCCAGGTCGAAGTATAGCGGTGGCTTATAGCTCATGTCGGCAAACGCTAGTATCCCTTGCCCCCAGCGAAATCTATAATCAGGACTGACCTCCCGAATGCCTCCGATGTCCACCGACAACATCTCAACCCATGTTCGCATCCTGCTCTCGCAAGACGCCATCGAGCGCTTTGGCGAGGAGATCGAGATGCGCCTGCTGGCACAACCGCATGAGCTGGTGGCGCTGGAGTCGGTTGGAAGTGCGGGCGAGGCCAACATCGACATCGCCTTCCTGACCAAGGACATTTCGGGCCATTCCACCAAGACCGTGCTGTCGGAACCGCTCGCGAAATTTTTTGCGCTGCTACGAAGCAGCAATTCATTGAAATGGGTGCACACCCATTCAGCCGGCGCCGACCGGCCGATCTATCCCGAATTGATTGCAAAAGGCGCCAGGGTCTCGACCTCGTCCGGCCTTACTGCTGACACCGTCGCACAGTCGGCGGTGGCGGGCCTGCTGTCGCTTGCACGCCGTTTTCCGCGTTTGCGTGATGCGCAACTGCGCAAAGCGTGGGAACCGTTGCTGGAGGAACGCGCGCCGCGTGACTTGAAGGGCCAGGTTGCCACCGTCGTGGGCCAGGGACCGATCGGCCGGGAGATTTCAAGATTGCTGAGCGCCATCGGCTTGCACGTCATCGGCGTTCGCACCAGTGTGCGGCCCGCGCCGCACTGCGCCGAGACGATTGCGTTCGAATCCCTGCCGCTGGTGTTGCCGCGCACCGACTGGCTGGTGCTGGCCTGTCCGCTGACTGACACGACGCGCCGAATGATCGACGCAACAACATTCGCGCTCCTGCCCGCCGGTGCGCATCTCATCAATGTCGCGCGTGGCGAAGTCGTGGTGGAAAATGATCTCATCGATGCCCTGCAGCAACGGCGACTGGCCGGCGCCTTTCTCGACGTATTCGAGCTCGAACCGCTCTCTGCCGAATCACCCCTCTGGACGCTGCCCGACGTCATCATCACGCCGCACACGTCGAGCCACTCGATCGGCTACTACACGCGAGTCGGCGAACTGTTCCTCGACAATCTCGTGCGCTGGTGCAAAGGTGAGCCCCTCATCAACGACGCCACACGCTACCAACCGCCACGGAGCACAACATGACGAGCCGGCTGCCTCCCGAACCCACGCTGCTGCCCCTGAAGTCGATGAAGGACCAATGCTCGCCAGCGGAATGGAAGGCGCGCATCGATCTCGCCGCCTGCTATCGCCTGATTGACCTGTACGACATGTCGGACATGATGGCCAACCATATTTCCTCACGCGTACCCGGTGAGGACAACGCCTTCCTTATCAACGCCTACGGCATGATGTACGAGGAGATCACCGCGTCCAGCCTCATCAAGGTCGATCTCGACGGCAATATCCTCAGCCGTCCCGACTTTGGCGATCTCAATTACGGCATCAACAAAGCGGGCTATGTGATTCACAGCGCAATTCATCGCGCCCGCCATGACATCGACTGCGTGATTCACACGCACACCTGGGCAGGCATGGCGGTGTCGTCACTCGAATGTGGATTGTTGCCCCTCACACAGACAGCAATGCGCTTCCTGAAAATCGGCTATCACGATTACCAGGGCGTGGTGCTGGACGAGACCGAGCAGGCCTCGCTGCTGAAAGACATGGGCAACAACGAAGCACTGATACTGCGCAATCACGGCCTGCTGATCGCCGGCCGCACGGTGGGCGAGGCGTTCAACTGGACGCACCGGCTGGAGACATCGTGCCGTTCACAATTGGCGGCACTGGCGTGCAACAGCAAATTCAATGCAGTGCCGGAAGATGTCCTGCACGCCACGTACATGAATTACCAGCCGCAGACACGGCGGCCGTACGGGCTGATGGAATGGCCGGCACTGTTGCGCAAGCTGGACCGGCTGGATCCTTCTTACAAATTCTAGTAAACAATCCAGACCGGCCCGGTCGCGGGCCGGCGTCTACGTCGTTATAGCGATTTGCCTGCGTGACGCAGGCGATCCGCCATCGCGCGCATCACGTGCAGCGCGAAGTCGGGCACCTCGCGCGTCAAGGCGCTGAAGCGAGCCGCATTGATGGCGATGAGGTTGCAATCTTCGACGGCCACGACGGTCGCCGAGCGCGGCGAATTGTCGATCAACGCCATCTCGCCAAAGATGGTGCCGTTGCCGGCAGTCTCGACGACCTTGCCCCGCACCATGATGTTGGCCTTGCCTGAAACCACGGCATACATGGAATCGCCCTCCTCACCTTCCGAGAACAGCGTTTTCCCTGCCGGCAGCACCAGCACATCGGTCTGGTACATCAATAAATCTTCGATTTTCATTGTCGTTTCCCTGTTGTTCTACGGTCGGTCTTTGCCTGTGATGAACGCTGCAAAGAATACCTGAAATTTGTGACTGGGCTCGCCGGGTCCTTGTCGCATCCGCGTGATGGGCCGCCCCGGCATCTCCGGCCGCCGCAGCTTATAATCTGCGGCTCTGTTTTCGGGGCACCCAGGCATGGCAAGCCATAACACCGTGCCCCGCCGAAAATATCACTGACGGGAAATGAAAAAAATGGCCACAACTCTAAAAAAAGTAGCAGTACTCGGATTGGGAAAAGTAGGCAGCCTGGTCGGCACGTTGCTGACGCGCTCGGGCTTCGTGGTAACCGGCATCGACGCCAATCCGCCCTCGGACCTGGCCTTCGATGTTCGCAAGCAGGACATTTCCAATCCGACCGCGCTGAAGTCCGCGCTGGCCGGGCAGGATGCGGTGATCTCGTGCCTGCCGTTTCACCTGAACGTGGATATCGCGCGCATCGCCCACGAATCCGCCATGCATTATTTCGACCTGACCGAGGACGTGCCCACCACCAAGGCCATCCTCGACATGGCGCGCACCGCGAAGAGCGTGATGGCGCCGCAGTGTGGCCTGGCCCCCGGGTTTATCGGCATCGTCGGTGCGCACCTGGCCAATAATTTCCAGCAATTGCGCTCGATTGAATTGCGCGTCGGCGCGCTGCCGCAGCATCCGCGAGGCAAGCTGGGTTATGCGCTGAACTGGTCACCCGAAGGCGTGATCAACGAATACATCAACGACTGCGAAGTCATCCGCAACGGCGCGCCGCAAATGGTGCCCGCGCTGGAAGGACTGGAAATCATCCTGGTGCACGGACTGGTGCTGGAAGCCTTTACCACCTCGGGCGGCCTCGGCACAATGTGCGAAACGTATTTCGGCAAGGTGCAGGAACTGAATTACAAAACCATGCGCTACCCCGGCCATTGCGAGCTGATGAAATTCCTGCTGAACGAACTCTACCTGCGCGACGAACGCGACCTCGCCAACAAGCTGCTGCGCAATGCGCTGCCGGCCGTGGATGAGGATGTGGTGTTCGTGCATGCGGCGGTCGAGGGGCAAAAAGATGGGCGTCTCTGCCGCGACGAATACGTGCGTTCGTATCCGGCGATGCAGCTCGACGGCCGCAGCTGGCGCGCGATTTCCTGGACGACGGCGGCGAGCATTTGCGCGGTGGTTGAAATGGTCGCGGGCGGCGCGTTGCCGTCGCAGGGCTTTATCAAGCAGGAGGAAATTCCGTTTGATAAATTCCTCGCTACCCAGAATGGATCGCTCTATCGCACCGCGGAAAAAGTTGCGGCGGGGGCGACGTTCAGCGGTTGATACGGGCATTCTTTTCGACATAAAAAACCCGCCGCCGGCCGGTTTTTTTATCGGGCGAATTATTCTTTCGATTCGCGGTGCTACCTAATTCAAAGCACGGCAAAAAGTGCGTTTCGCAAGATGAAACTCCAGCGCTGCCGCGGTTACCAGGCAAGAAATAGCTGGGGAATGGCGTCATTGCTGGTGTTTCGAATCTAGTTCCGGGCTGCCGCAGTCCATCCCGCACTTCCACAGCCTCTGCGGTCCCTTGCAGTCCTCCGCGGTCCTCCGCGATCTCAATAGCTGATCGTCAACGTTCGCGTCTGGCTGCCTGAGCACGTGGCGGCCGTGCAATTGCCCGCCTGGTTCGCAGCGATGCTGCCGTTGATGTTGAAGGTCTGGTCGGTGCCGTTGCCGGTTCCACTGGTCACCGGCAACGTCAGCGTGTAGTTCAATCCGAGCAGCGTTCCCGACGTCACATCCAGCGCGATCGTATAAGGCAGGCTGGTGGTGCAACGTGTCTCGAACGAGGTACCGGCAGTCGCCGCCGTATTCTGGAACGAGACGTAGCTGAAATTCATGTTGCCCGGCGCCGTGGTGATCTGGCAGCTATTGCTGGTGACGACCGAGACATTGAACGTGCCGGTATCGAGCGTGGTGTTTGTTGCCGTGTTACGCAGCGTCATGGTGATGGTGTCGGTATACGTTCCCGCGGTGGTCACCGTTTGCGGGCCCGGCACCATCAAGTCGAATGGCCCCGAGACATTGGCTGACAGGGACGCACCAAACGCCAGCGTGCCGGTGAATCGCTGTGCACCCTGCCAGCGATTGGCGCCGGTGTAAGGCGTGAGCCGATAAATATCGTAGCTGTAGAAATTTGCCGTTGCACCGCGCCTTACGCGATTCGATCCACCCCCATTTTGCAGGCCGTTATTGGCCTGGATGGAATAGGCGAGGTTGGCCGCGTCCCCCGCGAGCCTTGTACAGTTGATGGTCCATGAGCCGGTGGACACATTGTCGATGGCAACCGTGGGCGAATAGACCACCGAGACATTGGTGGCGATTACCGTGCAGTTGTACGCGGCCCACGTTTGCCCGCAAAGCAGCAGGGAGGGAAACAGAACCAGCATCAGTCTCAGGCAGAACTTCATCGCGTCACTCCCTTGCACGTCACCGGGCCGATGCGCGCGATTTCGTCGGTCTTGCCTTCCGGCAGTTGCAGCGTCATGTCGCAGGTTTTGCCGTTGAGCGACATGCGCAGCGTATTGATAGCCTTGAGGCCGGTGATGAAAGCCTCACCGCGTCGCGCAACAAAAAACTCGTGATTGTCGCCGGCCAGCTTCAGCTCGATCCCGGCCGGCGCGGGTTCGCCATCGTCCAGGACAATTTTCACCAGCGCCGCACGGCCATCGCGTACCGGGAACGCCACCTTGACGCCCGAGCGTGAACCGGGCACCACCACTTGTTCAATATTGTCGATCTCCGCACTGATGGGCAACTCGCTGGGATCAAGGCGAATGCTGTTGCGGCGATACGCCTGCAATCGCGGTATCAGTGCACGGCCATCGGCATCGGTGCGCGCCAGCACGCTGCTCTGGAAACCGACACCCACATTCGCATAGCCCGGCACTTCCACCAGCGCAAAACTGTCCTCGACGCGGCGCGTAAGGTACAGGCCACGATCAATGAACACCAGGCCACCCTGCATGCCGAGGCGCACCGTTTTCTGGTCGCGCGAGAAGCTCACGTCGGAACTGAGCAGGCCCTTGCTGCCCTGGTAGTAGTAGCCGGCTTCGGCGTGCGCCACGTCCGACACAGTGCCGGCGAGCGCCCGCCAGCCCGCACCACTTTCGATGCCGAGCGACTTGCTGGCGGTCACATAGGCATCGGTCTTGCCGTCGCGCGACGTGGCGGTGGCATTGATGTTGACCTGGCTTTCGAGCGGGATCAGCAGGCTCACGCCGAATGAATCGGCATTGATATTGCCCTTGACCTTGGTGTAGCTGAACGAGACCGTGCCACGCTGCAGCACGCGGATGGAGTAGTTGGCCGAATAGGTGTTGAGCGGCCCCTGGTCGAAGGAATCAATGCGCGCATAACCCAGGCCCACATACCCCAGCGATTCGCTTGAATAGGTGTAGCTGGCAGACATCTGTGAGCGATAGCCGATGCCAAACGCTTCCTGCCCGAACTGCCGGTAATTGCGGGTAGCACCCTCGGCACGGAAGGTGAACCCATGGCGCAGGCTGGTGTGCTCCAACCCGACCAGCCACTGCTGGCCACGGCCCGCATCGCGATCATCGCTGCCCGCCACGGCGAACTGGCCGAGCATCTGCCCCGGCAACGCCAGCGTAATGCCGGCGCCACCGCCATGCATGCCCTTGCCGGCCTCGACACGGCCTTCCACTGTCACGCTCTTGTTCACGCCATAGCGATACAGCCCTGAACCGAAGCGCGGGCCGTAATCGGCGTTGCGGTTGCCGAGGTTGCGGCGCACTGCGCCCGCGTCGAGGCTCCAGTCGGAAAGCCCCTGGTCCAGCAGGTCGCTGTGCGTGAAGAAATCCTGCACCAATACCGTTTCGCGTCCGAGCACATCGCGCACCACGACACGCGCCTGGCCGCTGCCGGTCAGCAGCGGGAAATTGTCGATGGCGAACGGACCTGTCGGCACCTTCGAGGTCTGGCGCAAGGCATCGTTGATATACAGCTCTACCGTGCTGGGTGCGCTGGATTGCCCGGTGATGGTCGGAATCGGCTGGGTGATAAAGCCGGGCGTCAATCCGAAATTGCGCGCGAGCTGGATGCCGCCAAAATAATTCGCGCGGCCCCACGCACCGGTGCGTGTGGTGGTGTCGCCCAATCGCAGTGTCAAGTTCTGGTTGGGGAAATCGTGCGTGAAGGTGGTCTCAAGGCGACGCCAGCTGCTGTCGCTGCTGAACCCATTGTCAAAGCGCGTGAGGTTGCGGCCGACGTGGCTGGTGGTGAGCACGCCCCAGTCGTTGGATGCGCCCAGTTCAACCAGTGCGCCGAGGTCGCGCGACGTACTGAGCCCTCGCGTGTCGCTGAAGGTCTGGCTGAGGTCGTAGTTGGCGAATAGTGAGGGCACCGCCGGCGTCACCTGGATGCGATCCACCGGCGCCTGCGTTACACGCGTGGCGCCAAAAGCGCCCGGCAGGAATTTGAGGCTCACGGATTGGTTGGCAGCGTTCAATTGCGCTTCATACCCGGGCACCGCGGCCAGCTTGTACCAGGGCTGGCCCTTGTAGGTGATGGACGGCATGTCGGCTTGACGTGCGATGCGCCATTCATCCAGCGCGTCGCCCGGCGCGTACAGCGCGCCGCCGGTTTCGAGCAATACCCAGTTGCCTTCGCGAGAACCGTTGATGGCGACGTCGAGAGGAATGAGGCGCGCCGGGCCGGTGGGGGACGAAGGCTGTGGATCGCTGGCGACGGGGGCTGCGACGATGCTTGCCGGCGCCTGCACATGGGCGGTCCGGGCAGTTGCCGCAGTCGGGGAAAGTGGCGGAAGCGGCGGCGTGGACGAAGGCCCGCTTGATGCCACGGGAGCAACGGCTGCTGGCGCCCTCGCCAATCTCGAGCCACCGGCAAGCTCCAGTTTTCGTTCGCGAAAATAATGTGTCGCCTCAAGGCCAGGTACTGAGGCCAACGAATACCAGTCCTGTCCATCGATGCGAACACTGGCGGCGTTGACCCGGCGGGCGAGTCCCCATTGTTGAAGCAGGTTGTCTGCAGCAAACAGGACACCGTTGCGATCGAGCAGCGTCCACCGGCCACTGGGACGGCCGTCAATCGTTACATCCAGCGTCAACATCTGGCCCTGCGATTCCCGTGCAGCCACCGGCGCCGGCTTGCCGGGTTGGCCCACGGCAAGGCTAGCGGGCAACACTCCCGACGCCACCACCATCAGCAGCACGGCCATCTGCATGGGCCGGCGCAACGTGGCTTGCATGACGCATTGGTGGGAGACGGACGGTGCGCGCACCGGATGGAGACGATGGGAAATCATGTTTCATGGTTTCTCTAATCGTTCCGGCATTTGCACTTCGGCGTGGACGATGCGCGCATCATCACGGCAGCGTGACGTCGAATGTCTGGACCTTGGTGTCGTCAAAGCTGACCACCAGCCTGGCGGCGCCGGCGGCCAGGGACTGGCCTGCCGTTTCAGGTTTCAGTGACATTGATTTCTGCGCGCCGGGCAAGACGTATACGCCACCTTCAAATCGCGCTTCGGTTTTTTCGCCGCGTTTCAACTGGATTTCGCGCACCTGGGCATACGCGGAGCCGCTATTGGCACAGCTGACCTGCACGCCCTGTGCGGCATCGCGTGCGGCGGTGCAGGCAATGCTGCGTATCGCGGGCGGCGGCGTGATGAACACAGGCATCGAAAGGGCCAATGCGATCGGCAACTGGATTCCGCTTTTCTGCGCCACCGCTTCCGGGATTTCACGCATGATCATGCGATAGGTAAGCTGTTTCGACGCATCGGCCGGTTTCAGCAAGGCGAGCCTCACGACCTGCTTTGCCTTGGGCGCCAGCTTTATGATGGGTGGCGCCAGGATCAGGTCTTCCGTCAACGTGAGCTCATCGGTGCCATCGGCTTTTTGCGACCATACAAACAGGTCGGCCTGCAGTGCTACCGGGGCATCGCCGTCGTTGGTGATGGTGACCGCGACCGCGCGGTCCTTCGGCAGCATGTGAATGCGTACCGGCGTGACGGAAAACACGCCTGCTGTTGCCATGCCGCTAAAACATGAAATCACCGCCACCCCCAGCGCAATCGCGGGGCCAGGCAGGCGCATGGGATTCGGTGGGATATGACGCAACGGAATTGTCCTCAGGCAGCGGGCAGGAAAATGCCGGAAAGATAGTCCGGCACGGGAATCAGAAACTGACCAGCATTTCAAGCCTGCCGTCGTTTCCGTCAGCGTGATAGACGCGCATCGCCGTTACGGTGGCGGCGCCGATGAAAGGATCTGCCGCATCGCCTGCCTGCCCTTCATACCCGGCGGAACTGAACCGATAGCGGTAGGCGCCGCCGTGTACACCCGTAAACGGGCGGCCGGGCGTAGGTGCGATATCGACGAACTGGCCCGAATCGCACACCACGTAAACGGTTGCACCGGTCCCGGCGCTCAATGTCTCGCTGATGCAAATACCCGAACTACGGGTCTTCGTCAGGTCGATATGAACACCGAAGGCCGCGGAGCCCGTCCCGGCAATCGCCAGGAAGCTCATCGCGGCCAGCACGATACAGCCAGCTACTGCGGCAACTTTCATGGGCGGACGCCTTCGGGCGTGCCGCTTAGAAATTGACGATCAGGGTTTGGATGTAGTTCGTCGAACCCGTTGCGATGTTGTTACACACACCACCCGCCACGCAGGTACCTGATTGGCCACCGGCCATCGTACCGGTCACGCTGAACGGTTGCGCTACGCCCGTGCCTGTTGCTCCGGCAGCGCTAAGGTTGAGCGTGTATGCCAGGTTCACGGCATCGTCCGTAATATTGAGACTGGCTGCACCCGGAGGAACTGCGGCGCCATTGCCAGCTTGCAGGCCGAGCGTATATGGCCGGCCATTTGTACAAGAGACCGAAAATGTACCGCCCGTCGCCGTTGCAGCTGCAACCTGGAACGACGTGTAGGCAAAATCAACCGGGGCAACGGCGGTCAAGGTGCAAGCCGTGGTCAGGTTGATATTGACGTTGAACGTTGTAGAAACGGTTTGCGCTTGAGCCGAAGAGCTCAGGAATGCGGTGATGCCGACGATTGCGGCAAGTACTAGTTTTTTCATGTTGCCCCCCAAAGATAAACGCCGATGAAATAAATTGAACTTGTTTGTCAGTTGAATTTGTTATTCGGCGATAGTAATTCCAGACTCTGGCTCGGTCAAACCCATTTATCGCGGACGAGCGGTATTTTTACTAACAAAAACAGGTTTCTACGTAATCATTAGCTAATTTACGTTAACTTTTAAAAGGGTTTTTCAAAATTACTGCGACGGGCGCGCGTTTCACCACCATCGCCTGCAAGTGCCTTTTCGGGCGCAAAGATCGGTCACGTCAGGAACGGCATCCCATTGGCACGCGGGAATCGGGACAGGTTGGGAAACACGGTTCCCAGGTCGGATGCAGACGCCCCCATCCACTTGGCAAATGTCGCGCCGTATTCCTCGACGGAAGTGGTCGGCAACAGCCTGCCCTGTCCCACCTCATTGCTGCTACCCAGCGCAACGGTCGGAAATTCCTGGCCGGCATTAGGCCCGCCGTAGAACGCTCCGCCGCTGACGGCCCCGCCCAGCGCAAAGTGATGCCCGCCCCAGCCGTGGTCGCTGCCGAGGCCGTTGGACGTCAGCGTGCGGCCAAAATCGGATGCCGTGAAAGCCGTCACGTTATTGGCAACCCCCGCCGTCTTTGTCCATCCGTAAAACCACGACAGCGCCTGGTCGAGCTGCAGCAACAGATCGGCATGCAGGCCGCCGAGGATTGGGGTGGTGGCGTCGGCCGATCCCTTGAACTGGTCGCCGTGATTATCGAATCCGCCCAGTGACACGAAGAACACCTGGCGCTTCACGCCCAGCGCATCGCGCGCGGCGATCATCGACGCCACGGAACGCAATTGCCCCGCAAGGCGGTTGGTCTTCGTGAGGCCCGCCGAATCGACGAACGTCAGCGGCGGCACAGGCGTGATGGGAAAATCCTCGATGTAGTTTCCCGATCCATCCTTGGCCGGTCCACCGTTGGCGTCAAGCGCGTACAGCGAGCTGTTGACGAATTCGCTGGTGATCAGCGCGCGCGATGCCGCATCGCCCCACTGGTCTTCCAGCACATTGGCGCGGAGGATATTGAACTGGTTTTCCATGGCACCTTGCGGGTTGGGCCGGTTCGCGGCCTTGTCCCAGTCGCGATAGGCGCGCACACGTTTTACGATGGTGCTCTTGGGGCCGTTCCAGCCGGAGACCGCATATGAGACCGCGCTGTTGCCCTTCTGGAACAAGTTCTGGCCCGCTGCGGAAATCGATATCGACACCTGGCTGTTGCCATTGGCCGCTTCGATGAGGTCGCCCAGCCGGCCACCCCACCCTGACAATGCAGGCGCATCGGCCCGGCCGGTCTGCCAATGGCTCTGCATATCGGAATGCGAAAACAACTGTGGCGGGAGATTAGTGCCGGCTGCGTATTGCGCCTTGCTGGTGGGCTGCAGCAGCACGCTGACATTGTTCACGCAGGCCAGTTTTCGCTCGGTGTTGAAAATATTGGCGAGCCCGGTCAGGCGCGGATGAAAACCAAAATTGCGGCCCGACACACCCGCGCTTACCGGAATGATGTTGGCCGAGGGAATCGCCAGGTTGCCGCGGCCGGTAACGTATTTCGAATATTCGCCGCCCGCCTCCAGGTTCAGCGGGATGATCATGTTCTGGCTGTCGTTGCCGCCGAACAGGAACACGCATACCAGCGCGCGATAGTCGGTGTATGGGCCGGCCGCATACGCGGCCTGCATCATGCTGCCCATGAAAGGGGTGGCAGCCGCGGCCGACATCATCTGCAGGAAACGGCGGCGGTCTTGGTGGAGGTTGAAAGTTTTCATGTGGTTTCGTCGGGTGCGTCCGCGGTTATTTCTGGATCGAATATTCGGGCGAAGTCAAGATCAGCCAGAACACGGTCTTGAAGCGTTCGAGGTTCTGCGTGGCGGGCACGCTGTCGGTGAGCTTGGTGGCAACGTCCACCAGTTGTTTGCGCAGTTGCAGGCTCATGCCCCCTGACAACAGCAGCAGGTTGAGCGAATCGACCATCGCCTCCGGCGTCGGCGCTTTCGCGATGTACTGCGAGTAATCGGGCGCCAGGCGGTCACCCGGGTTCACAGCCCCGTTGTTGAAGCCGCCCAGGATGCCGTACTTGGAAAAATCGATGAATCCTGAAAGCGTGGCGCTGGTGGTGATGCCGAACTCGGGACCGACCAGGTCGGCCTGCGCGAGCGGACCGGACGGCGTGTAATCCGGCGCGTAGAAGTTGAATACGCTGGGTGCATGCAGGGGGCTTTGACCCAGCGAATCCGAACTGCCGAGGTCATAGATGCTGCGGTAACCGTTGGTCATCACCGCGCCGAACGCACGATGCAGATGCGTGAAGCGCAGCACCGGCTCGCGCAGTTTGCCGAAGCTGTTGGGCTGGCTGGTGCGCGGCGCGCGTGCCTCGGTGTCCAGCAGGATCGCGCGCACCACTGCCTTCATGTCGCCGCGCACGCCGGAACCGTTGTTGTTGAACACCGCCGCAATACGGCCCACATAGGCCGGGCTGGGATTGCTGGTGACCAGGCGCTGGATGAGTTGCGCACCGATGAACGGGCCGACATTAGGATGATTGAACAGGTTGTCGACGACCGAATCGATGTCCTGGTCGGGCGCCTGCCCGGCCGGCACATTCTGGCTGTGTGTTGCCGAGCCGGGATAGGTCAGCAACGTCTTGGCAGTCGAATCATGCGCGCCGCCGGTGATGGTGCGCGTGTTGTCGCTGGAGCGATATGACGTGGTCCACGGCTGCATCGCGGAAGACCACGCGGTGCAGGCCTTGGCCGCGCTGGCGGCATCCGACGGATAAGGCACATCCGGGTACAGCCAGCGATAGGGATTGGTATTGTCCGCCGCCGGCCGCGCGAAATTCCAGCCTGTGAAGGCGCGCGCCACAGCCTGTGCATCGGCCTCCGAATAAGTGTTGATCGGCTTGCTGCTGCCATCCAGCTGCACGCTGCCGTCGGTATTGAGCATCACGGTACCAATGGTGAAAAGCTGCATCACTTCGCGCGCATAGTTTTCGTTGGGGATGAGATTGAGCACGGGGTCCGCCTTGGCGCTGCCCTTCATGTCGAGGTACTCACCCATTGCCGGGCTCAGCGTGATGCCTTTCAGCAAGTCGCGGAAATTACCGAATGCATTGGCACCCAGCAGGTCCAGGTAAGAGGCCATGCCGCACGCCTGGTCGCCGATGGTGTTGTTCTGCATCGACACCACCATGATCTGCGAGAGCGCGTAGGCAACCCGATGGCGCAACTGGTCCTGCGACTCAAAATATTTCTGCCAGACCGACGGCATCATCACCGAGTACGGTGCGGTCGGATAGTTGGGATCGGCGCTGACGGTGGGGACGTGCAGTGTTTGCGGTTTCGCGAATTGTTCATCGAGGTAGGCCGTCGGCGTCATGGCGGCCACGCGCGTGATTTCCGCCTGTGTCGCACCGAAGGTCGCCTGCGTAAGAAGGCGCGCGGCATCGGCTTGTGGATGCGGGCCAACCGTGACGCTGACCGGCGTGGACAACGCGCTGGCACCATTGCTGTCGGTCACTTTGGCGGTGATCTGGTGTGCGCCCTCGGTCGACAGGCTCCAGCTAAATGAGTACGGTGACGTGGTGTCTTCGCCGATCTTGGCCGAGCCGTCGAAGAATTCCACGCGTGTGATCGTGCCGGTCGCAACGGACGCTGTCGCATTCAGCGCAACCAGCGTGCCCATCGGCGCATCCGCAATCGATGCCAGCGATACGCTCGGCGGCGCTGCGGTACCGAGCGATTGACCCACGCGCGCTTTCACGGCGGCGATATCGGCCGCCGTGATGAGGCCGGAGGTATCGACGTCGTATTTGAAATTTGCCAGCACCGCCGTCTGCCCGGCGCGCGATTTGACGTTGGTGCGGTCAAGCGTAGCGACTGAGGCAAGATTGTCGAAGTCACCAACGAGGAAGCCGATCGATGCGCTGGCGTTGGTGCTGCCACTTGCGGTCGTTACACCCGTGAGGACAATTGTTGCGCGGCGCTTGTCGGGAATATTGGTGATAGTGGCCAGCACGTCAGTCCCGCTCATTTCCAGCGAAACTGTGCCGAGCGCATTGCCACCCGCGTCAACGACGGACACAGTCCCGGTGGACGTGACCGTCTCGCTGAAACGGAAGACGAGAACGTGTGCCGCGCCAATAGCGCGCGGTTCGATGGTGATCGCACCGGTGATGGCAGGGATAGGGTCGACAGTCAAATCAAACTGGCCGGCGCTGCCATGTGTTTTGCGTGAATACACTTTCAGCAATGTCGCGGCCGCGCTGATGGAGCCAGGCGGCGCCGCGTACTTCGGCCCCAGCTTGCGCAGTTGCACCGGTTCGCCCTGCTGCGCATGCGCGCCCGGAGACGGCCACGCCAGCAGCAGCACTGAAAGAAAAATAATGGCAATCGATTGCCACGGGCCACGCAATCGCGTGATCCGGTAGTTGTTGTGTCGTTTCACTTGGGCCGCCCCGGCGCACTAAAAATTTTTATTGTTTTGTAAAAAGCAGTAAACGTGCCATCCGCACGAATCGGCGAATCCTGCTTGGGCAATGCGGAAAGAGTGCCGAAAAACCGTGGGGGCGATGGCGCATTCGATGTCGTTCACCGGCGACATGCGGCGCGCAAAAGTGTGGGCCGCATGGTTGCATAATCGCGAGCTGACGCCAAGTTTCAGGCGTCAAACTCTAGCGCCGGCGAGGCTTACAGGGCGAAAATGGCTGGGAAGGCCCGCCGAATGGCGACCTCAATTAATAAATATACGTAAACGCCAGCCAGGTCTTTTCGACATCATTCTTCGATCGCGCCCCGCTGCCCGCAGTAAAACGCGCATGCTGCAGCTTCACCTGCAGGTTGCGCAAGAGCGTGTAAATGGCGCCCACATCCACTTCGCGTCCCAGCGCAAGCCCGCCGAAATCGGAGCGGAAACGATGGACCTCGAAAAATCCTTCCAGCTTGTCCACGTGGCCGCGCGCGCTGATCCACGTATCGCGCAGGCCTTGCGGCGGCGTCGTGGTGTATTGCAATGCCCAGCCGTTGAACGCGTAGTAATCGGTGAGCGGCGTCTGGAAACCATAGACGCCGGTGGCGCTGCCTTTCACCTCGTGATCGATCCTGACGCCGCCCCATGGCGCGGCAACACCACCACCGAGCCGCCAGTAGTCGGCGCGAATGCGTGCATCGCCATCGGCAATCGCATTCTGCCGCGCATAGGCGAGGTAATACATCCAGTGCCAGCCCTCTCCCGCCATGGCCAGGTCAAACCCGCCCTCGGCATGCGCGCCGGTGATGCGCTGCGCATTGTTGGCAAATCCGGTCTGCGCGCCGGTGTTGGCTTCATCGTGCCAATAACCGTATGCAGCCACCGTGTGACCCGGCAGCGGATTCCAGGCTGCATGCAGGATATGCAGCCGCAGTTGCCCCAGATCGCCCAGCACGCCGCGCTTGCGCCGGTATTCACCCAGCTGGATTTCGGTTTCCGGCACGATGTTCGTGACCAGCGTTGCGCCGTCGAACACCTGCGGCGTCTGGCGAAAATCCACGTCGCTGATGAAGCGCTGGTCATCGATGCGCAGAATCTGCCGCCCCACGCGCACCCGTGTGGCGGGAATGCCGGTGTATTCGGCGAACAGCTGGTTCACGCCGCTATGCGCAGGATCGGGCAGCAGCGGATAGCGCGATGCAAAGAATTGCGAAGGGTCGGCGTTCAATCGCTCCGGCCCAAGGATGCCGGTGTAGATGTACTGCGCCGTCAGGCGCACATCGTAAAACGGCGCGGTCTGCCAGCCCACCATCGTGCGCAGCGTCCAGACATCGGTGACTTCGGGTTTGACCGTTTCCGTGATGCGCGCATAGCGCGGCCGGACTTCCAGCAGCAGGTGACCATTGGTGATGCTTTCACCGAGGTTCTGCGCAAGCTTGAGCAGCATCGGTGGTGATGCCGAATCAGAACCTGCCGTCCTGCCTTCCATCGCCGGCTCGCCGGCGGCATGACAGTTCCATGCCAAACCCGCGGCCATGAGAAACGTGCAGAAGCAGGTGCGTGACATCGTCATGCGCAATCGCCTGCAGCCGGCTCAAAATTCATGCTCGAATTGAGTGCCGTTTTTTTCAATAACAGGGCATGCCGCATTTTTGGTTTTCTCCGTATCGCCCTCCCTGGAGCACCTAGTATTGGCATAGTGCTGGCATGCGTCAAGCATGGCGGCATTCCCGGCACGGCTGCGTCGGCTACAATGTATTTATCGCGGCAAAAAACCAGTCGTTCCGCGTGCAAACCCCCAGGCGCTTTTTGAGGATGCATACGACACAAATGCGGATACAAATGCGGACCACATGCGCACTCTCCGCAGGCCATCGGTGACGCGGTTTTTTGCCGCCGCTGCGCGCCGCGCATGGCGGATTTTCCTGGCCATGCCGGCACTGCTGGTGCTGGCGACACTGGCCGCCGCGCCCGCCTCTGCGGGACTCACCGCGAAGATTGTCGATGCGTCCGGCAAGCCGGTACCCGATGCCGTCGTCTACGCGATCCCCACTGCAGGCACGCGGGTCCCCACCCGGACACCCGCGGGCGTGGCCATCGAGCAGCGGGACCGCGAATTTTCCCCATACGTCACCGTGATCCAGACCGGCACCACCGTGACTTTCCCCAACCGCGATCCGCTGCTGCATCACGTGTATTCGTTTTCGCACGTCAAGACTTTCGAAATCAAGCTGTACTCGGGCGACGCGCCGCGCGGCATCCTGTTCGACAAGCCGGGCACGGTCACGCTGGGCTGCAACATCCATGACTGGATGATCGGCTACATCCTGGTGGTGGACACGCCCTGGTTTGCCAAATCCGACAGCGAAGGGATGGCCCGCATCGGCGACATCGGCGCAGGGGAATTCGAGCTTCACGCCTGGCATCCCACCCAACGCACCGAGGCCGCTGCGAAACCGGTAAGGCTTGACGGCCGTAGCACAACTGAGGTGCAGTTCACTCTCGATGCCGCCCCCCGCAAGAAACGCTTCAAACCGCCACTGGACCCGGTGCGATACAAATGAGTTACAACAATTTTCATATTGCGCGGCATGGACAGTCACAATGACGGGTTGCCGTTGCGGGACAGGAAAGTCCGCGGTCGGGCCTGCATTGTTGGAAACGCTTTTTCCGTCATTCCCCCTTACGAGTAGCCGACTAACGTGTTGACCAAGTTATTTTCATTCGAAAGCCTGCGCACGCGCATCGTGGTCTTCTTCGCCGCACTCCTGGTGCTGGTGCAGGGACTCGCTTTCATTGTGGTCAGCAACACCAACACGCAGATCGCCAAGGACACCATCAGCCAGGAACTGGACGTTGGTGAACGCATCTTCCTGCGCCTGCTGGGCCAGCAGCGTGACCAGCTGGAGCAAAGCGCCAGCCTGCTGGCATCCGAATTCGGCTTCCGCCAGGCTGTCGGCACCAATGACACCGCGACCATCCTTTCCGCGCTCACCAACCACGGCGCACGCGCCTCCGCCAGCGTCATGCTGCTCATCTCTCTCGACCAGATGGTGCTGGCCGATACGCTTCATCCCGAAGCGCGTTCGCAGCCTTTCCGTTTTTCGCACCTGACCAAGGCCGCCGAGGCCAACGGCAAGGCGTCCGGCATCGTCAACATGGAAGGCAAGCTTTACCAGCTGGTGGTCGTGCCGGTCAATGCGCCGACCACCATCGCCTGGGTGGGCGTGGGCTTCGCCATTGATGACCGCAATGCCGACGACCTGAAGAAACTCACCGCACTGGACGTGTCATTCCTCAGCCGCCGCACGAACGAGCCCTGGCGCATTCACGCCTCCACGCTGCCGGAGAAAGTGCGCAATGAACTGCTGCCCGCCATGGCAAGCGGTGAACTCAAGGATTCCCTCGATATACGCGTCGATGGCGAAGACTTCGGCGCCAAGGTCGCCAACATCGAACAACAGGGCGACATCCAGATTGTCGCCGTGCTGCAGCGCTCGCTCACTGAAGGCATCCAGCCGTTCAAGCGCGTCAGCAGCGCCTTCCTCACCCTGGCCGTGCTGGCCGTCGTGCTGTCGATCATCGGCAGCATCCTGATCGCACGCAATATCACGCGGCCGATCAACAAGCTTGCGGGTGCGGCGCAGCGCATCCAGTCGGGCAACTACAGCGAAAAAGTCGATGTCGAGCAGAAGGGCGAACTCGGCGCGCTGGCCTCGAGCTTCAATCACATGCTGGACGGCATCGCCACGCGCGAGCGCGAGAACATGCGTCTCGCTTTCGAAGACCACCTCACCGGCCTGCCCAACCGCGCCATGTTCCATGACCGCCTGACGCAGGCGCTGATGGTGGCCAAGCGGCAGGGACAACGGGTCGGCGTGATGATGCTGGACCTGGACCGTTTCAAGTACGTGAACGACACGCTGGGCCATCCGGTGGGCGACCTGGTGCTGAAGGAAGTCGCCGCGCGCCTGCGCAGCCTGCTGCGCGAATCCGATACCGTGGCGCGGCTGGGCGGCGATGAGTTCGCCATCCTGCTCCCCTCGGGCGAACCCGAGCGCACCAATACCGTCGCGAGCAAGGTGCTGCATTCACTTGAATCCCCGATCCTGGCGGAAGGCCAGCCGATCGACGTCGGCACCAGCATCGGCATCGTCTATTACCCCGAGCACGGCGAAGACGCGAACATGCTGTTGCGCCGCGCGGATATCGCCATGTACGCAGCCAAGCGCGCCAAGAGCGGCTATGCCACCTACGACCTGCGCCTGGAAGAAGACCGGCAGGACCACTTGTCGTTGCTGGGTGAACTGCGGCGCGCCATCGAACAGAACGAACTGGTCCTGCACTACCAGCCCAAATTCAATATTGCCAACAACGTGGTCACGGGTGTCGAGGCGCTGATCCGCTGGCAGCACCCGACGCGCGGCAATGTCTCGCCCGCCGATTTCATCCCGTTCGCGGAACAGACCGGCAACATCCGCATGATCACGCGCTGGGTGATCGATTCAGCCATCGCCCAATGCGGGCAATGGCAAGCGGATGGCCACCCGCTGAAGATCTCCATCAACATTTCCGCACGCGACCTGCTCGACAAGGAACTGGTGCCGTTCGTCGCCGCCAAATTGCAGCAATACCAGGTGGCGCCGGGATTGATCTGCGCCGAACTCACCGAGAGCGCGCTGATGGAAGACCCGGAGCGCGCGCGCGAAACGCTTTCGCAATTGCATGACCTGGGGCTGAAACTGTCGATGGACGACTACGGCACGGGCTACTCGTCACTCGCGTACATCAAGGACCTCTCGCTGGATGAGCTCAAGATCGACCGCGCGTTCATCTCCGGCATGCACAACGATACGCAGAACGCCGCCATCGTCCATTCCACCATCGAGCTGGGTCATCGCCTCGGCATGATCGTCGTGGCGGAAGGTGTGGAGAACGACAGCGAACTGGTTGCGCTCAAATCGTTCGGTTGCGATTACGCGCAGGGCTATCACGTGTGCCGGCCGATGCAGCCCGCCGATTTGATCAAGTGGCTGTATCCGAAAGACGTAGCCGCGCCTGCGCACAGCGTTGCCGAAGCCTGAAACACCAGCAACGGCGGCCTTTCGCAGCCATTTTTAGCCTGAGAACCGCGCCGGTTCTGGACTTTCATCCTTCAAAATGCGCAATTCTGGAAACGCAATGAATCCGTTCGGCTGGGGGGTCATCGGTCCCGGCAATATCGCCAACAAGTTTGCCGGCGCGGTCGCGGGTATCGACAACGCGCAAATAATTTCCGTGCAGGGACGTGATGCAACTCGCGCATCTGCGTTCGCACAGAAATGGTCGCAGTCCGGCAGCGTCAACTCAACTACCGATATCGACACGCTGCTCAGCGACGACCGCATCGCCGCGATTTACATCGCCACGCCGCATCCGTTTCACGCCGCCGCCATTGAGCGCTGCCTCGCAGCCGGCAAGCCCGTGCTGTGCGAAAAACCGCTGGTGGTCAATGCTTCGCATGGTCGCGCGGTGGTCGAGCTTGCGCGCAAGCAAAACCTCTTCCTGATGGAAGCCGTATGGACACGTTTCCTGCCGGTGTATGGCGTGGTCGCCGACTGGCTCAGCAGCGGCGCCATCGGCCGCGTGCGCACGATCCAGTCGAGTTTCTGTTTCAACATTCCGTTCGACCCTGCGCATCGAGCATTCGATCCTGCGCAGGCGGGCGGCGCGCTGCTGGATCTCGGCATCTACAACCTCACCATGACGCGCTGGGCGTTGCACAACGCACACGGAAAATGCCCGCCACTGCAAGCGCTGCACGCCTCGGCCGCAATTGGCGCAACCGGTGTCGACAACCGGCTCAGCGCGCTGCTGGATTTCGGCGACGGCGTGACGTCCCAATTCGTCTGCGGCTTCGATACCAGCGCGGACAACAGCCTGGAAATTTTCGCCCGCTACTCGTCTCATCCCAAGATTGCGCGT
>JBDTWS010000047.1:0-23193 GCA_040006575.1 Betaproteobacteria bacterium
AAAAAATGGGAGACTGATCAGAGTTTCCAGGGCGGCGGATATGCCAGAACGCCAGCAGGCGGGCGTTTCCGGGCATTTTTGCCATACGCGCCGCGCCAATACTCGGTCTTGCTATTCAACCGCCTAAATACTCAACCGCGTCAATGCGCCCATTCTCGGCTTCCCTGCTTGTTTGCATCCTGCTGATCACCAGTGCCACTGCCCAGTCCGAAAGCATCTGCTTCGGCACAACCGCAAACGGCAAACTCGAAGGTGCGGTGCGTCTGCCACCAGAGGGCAACAATTTCTCCGCCTATAGCGATGCGGGTGCTTCAATTGGCCGCACGTACGTGCACGGCAAAGTTGCCGCCATCGTGACGGCCGCCTATCGCGCGCTGGAAAGCGCCTCACCCGGCACCCGATTTGTCTATGGTGAAACCGGCTGGAAATCAGGCGGCTCCTTCAAGCCGCATCGCTCGCACCAGAACGGCCTGTCAGTGGATTTCTTTGTGCCGGTGAAAAACGGCGCAGGTAAATCTGTCCCGTTGCCGACCGGCATCAGCAACAAGTTTGGTTACGCAATAGAGTTCGATGCAAGTGCAAGATACGACCAATTCAATATCGATTTCGAGGCGATAGGCGAGCACCTCTTCCAGTTGCATGCCGCAGCGGCCACACGCGGCGCGTCTATCAAGCTCGTCATCTTCGATCCACCCTACCTGCCAAAATTATTCGCCACCCGCCACGGCGAATTCCTGAAGTCGAATCTGAGTTTCATGAAAGGCAAGGCATGGGTGCGACACGACGAGCACTATCACGTGGATTTCGGTGTTCGCTGCAAGCCGCTGAAGTAACCCGGTCGCAGTAACTACGTTGGCACAACCGCTTTGCGGCTGATCCACAAGCCGATGGCGCCGAGCACCACCGCAATCCATCCGGGCCAGTTGCCACTCATGCCTTCCACCCGCCTGGAGTTATAAGCGGCTGTGTCGCCATAGGAAAAGACCTGCTTGTCTCCGGTCTTCAGGCTATAGACATTCATGTTGTCATTGCGGTCGAACTTCACCGTCACGATTTCGCCGCCAAGGCCGGTGAGCACCCGTTCGTTGTGAGGTTCGTTGATCCGTACCGTCACCATGCCTTCCGGCGCCTGCACCTCAAGCTCGGTATAGCGGCTCACCAGCGCTCCCTTCTTGGTCTTGCGCTCGAGGATATGCGCGCTCATGGCTTTTCCCGTGACGGTGCTGAGCTCCGCCTCTGCCGGCACCTTCATGCGCGAAGGGCGGGCACGGTTTTCCGCATACTCGGCGGCGAGCCAGATCAAGCCTCCGGCCAGCAGCATTACTGATACGCCTCTCAGTCCCAATTCCAGTCTCCAGGGTTGTTGTCGAGCCGCAATTATTGCCGAGAATCCGACGAAAGTATCTCGCACACTGAGCCGGCCTATTGAACATGACATCACGTGCCAGCTTGCGTCGCATCCCGTCCAACAGGACAAACCACGCTTGATTCCAAAAAAACAATCGCGCGAGACCCTAAGGCGCAGGCAATGCGATTGGCTAAGGCAAGTCCCTTCGCACGAAGCGTGCGAAGGCGGCCGTGATGGCAATGCCTGCGACAACCGCGAGGATGAGCAGCGACGACCCCGGCAAGTGACCCAGTGTGAGGATGTCGCGCGGTTCGAAGTAGCTGTGAAGCGAGAGCGGCTTTGCGAATTCGGCTTTGCTCCAGAGCGCGCCGATCACGTTGATGATGAGCGAGAACACGGCAAGCAGTGCGCCGACAAGTGCCACACGTCCCGATTCGCGCCCGAAGGCGGAGACGGCCAGCGTCAGCGCGTAGATCGCGAATTGCAGCAGGAACGCATTGAGAAAAAGCAGGGCAAGGCGTTCCGGACCGAAGGCGTTCAGCGCGAAAATTTGTTGGCCGAACGCAGTTCCCAGCATACCGCCGGCCAGCACCACGGAAAGTGCTCCCGCGCCGAACAGAACGTGCGCGCCAAAGTATTGCGCACGCGATATCGGCTGGGACAGCACAAGCTCGATAGCGCCCGTCTCGATTTCTCCTGCGATCGCACGGGCGGCGAGCGTGATCGCAACGGCCGTCAGCAGCGCGTGGGCGATCGGGTGATTCCATCCAAAGGACAGCACCGCGGCGGGCGAACCGCCCGCCATGTTCTGCTCGATCATGGCGCGCATCACGGGCGGCGCGAAGGTGGAGATTTGGTTCAGTGCCGTCGCCACGTCCATGTTTGCGACCACGGCGCAGAGCGCGAATTCAAATGCGGCGAGCACGAGCATCACCACCAGCAGGAAAACCCAATTTCGCGCGAGCTGTCGCCGCATGATGTTAAGCATTGCGCGCCCCGGTCTGATAGTAGGTCAGGAAAATATCCTCCAGCTCCGCCTCCGGAAAAGCCATGTCTTCGACCTCCGCACCGGCGAGCGCGCGCAGGATCGGATTGATGTTGCCTTGTACCCATAGCGACATCTCGCGTTCGCGTATTTCACTGCGCGCCACGCCGGCAATTCCGTCGAGCCCCGCCGGCACCGCGCCGCGAAATCGCACCGAGAGTTTGCGCACCACCTTTTCGCGCAAGTGCTGGATCGTCTCGAGGGCAACCAACTCGCCCTGCCGCAAAATCGCCACGCGGTTGCACACAGCCTCGACTTCCGAGAGCACATGCGATGAGAACAAAACTGCGCGGCCTCGTGCAGCAAAATCAGTCACGACGCCGCGGAACGCGTGCTGCACGAGCGGATCCAGGCCGTTGGTTGGTTCGTCGAGCAGCAGCAACGCGGGGTCATGCTGCATTGCCACGATCAGCCCGATCTTCTGGCGCGTGCCGTCCGACAGGAACTTGACGCGCCGGGCGAGCGTCCCGGCATCGACGTTCAGCGCATCCACCAGCATCGATCGCAAACGGGGCGGATGGGTCGGCCGGAAACGCGCGAAGTAATCCAGCGTCGCGGCGGCCGTCATGTCACCGTAAAGGCGCAAATTGCCTGGCTGGAATCCAATGTCGAGGCGGCTGCGAGGATCAGCCGAAGGAACGCCGAAAATAGTGGCGCTGCCCCCGCTTGCGCGCATGAGGCCGAGGACGATACGCAGCGTCGTGGTTTTGCCTGCACCGTTCGGTCCGAGATAACCGAACACTTCCCCGGGCGCCACCGAAAAACTCACGCCGCACAGTGCGCTGGTGGCGCCGAATTGCTTCCTGAGATCGCGGACCTCGATTGCGTTCATCGTGCGAGCTTACGCCGCGAAGTTAATAGCGTCGATAGGGACGAGGTAAACGCAAACAAAAATGGTCGGTCTCCAGATACTACAAAAATATCGGCTCTGGCTTTGTTCTTCATCAACCTGCCGTGCGACATCGCTTGGTCGAAACGCCTGCCGCCGCCTTTCAAGTCGGTCCGCCCGGATGCAAGACGATTGCTTGGCGTTCTCGAATCTGCACCTTAGCGGCGAGTAGTTCACCGATGGTGTTCAGTCAAGAATGCCGTCTTGCCAAAGCGTTGCAAACTCCGCCGCCGAAACCGGTTTGCTGAACAGGTAGCCTTGCAACTCATCGCATCCTTCCTCGCGGAGAAATTGCGCTTGCGCCTCGGTTTCGACGCCTTCGGCAATCACCTTCATATTGAGCCGCTTGCCGATGCCGATAATGATGCGGGTGATCTCGAGGGATCGATTGCCCGGTGCCAGTTCGCGGATGAAGGATTGGTCGATCTTCAGGCGGTCGATGGGAAACGAGGCGAGGTAGGCGAGCGAGCTGTATCCGGTGCCGAAATCGTCGATCGCAAGGCCGACGCCCAGTGCCGTAAGTTTGTCGAGGTTGGTTCGCGCGCAGACGGCATCCTTGATCAATGCGCCTTCCGTCAGCTCGAGTTCCAGCCACCGCGGTTCCAGGCCGGTCGCCTCCAAGGCGAACACGACGCGATCGGCAAGATGTGCGTCTTCAAATTCCAGCGCAGACAAGTTGACCGCCACCGCAACCTTGGGCAAGCCCATGGCCTGCCACGCACAGTTCTGCGCGCAGGCGGTGCGCAGTACCCAATCGCTGATGGCCGTTATCAGGCCCAGCCGCTCGGCGATGGGAATGAAATCCGCCGGGGACTCGAAGCCCGGTTCGGCGTCGCGCCATCTCAGCAGCGCTTCCATGCCGACGATGCGTCCGCTACGCGTGTCCACCTTGGGCTGGTAACAGAGGTGGAACTCGTCGCGCTCGAGTGCGATGCGCAGCCGTTGTTCGATTTGGATAGCGGTCAGCACGGCTTCGCCCATGGCCGGTGTGAAAAACGCCAAGCCATTCCGCCCTCCGTTTTTGGCCGAACGCATCGCCGTTTCCGCATTCTTCAGCAGCGTGCCCGCATCGCGGCCGTTATCGGGAAAGATCGCAATGCCGATGCTGGCGGTGACCGGCATATCGATCATATTGTTCTCTTCGCCGGACCAGGGTTGGGCCAGCAGTTGCAACAGCGCTTGCGCGGTTGAACGCGCGTCGCGCTCATGGTTGAAATGCGGCAACAGCGTTGCAAATTCATCGCCGCCCAGGCGCGCCCAGGCGCTTTCGCCACTGCCGCCGCGCGTCCCTGCCGTCATCCGGTCTGCAACCGCGCGCAGCAAGTGGTCGCCGGCGGCCGGGCCGTGCAGGTCGTTGATCCTTTTAAAGTGATCGAGATCCAGATACAGCATGCAGAAGCGCTTGCCGCTGTGCTGCGAAACACGGATGGCTTCATTGAGATGCTCGAGAAGCAGCGCCCGGTTGGCGAGCCCGGTCAACGCATCGAAGCGGGCCAGCCGCTCGATTTCGGCCGCAGCGCGTTTCGCCTCGGTCACCGCGAGCTGGCTCTTGTGTTCCGCTTCGGCGCGCAATACCTCAGTCTCGCGTTGCACGTGCATGGCGGCGGCAAGACTGCCGGCTTCGGTTGAATTGACTTTGCGCCGTACATTGGCCGCCTCGCTCAATGCCTCAAAAGCCAGCGGGTAGTTGTCGACGAGGGCATATTCGCCGGCGAGCGCTTCCAGAAGCGTTGCGGATAAGGAATAGCCCTCGATGGACTTCGCCACGTCGCGCGCCTGTAGCAGGTAGTGGAGCGGGACGCTCTCGGCGGACACGCCGGCCGGTGCGGGCAATTCGCTTGTCGAATGCCGCGGATCATGCGCGTGCTGGGTGTGTTGGGCGTGCCGCGAGTAAATTGCCGCCAGCATTTTCAGCGCATTGACCTGCCGGATGCGATCGTCCTGCGCGTGTGCGAGTGCCAGTGATTCGCCCGCGGTGGCCAATGCTTCCCTGGGCCGGTCGAGCTGCGATAGCGCGTGCGCCTGGCCGCGGCGCACCGTCGACAGGAAGTTGCTGTGGCCGAGCGCCGCCGCACGTAATTCAAGTTGATCGAGGGTCTCGAGAGCCGCCTCGTAATGCCCCTGTTCCAGTTGCACTTCGGCGACGTGCTCCAGCGCCAGCGCGTAGCTGCGCGAGCGATCCAGCGGCTCCAGCAGTGCCAGCGCTTCATTGAGCATCGCCAGGGCTTCGTCCAGGCGACCCAGCTGCCGCAGTGTCTCGGCCATTTGCGTGAGACACATTGCCAGGCAGATCGGCCAGCCGGCGGGCCGGGCCAGATCCAGTGCGCGCTGTATCCATTCCAGCGCCGAATGCGGATAGCTCAGGTTGATGAAGGCATGGCCGATATTCAGGGCGCTGACGATTGCCCGCCGCACCTGCCCGGTTGCCAGCGAGGTATCGTACAAACGCATGCGGTAGATCACCACCGTGCTGAACTGGCTGGACAGGTTGGCCACCAGGCCCAGGTAATCGCAGACGCAAGCTTCGCTTGCCGGATGCAATGTCGCCATCTCGGGCGAGAAACGCGAGTCCCATCGGGTTCGCGCAGCGTTGAGGTCGGCGAACGCCTCCCAGCGCGCCAGTTGCGATTCCGCCAGGTCGAGCCTGAGCGGGTCGCCGGCGCGTCTCGCGTGATTTGCCGCAGCGGCCCATTCGCGCGCACGCATGGCGGTGTCGCCGCGATCGGCGGCCAGCGCGCCCAGCAAGCCGTGCGCGTCGGCGCATCCCGGCGCGTCCGCTTGCGCGGAAAACACGGCCAGTGCTGCGTGCGCCGAGGCTTCGGCAAGGTCGAGGCGGACAAACAGCAAGTGAATTTCGCCCCGCACCAGTTGCAGGCGTGCGGACGACCGCGCGCGTTGAGATTCGTCGCCGGACGCCTGGACCAAGGCGGCATCGCATTCATCGGCCAACGCGAGCGCGCGAGCGCTGTCCCGTTGCCGCAAGTGCCAGGCCAATTCCACCATCGCGGCAAGGCGCTCATTGCCTTGCAGGGAAGGCAGGTCCGTTTCGAGTTGTGACAGCTCCCCTTCGGCCACGAACAGGTTCATGTGCGATCAGGTCTTGTTGGTATGCGGGTATTTTGACAGATGCCGCGTCGCGTGGCGGGCTGCGGAATTGCCTTGATCGCAATCAGGCGCAACCTCACGATACGCAGGCACACACGGAAATCTCCTGTTACCCGACCTGACATCTACTTACATTCTTTTCCGCCGCAACCGCGCGCCGGCACGCTAGCATCATCCAACGAATTTTTTTCCGGAGCGTATCTTGAACCACCGCCGCGCCATCATCGCCGTGCTTTCCTTCTGCTGCGCCACCTCCGCCGGCGCACAGGTGTTCAACACGCGCGCCGCTGCCGATTATTCCGCCGCCAACAACGGCGACGCGGTGCTGGTGATGCAAAACGGCCAGATCATTTTCGAGGAATACCAGAACGGCTATAACCAGGCGCTGCCGCATCTGCTCGCCTCCGGCACCAAGAGTTTCAACTGCGCCATCGCCGTCAAGGCGCAGGAAGAAAACCTGGTCGATCTCGATGAGCCCGTCGCCAATGTGATTCACAAGTGGCGCACCAGTTCTTCCAGTCCTTCGCCGCAGGTGGACTGGAAATCCAACATCACTGCGCGACAGTTGCTGTCGCTCTCCTCGGGCCTCGCCTCGGATGGCCAGGACGGCGTGCTGCAGCCTGTGGTCGATACCTACCAGCAGGCGATCCTGGATCGCTCTTCGTTTGCACCCGGACAGGTTTTCATCTACACCAGCAATACGTTCCAGGCCTGGTCGGCCTACTTTCAATTGAAGACCGGCGGCACGCTCGCGCAGGACGGCACGGTCAACGGCGGCGTCGATCCTTATGCGTATCTCACGCAAAAAATTTTCCAGCCGCTGGGCATTACGGCAACCGTCACGCACGATATCGCGGGCCATCCGCAAATGGCCGGCGGTGTGTTCATGAAAGCGCGCGACTGGCTTCGCTTCGGCCAGATGATTTCGCAGGGCGGCACCTGGAACGGCACGCGCATCCTCGACCAAAACAAGCTGCGCGAATGCATTACCTATAACAACCCGGCGCTCGCCTCGTATGGCCTGTCGTTCTGGAACAACCGCTCGATGGCGACCACGCTTCAACTCGGCACGGACGAAATCCCGCCCGGCGTGATCGTCAATGGCACGGCGCAGATCATGCCGGATGCGCCGCTGGACACCTTCATGGCCGCAGGCGCGATGAACCAGCGCCTCTACATTATTCCGTCGCTGTCGTTGGTGGTGCTGCGCTTCGGCGATGGCGGCGACTGGTCCGACAATGAATTCCTGAAACGCCTGCTCAACGGCAACAAACCTGTTGTGCCCGCCGTGCAATACCAGGACATGTGGTGGGCCGGACTTGCGGAAAACGGCTGGGGCATGAGTATCACGCAGCACGGCGAAGCCTTGTTTGGTGCGCTGTATGTGTACGACAGCGCGGGCAAGCCACGCTGGTACGTGCTGCCGGGCGGACGCTGGAATGCCAATTTCAGCGAATTTACCGGCGATCTTTATCAACCCACCGGCAGCCCCTATGCCAATTACGATACGTCGCGATTCGTGCCGGGCGGTGGAGTGGGCAGCGCGACACTCACCTTCCGCGACGGCAATGCTGCCACGTTGCGCTATACGATCGGCGGAATCAGTGGGAGCAAATCTATCAAGCGGCAATCGTTCGCCGATGGCGATGCCAGCGCCAGCCTTACCGATCTCTGGTGGGGCGGCGCCTCACAGAATGGCTGGGGCATTTCGCTTACGCAGCAGGGCAACCAGGTGTTCGGCGTCTGGTACACCTATGACGACCAGGGCAAGACGACCTGGTTCGTCATGCCGGGCGGCACATTCAGTGGCGATCAATTCAACGGCGCGTTGTACAGCACCATCGGCTCGCCGTGGCTGGGCAGCGATTACGATGTCTCGAAATTCGCCGTCGCCGTTGCAGGGTCGTTGTCACTGGCGTTCAACAGCGCACGCACCGCTGCGACGATGAGTTATTCCGCGAATGGAATTTCCGGCAGCAAGGCGATTGAGCGGCAGCCTTTTTGATTTAGGATATCGCCAACTCCAGCACTGGCGCGGCTTCCCGGTCGAATGTGGGCATGTGTCCCATCGCGATGCTTCCCCACTGCAGTTAGCTAATCAATCAGAACAAAACCCACCGTTGCGGCCGTTGAAGTTGAGATTGTCGTTCGTCCTCTCGAATTCCGCTGGATCGAAACCCCAGGATTCGACCAGCTTGCGTGCCGCTTCGCGTGCGCGTGCGACCTCTTCCGCGCCAATGACCTTTTCAGCGCGTTCGATGATCTTAAGCATCGAGGCCGATTGCTCCCTGGCTTTCCATGCGCGCGTAGCGAAGGCATATTTGGCGGCTTCGAACTGGTTAACTGGGGTGACAGTTACAAGCTCGCCTTGGCTCGCCAATTCGCCTGAATAACTCGATGCAGCATGCACCACAGCAGGGGCATATCCTGAGTCCGCGGCAGATCGGAGAAACAGTTCACCGTATTGTTTTCGCAACTCCCACTCATCGTAATGCGTCATGAATTCCATCGGCAGCGATGGCGTAAAAGTTGCGAAGAAGTATGCAGACGGCGTGTGACCGCCCGACGCGGCGATATAAAGCTGGGTCCAGGGCGACAATTTTGATTTTGGCGTAAAGGCCGCGCAAAAGTTTTCCTCCGACTCGACGCGCTTTTGCATACGCAGAATGCCTTCCTTCCTGCGCTCCTCACTGACAGTGACATCAATGCCGGCGTTGGTGAAAATACTGAAATCTCCCGCAGCAAGTTTGCGCATCGTCGGCAGCGATGTTCCGCAGCGCTTGAGTTCTATCGCATAGCGGCAGGCGGCACGGGGATTGCCTTTGGCAATCTCGGCCAGCAGGAAGTCTTGATGAAGTGCGGCCGGCTCCGACACGGACGGCAGGGGTGTTGTCGGTGGCAACCCGCCCATCTTTCTCGCAACCGGGGGCGGAGATGCGGACGCTAACGTCATTGCTTTCTGATTTCCTGTGGCGAGCAACTGTGCAGGTGTTGGCAATGCCGACGCCGGCTTGATCGATTTCAGGTTGAAATACGTCGCGACAGTGAATAGCGCAGCGCCGATCGCCAGCAAGGCCAAAAGCAACAGTGCCCGCTTGACAGTACGCAAGCGACGCGTTTTAGCTTCGGTGACTTTATCCACTTTGTCCAACATGCGCGCCAATATATCAGGCCATAAAAAAATTAGGGCGCGCATTCTTTGGCGACAAGTACGGCCACAAGAAAAGAAAAAAACCGAAAAACCGGCCTTCACTTTGATGGTCCTGAACTCAGTAACCGTTTGCGCAACCCGGTGAGGCTTGTCGCTTGTGCAATTCACACCAATCCATTCGCTGTATTTCTCTCTGCTCGTAAGTCGGATCGGGACGACATTTTTCAAAAGACGGGCCTCACCAACCGCCGCGCGATCCGCCAATGGGACGCGATTTCAAAATCCAGCCCGCTCCATGGAAGGGAAACCATCTTGAATACCGAATTGAATCTCGGCGCGATGGGCCAGATTGCGCGACCTGTCGCCGAAAACAAGGCCGCCGAGGTGCGGTACAAGAATGTGCCGCAGTTTCCTCACCTGTTCACCTTCGGCAATCGGGCGTTTTTCCAAGGCGGTTCGTCGAAGGCGTTCGCCCAACAGAGTGATTTTCATGCCACTAATTACTGCGCACAAGATATAGACACAAGCACTGGCGAGCTTCTTCAGCCATTTATGGCTGTAACGACGCACCAGTGCTAGAGTTTCCTTGGCATTACTGCCCAATCATAAGCGCACGCTGCGCGATAGACGAGCGCGTGCGTAGCAACGACGGTCGACGGTGCCGCTTCAGCATCCGCCTCGTTATTGCGCCGTTAATTCCCCTTTCCGCCACCCGACCCGGGCCGATTACCACTGTGAGCGCGGCTACACTGGTTTTCTCGCTGGCTGTTGGGAGTAATGAAATGAAATCGATTTTCCGTTTCATCGTGTTGATCGCGTTTACCACGTTGTTGTTGCCGGTCTCCGCCGCGCCGCCACAAACGATCAACTACCAGGGCTATCTCACCAGCCCCGCGGGTGCGCCTGTGAACGCCACGGTGGCGATGACTTTCCGGCTGTACGGTGCGGCCAGTGGCGGCGGCGCACTGTGGACGGAGGCCCAGCCATCGGTGGGAGTCTCCAACGGAAGTTTCAATGTGGTACTGGGTTCGCTATCGCCGATCCCGCTGCCCTTTGACGCGCCTTACTGGTTTTCGGTGGCCGTCAATGGCGACGCAGAAATGAGCCCGCGCCAGCCGCTGGCCGGCAGCCCGTATGCGTTTCGTGCGGCTGTGGCGGATACCGTTTCGCCGGTTGCGACTATCACCGGCAGCCAGGTAACGGGTGCCATCACATCGGCAACCATCGCCGGCAGCCAGGTCTCAGGCTCAATCACATCGGCAACGCTTCCTGGCGCGCAGGTCACCGGCTCCATCACCAACGCAACGATCCCTGCCGCGAACGTCACCGGTGGCAGCAACGGCACCGTCACCAGCGTTGCGACGGGCCAGGGCTTGACCGGTGGGCCGATCTTCTCGTCGGGCACCGTCAGCCTGGACGCGTCGCAATTGCTGCCGACGACTACGTGCGGCAACAACCAGATTCCCAAGTGGATTGGCGCGTGGCAATGTGCCAACGACGACAGTGTCCCCGGGGGCGGCGTGTTTGGCCAGATACTCGCGTCCCAGCTCGGGCTTCCCCAATGGACGACATCGCCGACATTGAGCGGCACACTCACCGTGCAGGGCGCGATCGAACTGTCCGGTCCGGCTGCCATTAGCAAGAACGGTGTACGGTTAATCGCGGCCAGTGGCGGCAGCAATTTCTTCGCGGGACTGGCTGCCGGCACACCTGGTGGAGGCGCCGGAAACAATACGGCGATCGGCGAAGGTGCGCTTTCCAATGTGTCGGGTGGGTCGAATACGGCAGTCGGCCGCGGCGCAGGCAGTGGCACAAATAGCGGCAACAACAACACGTTCATCGGCGTCAACGCGGGCAACGGCGTTGGCGCGACCAGCGGCAACAATATCGTCATCGGCAACAACGCTGGCACCGTCGCCAACGCCGGTACGGACAGCAGCATTTACATCGGCAATGCAGGCAACGTTACTGATTTCCGGGCGATCCGCATCGGCACCGTTGGTACGCAGCTTAAGGCGGTAATTGCCGGCATCTCGGGATTCTCCACATCGCAGCCGGGTGGCGCCGTCTTTATCGACGCTCTCGGCGTCATGGGCACGACCAATTCTTCGCGCCGCTTCAAGGAAGATATTGTCGATATGGGCGACACCAGCAGTGCGCTGATGAAACTCCGGCCGGTGACGTTTCACTACAAGGCGGGCGAAAGCGGCGATCGCACATTGCAGTACGGACTGATCGCCGAAGAGGTGAATGACGTCTACCCGGGGCTGGTGCTGTATGCCGCCGATGGCCAAATCCAGTCGGTGGCGTACCAGCACCTGCCGCCGATGCTGCTCAATGAATTCCAGAAGCAGCAGCGCACACTGCAGGTGCAGGCGGCGCGGCTGGAAGTGCTGGAACGTGAGTTGCGGGAAATCAAATCGCTGCTGGGGGCCAGGTGACAACTTCCATCAAAATCGCAATGGCTGACTTGAAGTCAACATCGGTCTTTCTTGCAGTTGCTTGCCTGTTCTCCAACGGACTTGCTAGCGCAGGTGGGCAGGGCAGCGCCAACTTCGCGATCCCGTTTGACGCGTTCAACAATGGCTTGGGCGAAATGTCGTCGACCAATCATCGCCTTGTGGCATCAATCGGCGATGCTGTTGCGGCCGGCACGATTAGCAGTGTGAGCTTTCAACTGCGAAACGGATTTCGCGGCCAGCTCTCTGCCAACCAGGCGGTGCTCAATCTGCTTACAGTGGTGTCGCGCAAAATGCATGGTGCCACGCCATTTACGCTGACCATCGACCACACCCAATTGATCTCCGGTGCGGTAACCGTGGAGCCGCGCGCAATCGGCAGCGGCCATACATTGGTGTTTCACTTCGACGGCAACGTCAACCAGGTTACCGCCGCCAGCGCCCTCGATGCGATGATGAATTCTGCCGGCACGGCCACCCCGGTGAAATCCGGCAACGATGTGATCGTGACCTTGGCCAATGTGCCCGACATGCAGCGGCTCACCATCACGCTGACCGGGCTGAACGGCTCGGGAACCGCCAGCGCATCCGTGGGCTTTCTCGTCGGCGATGTCGGCAACACGCGCGCCGTCACGGCCGCGGACATCAGCGCCGTAAAAGCCAACCAGGGCAAGCCGGTCAACAACAATGCGCTCGCATTGTTCGACCTGAATGCCGACGGTACGATCAACGCGAATGACTTGTCGGCGGTGAGGGTGCGGTCGGGATGGGTGTTGCCGCCGTAACGCACGGGCCAGAGGACCTCAGTCAACGCACGGAATTAAAGGCCGGATCGATCCGTTCTCAAGCGGATGCGCTTGTCATATAAGATCGAATACGTCGGCGGCACTTACTGAATTGATTGGCAGTTGGTACCGGCCAATCAGTGCTGCCGAAATTGATGCCTTGCGACGAGGAATTCCGTGGAATCAGAATCAATCACCGCAGTGAAGCGGAGCGAGGCGCGCGCCGGTCGCAGGTCCGACTTCGCCGAACGCGTGATCACTACCTTGGTCGTTGTACTCGTACTGGGCATCTATCTGTCATTCCAGTTCGCTTTCGGTTGGGTAACGGAATACCTGCCGGCGTGGCTGTACTACGGCCTGCTTGTTGTCGGCGCACTCATATGGCTGGGTGATGTGCTTCGCAGAGTCTCCGACTGGATGGAAAAAGACCTGGCGAGGATGGACGCGAAGACGAAGGCGGATCGCGCAAGGTTGCAGGCATCGCCGGCGAAGGATGGAAATAGTGAGTGACGGACAGGCCAGGACACGGCTCGTTCGCGCCGGCGGCATGGTGGGAATCTTCACCGCCATCACGCTGGTCGCTGCGTGTGCGACGCGGCCCTACGTGCTTGATACACCGCCCGCCCCGAGCGAGGAGGCGCGTCGTCATCGGGTCTTCGCGGTCGGCCATGGCTGGCACGTGGGGCTGGTGATGCCGGTGTCATCACTCGTCGACAAGTTGCCCGAACTCAAGTCGCGCTTTCCGGATGCCCGTCACATCGAGATCGGCTGGGGCGACAAGGGCTTTTACCAGGCGCAGGAAATAACCACGTCACTCACGCTGCACGCGATGTTCTGGTCTAGCGGCGCAGTGATCCATGCCGTCGGCCTGCCGGCAACGCAGGATCCGCCTTTCGATTATTTTCCTTCGAGTGACACGGTGGAACTCTGTGTCTCCGATCGCGAGCTTTTAGCGCTCGGTGAATTTGTCCAGCGCAGCTTCCTTCGCGACGCGGGTAGTCATCTGGTGTCGATGAAGGAGGGCATCTACGGCGATTCGCAGTTTTATGAAGCCGACGGCCGCTATCACATGCTGAATACGTGCAACAAATGGGTGGCCAAGGGAATCGCGAGCATGGGCATGTCGATGGACCCGACGTTCAAGCTGACATCGGCGAGTGTGCTCGAGGGGTTGAAGCGAAGCGGCAGGGTGACGCGAGAGGGCAGGCTCGGTGTAGTGACCGCCAAGCTGGACGCGACATGTGGCCCGTGACGTAAATTCGAAGAAAATCTGTGCCGGCCCCTGTGCCCACCCTTTACACTTCAAGAATTGTCCGAGCCCCGAACCCCAAATGAATCTCCATCGAATATCAATATTTATTGCATGCACCGCTCTTGTCATGGTGGCTGCAAGCTATGCAGCCACCACTCCAAACGTCAGTGAAGGCGACATCGGCTATCCAAGTGTTGCTGCAGCATTTGAAGCGTTGAAAGCCAAACCTGGCGTAAAGCCGATTGACCAGGGCGGGTGGACCATCATTGCGGAAGACGATGGCTCGACTATCTGGTCGTTTACACCACCAGGTCATGCCGCGTATCCGGCTGTCGTCAAGCGGCGATTGGTAAAGAAGGGCAATGACCTGACCGTTGACATGGCAGCGCTTTGCCAGGCGGAAAAATCCGCCTGCGACAAGTTGGTCGAGGAGTTCAAACAGCTCAACGAGCGCATGAAGCAAACGATCGCTGCCCGCACCAGTCCGGCCGCAACCCAAACCGCTTCAACCTCGGGGGACCCTGCAAAGGACAAAAAGGTTGAAAAGATGACACAGGATTTTTTCAAACTGCGCGACGCGAAAAATGTTGAGGCGACCTACGAGTTGATGACGGCGTCGCAGCGGGCGACCATTTCAAAGCAGGAGTGGCTGAAACGGGCCGAGGAATTTACCGCCAAGGCCGGCGAACAAACTTCGCGCACGATCAAAAAGGTCACGTGGTACAAGGATCCGCCCGGCATCAGCCCGGGTATATACGCAGCGGTGGATTTTTTCGGTACTTACGCCAACCTGCCTGTTTACTGCGGGTATATCGCCTGGCAAGACAGGGGTGATGGCACTTTCGGCGTTCAGCGGCTGGAAGAGGGCTACATTGACACCGGCACATTCAAGAAACTGTCGTCTGCCCAGGTTGAGGATTCCAAGCGGGCAATGATGTGCCGGTAACAACGAAAGAGGAACGGCGGCCCCTATTTTCCGTTCTAAGGCTCCGACGCCTTCGAATCCCACGGCATCGTGCCTTTGCTGAATAGCAATTCCAACTGCTCCAGCGGCAACGGCCGGCTGAACAGGTATCCCTGCAGCTCATCGCACTTCAGCCGCCGCAATAATCCCGCCTGCTCCTCGGTTTCAACACCCTCTGCAACGATTCTCATGCCGAGCGCGTGACCGAGTGTGATGACGGCGGAAACGATGGCGAGTTTTTCCGGGCTGGCGGCGAGGTTGGCGACGAAGGATTGATCAAGCTTGAGCGTGTTCGCGGGCAGCCTGGCCACATAATTCAGTGAGGAGTAGCCGGTGCCGAAATCGTCCAGCGACACGCCGATTCCCATGTTGCGGATTTCCTGCAGGGCTTTCACGTTGTGCTCGATATCGTCCATGAGCACGGTCTCGGTGACTTCGATTTCGAGCCCGCTGGTGCCGATGGCCTTGCCGGAATTTCCGCTATCGCCAGCGCTGTTCTTACCTGCGGCACTTCCACCGATCGCGTCCGCCACATAGGCGGGAAAATCTCTCTGCCGCAATTGCACCGCCGAAACATTCACCGCGATACGTGGCGGAATCTGGCCGCTGGCCCGCAGCTTCTGCAGGTCGATCATCGCCTGCCGGAATATCCATGCGCCCACGTCCTTGATCATGCCGGTGTCTTCCAGCAGCGGGACGAATTGCAGCGGCATGATCACGCCCAGCTCCGGATCGATCCAGCGCAGCAGCGCTTCCAGCCCGCTGATACGCCCGCTGGCGGCGTCGACCTTGGGCTGGTAATACAACACGAATTGCTGCTGGTCCAGGGCGCGGCGCAGTTTGCTTTCCAGTAACAGGCGATTGGCATACGCGGCATTGAGATCGGGTGCGTAATAGAGATATGGCTCGAGTGCGGCCTTAGCTCTTTTCATTGCCGCCTCGGCACTGGTCATGAGCGCTTCGGCATTGGCGCCATCCACCGGATAAATCGCCACGCCCCCTTTTACCGCGAGGTGGATCGGTTCATCGGCAATCGGATACACCAGGTCGAGCGAGCCGCAGATTTTCTGCAGCAGTTGGCCGACGTGGCTTTCGTTATTGACTTCCGTGAGGATCAACCCGAACTGGTCGCCACCGATGCGGCTCACCGTGTCGGCGGCGCGCACACCGCGCTGCAGGCGGTCCGCCACCATCTTCAGCAACGTGTCGCCGGCATGGCGGCCCAGGTTGTCGTTGACGATGTGAAAGCCGCGCACATCGAGAATCACTACGGCGACCTTGACCATGCTGGGCCGCGCGGCATCGGTCAGGCGGCCAAGCCGTTCGACGAACAGGGAACGATTGGGCAGGCCCGTCAGTGCATCGTAGTAGGCGAGATGGTGCAGCCGACGTTCCTGCTCCATGTAATCGAGGCCGAAGGACACATCGCTCGCGAGTTCTTCCAGCAGGCGCATTTCCTCGGCGTTGAATACACCGGGCTGCGCGGCATACAGTACGAATACGCCGATGGCTTCGCCACCGACCATCAACGGCAGCACCACCATGGAACGAAAGCCGCGCGCCAGTTTTTCCATGGAGGAGGTGGGCGTGGCGTCGGTGGAAATATCGTTGCTGACTTCCGCCTGCTTGCCGCGTATGGCGCGCCCTGCCATGCCGCGCCCACCCGGCGCGTCGGCGCGGGCAGAGAGTGCCAGCGTGGCAATATGGTCCTGTTCTTCACCGGCTGATGCGACCGCGCGGATGTCGCCGGTTTCCGCATCGACCACGCCGATCCAGGCTAGTTTGAAATGACCGAACTGCACCGCGATGCGGCATGCCTCATCGAACAATTCCTGCCGGTCGCGAATGCGCACCAGCGCCGAATTAATCCCGCTCAGCATCGAGCTGATGCGGGAGAGGCCGTCGATCTTGTCCTGTTGCGCACGGCGTTCAGTCACATCGCGCGAGATGACGACCACCTTGGTGATCTCGCCCGCCTCGTCGCGGATGACGCTGCCTTCCGACTCGATATAGCGTACCGATCCATCTTGCAGCAGCAATCGATATTTGGCCGCGTTGCCGGCACCGGTGGTGGCCGTTTCGCGAAGGATTTGGCGGATGCTTTCGCGGTCCTCAGGATGTATTTCCGCGAATGAATCGGTGCCGGTCAGGTCAGTGCCGCCGAACAAACGGCGGAAGGACGGGCTGTTGTAGATGCGCGTGCCGTCCAGGTCCAGCATGGAAATAAAGTCACTGATGTTTTCAGTGATGAGCCGGAATTTTTCCTCGCTCGCGACCAGGTCGCGCACCAGGTTGCCCGAGCGCAATATGTAGCGCGCACGATGGCCGAGCAGCGCCCAGTTGATCGGCTTGGCGATGAAGTCGGTGGCGCCCGCGGCATAGGCCCGGTCAATCGAATCCATGTCCTCGCGGCCGGTCACCATCACGATCGGCACATAGCGCATCTGCGGACGGCTGCGCATGAGCCGGCAAAGCGCATAGCCGTCCATGTCGGGCATGTCCACGTCCATGAACACGACATCGAAATGCATCTTGTCCGCCAGCGCCAGTGCCGCGTGCGGATCGTCCGCGGTTTCAACCAGGAAGCCGACGCGCTCAAGGGCCGCGCGCGACAGCAGCAGCTGCGTTGATTCGTCGTCGACGACCAGCGCGATGGCCTGTCGTTCCGTCACGGTTCCGGTCGGACCCCGCTCGATAGCGACCTCTCCGGTCATGTCTTCACGCGGTACGCGTGTTTGGCTAATTCAGTGGCAACGACGGAATATTCCAGGTCGATCTCGGTCATGAGGGCGCCGGCGTTATTGCGCAGGTTTTCGCCGCACACTTCTTCCATCAGGCCGCACAAATCGGCGAGCAGAGTGGCGCCCAGGTTGGCACTGGCGGACTTGAATGCGTGCGCAGCGCGCTGTGCACTGAGCATGTCGCCGCGCAACACCGCTTCGCGCAGTGCCTGCTGGCGGCGCGGCGCATCACCCAGGTACACGCCGATGATGCGCGTCAGCAATTCATCGCCGTTGGGCCCGAGTTTGCGCACGCGATCCAGCGCCTCCGGATCGACATGCAGCGAATTGCGCTTGGCTGCGATCTGCTGCTCTATCTGCGACAGGCGTGGCGGCAGGGCGACGGGATTTTCGGGAAGCCAGCTGCGCAGCACGCCTTCCAGCTGCGCCATCGAAAACGGTTTGCTCACATAGCTGTCCATGCCGGCGGCCAGGCATTTTTCACGGTCGCCTTCGACGGCGCTTGCCGTAAGTGCCACGATGGGGATGCGGCGGGCCGGTTTCTGCAGGGCTTCATAGCGACGGATTTTTGCGGTCGCTTCGAAGCCATCGAGTTCGGGCATCTGGCAATCCATCAAGATCAGGTCGAATCCGCCGCGATCAAACGCTTCGACTGCGGCGCGGCCATCGGCGGCGACTTCGACCTGGCAGCCCATTTCCTGCAACATGGCGATGGCGAGTTCCTGGTTGACGGGATTGTCTTCGGCCAGCAGGATGTTGCCGCGCAACGCACGTGAAGTGCCCGGCTCGCGCGAACCGCGTTCGATACCGCTCACGCCGACAATCCCCAGCAGATAGTCATAAAGTGATGATTGCCTCACCGGCTTGACCAGGTAGCAGTTGACACCGGCTTCGCGCGCGGCGTGTTCATCATCTTCTCGCGAACTCTCCATCAGCAGGTGCGTGCCGGACAATTGTTCGTCGGCGCGAATGCTGCGCGCCAGTTCGATGCCGTCCATTCCCGGCATTTGCCGGTCGAGGATCGCGATGTCGAAGGGGCGTCCGTTGGTTGCCGCCTCGCGCATCAGGGCCAGCGCTTCCTCGCCGTCGCCGACCTCCTCATGGCGTACGCCCATGGCCAGCAACTGGTGCGCAAGGATTTCGCGATTGACCACATTGTCGTCAACGGCCAGCACCCGCAATTGCTGCAGCGGCGCATGCCACTCCGCCGCGACCGGCGCCATGGAGTCTTCGGCCGACTGCAGCGTCACTTCAAACCAGAACGTCGAACCTTTGCCGGGTGTGCTGTCAACACCGATGGTGCCGCCCATTTTTTCCACCAGCTGCCGCGAAATCGCAAGACCCAGTCCGGTGCCGCCGGTACGTTCGTTCTTCAACCGCGTGAACATTTCAAAGATGCGGCTGGCATATTCGGCCTCGATGCCTTTGCCGGTATCAACCACTTCGAAGCGCAGCGCAACGTCGGTTACCTCGCGTTCTGCGAGCGGGCCCGATGTGTGCGAAGGAGACAGCGTGACGCGAACGATGGCGCTGCCTCGATCGGTGTACTTGATGGCATTGCCCAGCAGGTTAATGAGGATCTGGCGCAGCCTGCCCTGGTCACCCATGAAACATCGCGGCAATTCGGCGGCCACCACGCAGCCCAGCTCGAGCTGCTTGCGGCGCGCGCCTTCGGCCAGGGCGTCCACCACTTCCTCGGTCAGGCTGCGCAATTCGAAGGGCTCGATCATGAGGTCGAGCTTGCCCGCCTCTATCCGCGAAAAATCCAGGATGTCGTTGATCACGGCCAGCAGCGCCACGCCCGAATGATGCGCGACATCGGCAAAGCGTTTTTGCTTGGTATCGAGCTTGCTGTTCAGCAGCAGTTCGATCATGCCCATCACACCGTTCATGGGGGTGCGGATTTCGTGACTCATCATCGCCAGGAATTCACTCTTGGCGCGGTTGCCGGATTCGGCCGCATCGCGCGCCTGGGTCAGTTCCGCCGTGCGTTCTTCCACCAGTGCCTGCAGGTTATCGCGGTGGTGTTGCAGCTCGGCTTCAACCTTGCGGCGGTTCTCGATTTCCACCGTCAACAGTTCATTCTGCTGCTTCAGTTCCTGCGACATGAGCTGGCTCTGCATCGACACGGTGAGCCCGATGGCGATAATGAGCAGCGTGATCACGGCAATCGATACCGCCAGCAGTTGTGGATCGAGCCCGGCGATGGAATTGCCGGAAGCCGCCGTGCCCACACAGACCGTGGCGAACATGCCGGTGTAGTGCATGCCGGCAATGGCCACGCCCATCACCAGCGCCGATAGTCCCTTGTTGACGATGCCCGAACCCTTGAGCTTGAACACCAGCCACAACGCCACCGTGGAGCAGACCACCGCATTGATCACGGATAGCGCAAAGGTGCCCGGCCAATACATGATGATGGCGTCGAGCCGCATGGCGGCCATGCCGGTGTAGTGCATGGTGCCGATGCCCGCACCCATGACCGTGCCGCCGGAAAGCAGGCGTTTCCAGCTGAGGCTGTCACGCGTGACCACTTGTAGCGCGAAACCTGAAATGACCACCGCCACCAGCATGGAAAACAGGGTCGTGAATATTTCGAAGCGCACCGGGATCGGCAGCTTGTACGCCAGCATCCCGACAAAATGCATGCTCCAGATACCCGCACCCATGGTGAATGCGCCACCGACCAGCCAGGCCATCGCTTTTTTCTTTTCGGCACGGAATTCACGCACTCGGCCGGCGAGATCGATCGCGCAATAAGCGGCGAGTGAGGCGACCAGGTATGACAGGATCACCAGCGCGGGTTCATACGTCGCGGGAAGGGCGGGGCCGGGCAGCGGTCCGGTGATGAAACGCAATAGGTGGTCCATGAAGTCCCCTTATGTTTTCCGGCTCGGTGTCATGCCCGTCTCTTTTGTCAGGAGGGCCGCCGCGCGTAGTTTTCCCTGCAAATTTCGCAAGAATCATATATGCATATCGCGGAGCAAGCCACGATATGCGGCAAGATTTGCAAGTAATCACATTTGAGCGTGGAAACTCCCGGGGGAAAAAGCGCCAGAAGCCAATACTGGCGCGGATCTTCAGGCATTTTTTTTGAATAAACAGTTGATGGAAAACGGTTTAAACAAAAAATCGATAACCGTCGGGCTAACCGGATTTACCAAGGCCGCGCCAGGTTCCGGTGCGCAAAGTTTCGGCATATGATTTTTAGTGCCGGTTTCGCATAAAGGAGCGCTGGCCATTATTGACGAGCAGAAGCGCTTCCAGAACCAGAAGATCGCCGATCCCACCACCGATTCGTTCGACCTCAACCAGACCATCAGCAAGCAATTCATGGCGCAGCAGATGATTGCGCTGATTGAAAACGCCATACAGAGCGCCGTCTTGCAAAGCGAGAAAAATGACGCGCACGGAACGGTTGAAGTCGGCGCGATCACGGAAAAGAAGAAACAGTAAACGCGTTGGCAGGCGCCAACGCAAACGCAAACGCAAACGCAGCGTCAACGCCAACTTATTTTCCGTTCGCCCTGGGGTTCGATCAAAGAGTTGAGGGGACTGCAAGGTTCAAACTGCGGTTTGCGTGAAACAAAAACAACAAACTCCAGCACCAGTGAGGTTCGCAGGTCAATAGTGTCCTGTAACCCGCCCCAGTGCTGGAGTTCTTCTCCGGCTCAAGGGCAGAATCCCGCACTCAGCAGTTCGTAGGCAAAACCCTTCCCCTGCCGGATATCGCCGAAGTCCCAGTCACCGCGATTGGTAAAAATCACCAGCGCTTTCAATAATTTCGGCGCGATCACATTGCGTACCTGCACGCCGCCAATGCTGCCCCGGCGCTCGACCAGCTCCACCGGTTCGCGACAACCCTTGAGAGCGGCGGGAAATGCCCACACACCCATTCCCATGTAACCGATGGCGGGGTCCCCCACCCAGAATTGTTTTTTCATTTCCGCGGTCATCAGCGATTCACCCATCAGCGCCTGGTCCAGCGCCAGCAAATCGCGCGGCGTCCCCACCAGTGCACCTGACGCGCCGAAGGTAGGGAGGTTGAACGGTGTTTCGGCGCGCGATGCATCGGCATAACCCTTGACGATGGCGGCTTCCGGCTGTTGTTCACCGGCCAGCACCACGGATCTGAGTTTGAGCGGGCCGGTAATGCGCGCCGCCAGCACCTCCGCGAAAGTGCGGCCGGTAACTTTCTCGATCACCGCGCCCAGCACCAGGTAATCGCAGTTGTTGTACTCAAACTTTTCACCGGCAGGATGCCGCGCAGGTCCGGCGCAAATCGTGCGCGTTGCCGATGCGTGCACCGAACCGGGCGCGACCTTCGCGCGATAAAACGGCGGAAGCGCTTCGCCGGCAGTGCTGCCATCCGCATGCACCGGTTTCGACTGGCCGGCCGTGTGTCGCAGCAATTGGCGAATGGTTATTGCACCGGCCTGCTTCGCGGGAAATTCCTCCGCAGTCAGGTAAGCATTCACGGGTTTATCGAGCGAGAGCCGGCCTTCCGCCACCAACTGCGCAACTATCACGGCGGTGACCTGCTTGCTCACTGATGCCCAGCGCCACGGCATAGACGCTTCTACAGGAATCGATTTGTCGCGATCTGCCATGCCGACACTTTTTTCCAGCAATACGTGCGACGAGCCGGCCATCAACACCACGCCGGAAAAACCTGCCTTGGCGGCATCATTTACCAAGGCATCGACGCGACTTGCAGCAAAATCCACCCGCGTTTTTGGCGAGGCGCCAGGCAGTGACGTGAACAGTGAAGCGAGCAGTAGCAGCGTGAGCGATGCTGCATGAATCACGCGCCGATGTGACGCGGGTACAAGCAACGCCAGGGGGTAATGAGGTCGCTTCATGAAAGTCCCGGGCTGCAGTAAAGTAGACGGCATCGAGTCTAGTTCGTCTCGTTTCAAAGCGCCATCACATCCACATGATTCCAAAATCGATATCCCGCTTGCTGGTAATCGTTGCGTTCGCCATGTCGGGGTGCGCGACACATGAGGGGCCACGCGCCGGCCCTGACATCATCAGCGTCGCGCAATGGGGCGGCACCGCATCGGACGCATCAAAGGCGCGCCTGCACACCATCAACCGCATTACGCTGCACCACCAGGGCGAACCGTATCCGCCGGGAAAAGACCCGATCCAGTACCTGCGCAACCTGCAGGCCTGGTCGCGCAATACCAAGGGCTGGCTCGACATCCCGTACCATTTCATCATCGATCTTGACGGCCGCATTTACGAGGCGCGCGACATCCGCTTTGCCGGCGATACCAATACCACCTACGACCCCGCCGGGCATGCACTGATCGAGGTCGTCGGCAACTTCGAGGATGTAGAGCCGAATCCGGCGCAATTGTCGGCAGTGGTCAGCCTCATGGCGCATCTCGCGTCGAAATATCACGTTCCAGTGAGCGAAATACACGGCCATCGCGACTATGCGGAAAC
>JBDTWS010000048.1:0-23179 GCA_040006575.1 Betaproteobacteria bacterium
ACATCCTGAAAGTGCAGGAAATCCGTGGCTACGAGGCGGTCACCCGCATCGCCAATACACCCGCATTCATCAAGGGCGTGATCAACCTGCGAGGTGTCATTGTTCCCATCGTCGACATGCGCATCAAGTTCAACCTCGGCGAGCCGGTCTACAACGAATTTACCGTAGCCATCATCCTCAACATCGGCAAGCGCGTCATCGGCATCGTCGTTGATACCGTGTCGGACGTAGTTTCACTGCCCGATGACGAGATCCACCCTGCTCCCGAATTCGGTACCTTCGACACGCAATTCCTGGTGGGCCTCGCCGCCGTCAATGAACGCATGCTCATCCTCATTGACATCGAACGCTTGATGACCAGTTCTGAAATGGCGCTGGTCGAGCAGGCGGGGGTATAGCGCCATGAGCCAGGGCAATCCCGTAAACGGAAGCGGCGACCACGGCAATGGCGTTTCCTATGCTTCGATGCTGGCACTGCACGAACTTGCCACCCGTCTTTCCTCGCAGGTCGATTCCGCGCACAGCGAAATCGGTGAAACGCGTGACATCCTCAAGGATGCGATCGACCGCCTGATGCCTGCCTTCACGGCCATGCGCGCGCAGGACATCGCGCCGGTGATGAATCCCTCCAAGCGCGAAGCATTTTCCGCCCTGCAGTTCCAGGATATTTCCGACCAGTTGCTGGCCCACGCGCAGGCGCGCCTTTCTTTGCTGCTGCATGAAGTCAATTCACTGGTCACCGCGCTGGAACCCGGCGCCAACCGGAATGGCGCGATGGAAAAACTATCGCAGCTTGTCGAACAGGCAAATGACAACCTGGCAGATCTCGATGTATCGCTTCTCAAACCCGTCGGCAAGGCCCACCTGGGCACCGGCGACATAGAAATGTTCTAGAAAATCCCGGACAAATATGAAGACTATCCTCACCGTCGATGACTCCCCTTCCATCCGCCAGATGCTTGCCTATGTGCTGACCAGCAATGGCTACACGGTCATTGAAGCGGAAGACGGCGAACAAGGCCTGGAACTGGCCAAAGCCAGCCAGGCCGATCTGGTGCTGACCGACCAGAACATGCCCAAGATGGACGGCATTGCGCTCATCAAGGCATTGCGCGCCCTGCCCAACTACAAAAAAATTCCGATCATGATGCTGACCACCGAATCGTCGCAGGCGCTGAAGCAACAGGGACGCGATGCCGGTGCCACCGGCTGGATGGTCAAACCGTTTGATCCCGATAAATTGCTCGAAATGTTGAAAAGGGCGTTCGCGCAGTCCGCGGCCTAGACGCTGTCTAAACGCCGCCTGCGCGCCGCCGACGATACATGGCCCTTGACCTCTCCCGCTTCGCGAAAGCCTTTTTCGAGGAAGCCCAGGAACACATCAGCGCACTCGAGTCGTTGCTGGTGGCAGTCAACCTGCGTGCACCCGATCCCGAGTCGCTGAATGCTATTTTTCGTGCCGTGCATTCGGTCAAGGGTGGTGCCGCTGCGTTCGGCCATATGGCGTTGTCGGAATTCACCCATGACTTTGAATCGATCCTGGATCGCGTCCGAAAGGGAAAACTCGCGCTGACCAAGCCGATGGTCAACACCTTCCTCAAAGCAGGCGACGTGATGCGCCAGCACCTGCTGGCGCTGGAACAGGAAACAGAACCGAACCTGCCAGCCATGCAGGCGCTGCGCCACATGTTGCTGGAAGCGTCCGCTGAAGTCCTGCTGGACCCATTGCCGCTCGATGAACCTGAACCTGCAACCCTGCCGCGATTCAAGGTGGTGATACATCTGGAAAAAGCCGAATACGGCGAGCAGGATGCATTGGCCGCGCTCAATGAAGACATGGCCGGCCTGGGTGGTGTCAGTGACGTCGCGACGCAAAGCATCGATGAGCGCCTCCTCGCTTATTCCTTCAATCTCGATACGGAAATCGATGATGAGGAATTGCGCGAGAGCCTCGAATTCCTGGTACCCGCCGAAGCCATTCACATCAGCGCATATGAACGTCGCGGCTCGCGCGCCAAGGAACCCGCGGCGCAGGACGATGACGACGGTGGCTTCGGATTTTTCGATGACCCGGTTGAGCCCGTCGGCGCCGCTGTCGCAGCCGGCAGCTTCAGTCCTGCCTTTCACACCGCTGAAAGCGATATCCAGCTTGCGTCCCTGGTCGATGCAAGCTCGATCCGCGTCAACGTCAACAAAGTCGACCAGCTAATCAACCTCGTGGGCGAACTGGTCATTGCCGAAGCAATGTTGACGCAAGCTGCGCAAAACGTGGATGTCGATGAACAGACACGTCTCGCCGCCGGCCTCGCACAATTGCAGCGCAACACACGCGATCTGCAGGACGCCATCCTCGCCATACGCATGCTGCCCATCAGTTTCGTGTTCAGCCGCCTGCCGCGCCTCACGCGTGACCTGGCCGAGCGGCTGGGCAAGGACGTCGAACTGCAACTCATCGGCGAAGACACCGAACTCGACAAGAGCGTCATTGAAAAAATTGCCGATCCGCTGACCCACCTGGTGCGCAACGCCATCGACCACGGCATTGAATTGCCGGAAGAGCGCATCAGGAACGGCAAGCCGTCCACCGGCCTGCTCTCGGTCGGCGCGCGCCACCAGGGCAGCAGTATCGTCATCACCGTCAGCGACGATGGAGGCGGGTTGAACCGCGAACGCATCCTCGCCAAGGCGCGCGAACTGGGGCTCGATGGCGGCGATACCTGGAACGACGAGGAAGTCTGGCAGCTCATTTTTACACCGGGTTTTTCCACCGCGTCCACCGTCACCGATGTCTCGGGTCGCGGTGTGGGAATGGACGTGGTCTGGCAAAACGTGCACTTGCTGGGTGGCAAGATCGACATCGATTCGATTCCCGGCGAAGGCACCAGCATGACCATCCGCCTGCCGTTGACGCTGGCCATCCTCGACGGCATGTCGATCGCGGTATCGGGCGAGACCTATATCCTGCCGCTGGCCAACATCGCGCAATCATTGCAGCCATCAATGTCCGACATCAAGACCGTCAACGGCTGCGACGTGGTGATGGTGCGCGGCGAATATATTCCCATCACCTCGCTGGCCGAGTTGTTCGGCCTGCCTGCGCACGAGGCCAATGAACGAGACATCCTGGTCGTACTTGAGATGGATGACCGCCGCGCCGCCATTCGAGTCGATGAATTATTGGGACAGCACCAGGTCGTGCTGAAAAGCCTGGAGGCAAACTATCGCCGCGTGAAGGGTGTGTCCGGCGCCACCATTCTCGGTGACGGCCGGGTCGCATTGATCCTCGATGCCACCTACCTCATCAGCGTGGCGCATTCGGTCGCGCGCGACCTGGCCGTCGTCGCAGGAGTGACCAATGGCCGATAGGTTGCTGCATTACGACAGCGTCCTTTCGCGCACCGAGGCCGGCGTGACGAAAATGCGTGCCCGGTCGTCGGACATTTCGCCTAAATTACGTTCAGTGCTGTTCCTCATTGATGGCCACCTTACTTTCGGCCGCCTGCTGGAACGTGCCGGCAGCCTGAGCGATCTTCTCGAATCACAGATTCGCGAACTCATCGACAAAGAACTCATCAGCGTGCTGGATCCTTCCGGTAATGGCCGCAAGCTGACTGTGGAAAGCGCGACGACACCGGTTTCACCCGGCCATCGTTCCAAGGCACAGGACCTGCCGCCGCTGGTGGCCGCAAAAATGCAATTGCTGCTGCGCCTCGAGAGTACCCGCAGCGACGAAGTGGACCTGCTGGGCGCTGAACTGCTGGAAGCCAAGAACCTGCGTGACCTGGCGTTCACTGCCAAATCCGTAACCAATCGCCTCGCGATGTCGGTGGGTGTGGAGCGCAGCCAGCAGTTCTGGGCCGATGCCAAGGAAATCCTCACCGCCTGGCGTGATCTCTCCGCCAAGGGCGACGTGGTGGAAACCGAATGAACGGCGCACAGCCCCATATCGAGCCGGTTCTCAAGCAACCCGCCGCTGCCAACGAAGCGCTGGGCGCGCCGTTTCGCATGTTCGATTTTTCGGACGCCGATTTCCGTCGCCTGAAGCGGATGATTTTCGATTACGCCGGCATCTCGCTCAATGACAACAAGAAGCCGATGGCATACAGCCGCCTCACCAAGCGCCTGCGCCAGCTGGGACTGAACACGTTCCGCGAATATCTCGATTTTGTCGAGGCTTCCGACAGTGAGGAACATGTCCGCTTCATCAATGCGCTGACGACCAACCTCACCTATTTTTTCCGCGAAGCGCATCACTTCACGATCCTGTCGGAGCACCTCATGAAAATACATGAGGAAGACCCGCAGACGCTGACGGTATGGAGTGCAGCGTGCTCTACCGGGGAAGAACCCTATTCCATCGCGATGGCCGCCATCGAGGCCTTCGGCACCGACCAGCCGCCGATCCGTATCATCGCGTCCGACCTTGATACCGATGCATTGGCCACCGCAAAGCGCGGCGTCTATCCGGTGGAAAAAGTGGCCTCGCTGAGCCCGCAGCGACTGAAGCGTTTTTTCCTCAAGGGTGCGGGCGATCAAGCGGGCTTTGCGCGCATTCGCCCGCAGGTGCAAAAGCTGGTGGAATTCCGCCAGGTCAACCTGCACGAGGAAGGCTGGCAGATGGAATCATTTGCGCCGATGGCGGCGATTTTCTGCCGCAACGTGATGATCTATTTCAACAAGGAAACACAGACCAAGGTCCTCGATCGCTTCGCCCCGTTGCTGCGTCGCGACGGACTGCTGTTCGCCGGCCATTCCGAGAATTTTTTCTATAACGGCCGCGAGACGTTCCGCATCCGCGGCAAAACTGTTTATGAATTGGCAACGTGAACGATATGAGCAGCGATCCACCGGTCCGAGTCGAGAACTCCCCTACCCGCTACTTCGACAAGAAGTTCGGGATGGAGGCGGCCAAGATTTTGCCGGGCGAATATTTTGCGACCGATAAAGACATGGTGCTGGTCACCGTCCTCGGCTCCTGCGTCGCTGCATGCATCCGTGACGTGCGCGCCGGTGTGGGTGGCATGAACCATTTCATGTTGCCGCGCAGTGAAAAGGACCCGGCCAGCCCGATTTCGATGTCTGCCCGCTACGGCACGTTCGCCATGGAAATCCTTATCAACCAGCTGATCAAGATGGGCGCACGGCGCGAAACGATGGAAGCGAAAGTATTCGGTGGCGGCAATGTGCTGCGCGGCTTCACCATGAACAACATCGGTGAATCCAACGCCAACTTCGTCATGGAATATCTCGACAACGAACGTATCCGGGTTGCGGCGGAAGACATGCTCGGCGTCCACCCGCGCAAACTTTATTATTTCCCCAGCACGGGCAAGGTGCTGGTCAAGAAGATCCGCGAATTGCATAACCACACCATTGTCGAACGCGAAAGCGAATACAACATGCGCCTGCGCAATGTGGTCGTCGGCGGCGATGTTGAAATGTTCAAGTAAGCACCCTGTTTCCCAGTTGCCGTTCGGTCACGGCAAACGGGATGAAAAGTTCAAGCAACAACAAAGCAAGCAAGGCATGCCATGAAAATTAAAGTACTCGTCATCGATGATTCGGCCCTCATCCGGAACATCCTGAAAGAAATCATCAACGAGCAGCCCGACATGACGGTGGTCGGATCGGCGCCCGATCCGCTGGTGGCGCGCGAAATGATCCGCAGCCTCAATCCCGATGTGCTCACATTGGACATCGAGATGCCCAACATGAACGGCCTGTCGTTCCTGAAGCGCCTGATGCGCGTCCGGCCGATGCCGGTGGTGATGCTGTCGTCACACACGCAGGAAGGTTCCGACATCGCTTTCCGTGCGCTGGCCATGGGCGCGGTCGATTTTGTCGGCAAACCGGTTGCGGGTGAAACCACCGACGACGATTACACCCAACTCATCGTCGAGAAAATTCGCGGCGCCTATGCCGCGCGCGACAAGATCGAGCCACTCGATATCAATCGCGCCACGGGTGACGCCGATGAAGTGCTGCCGATGCTCGGCAATGCATCAGTGGCGCAGAGCAAGGTGATTGTCATCGGTGCGTCGACAGGGGGCGCGGAAGCCCTGAAAGACATTCTCACGTCGATGCCGGACGATTGCCCACCGATCCTGATCGCGCAACATATGCCCGGCACATTTACCAAGCTGTTCGCCAAGCGGCTCGACGGCCTGTGCAAGATCACGGTGAAGGAAGCTGAGGACGAGGAACCGGCATTGCCGGGTTACGCCTATGTGGCGCCGGGTGGATTTCACCTGCGTGTCGAGCGTCATGGCGGGCGTGGTTACGGCATCAAACTGGGCCAGGACGCGCCGGTGAACCTGCATCGTCCGTCGGTGGACGTGCTGTTCAATTCCGCGGCAGAAGCGGCAGGCGCTGATTCGGTCGGCGCCATTCTCACCGGCATGGGAAAAGATGGCGCGGTCGGCTTGTTGGCGATGCGCCAGAAAGGCGCGTTTACCGTAGCGCAGGATGAAGCAAGTTCGATCGTGTTCGGCATGCCGAAGGAAGCAATCGATATCGGTGCCGCTGAAGCGATTGCGCCGCTGAACCAGATCGCCCGACGGATCATGAGCCACCTTGCCGGTGTCGGCGCAGAGCGTGGCGAGACGCATGGCGGCAAGATCAGCGACTGAACGCCGCACATTTTTTGACGGGATTTTACGAACAAACTCTAGCACTGTAGCCAGTTTCCAGCCTTTTTCAGCCTGGGAGGCGCGCCAGTGCTAGATTTTGGCAATCACGCAGACGGCTTCGGCGGCGATACCCTCGCCCCTGCCAGTAAATCCCAGCTGCTCCGTCGTGGTTGCTTTCACATTCACCTGCGCGCCGTCGATGGCGAGATCTTCCGCGATATTTTTCACCATCGCCGGAATATGCAGCGCCATTTTCGGCGCCTGCGCGATGATGGTGGCGTCGATATTGCCCACCACATAACCGCGTTCATTGATCAAGGCGCCCACATGCCGCAGCAGTTCGCGGCTGTCGATTCCCTTGAAGCGTGCGTCGGTGTCGGGAAAGTGTTTGCCGATATCCCCCAGCGCCGCAGCCCCTAGCAGCGCATCGCAAATCGCATGCAGCAATACATCCGCATCCGAATGTCCCAACAGCCCGCGCTCATATGGAATCTCCACGCCGCCGATGATGCATTTACGCCCGGCGACCAGTTGATGCACGTCGAAGCCGTGGCCAATTCGTGGAAAACCAGGAGGCAGACGCACTGGCAAACTCGCCGTCATATTCAGGTTTCCTCTTTCAACAAAATGCGCGCCAGCGTGAGGTCCGACGCATACGTCACCTTGAGATTCGCACCTTCACCCATCACCAGTTTCGGCTGGTGGCCCAGCGCTTCAATGGCCTGCGCTTCGTCGGTCGCCGCCGGCATGCGCTGCATCGCAGTGCGCAATAAACCGTAGCGGAACATCTGCGGCGTCTGCGCGCGCCAGATGCCTTCGCGGGGAATGGTCGATTCCACACGCAGGTTGCCATCGTCGCGCTTAATGGTGTCGGCCAGCGGCAGCGCCAGCAGGCCGCCGACGCGATCTTCCTCAAGCTCGTCGATGAATTGTTCAATCAGTTCGGTGCGAAGACAGGGACGCGCCGCATCGTGCACCATCACCCAGTCATCCGGCCCCAGTTCATCGGCCAGCGCATTCAAGCCATTGAGCACACTGGCGCCGCGCGCCGCACCTCCCACCGAAACGGTGGTGACGCGAGAGCCCAGCGTGCGCCCCGGCTCGGCATCGGCCATCAGGGGTTGCCAGTGACGGTCCTCAGGAGACAACACCACCGAAATCCGCGTGATACGTGATACGCGGCTCAATGCGGCCAGCGCGTGATACACCAGCGGACGCCCGTTAACCTCAAGATACTGTTTTGGCACCGTATCGCCGACACGGGTGCCGGTTCCCGCGGCGGGAACCAGTGCGATGATTTTTTCTCTCATGACCTGCAATGGTGGGAATGCACAAGACAGTGCGCATTATCGCATCGTGTGGGCATATTCCAGACAAAGGCGTGATCTTGAATCGCGCGCAAAGCGCCGCACTTCATACCGGAATCGAGGTGCCGGGACCCACGCATTTCCTCGTTTAAACTGTAGCCATTCAACACAGCGGCGACACTTGTATAAATGAAGAGCCGGTATATCGTCCCGATTACTGTCGCTGTTGCCCTAGTCGCCGCCATTGCCTTCCTGGTCATTACGCTTGGACCCGGTATGCGGAAATCCTCGTATGCGCCCAGCTGGATGCGCGAGACGCTGAAGGCGCCGCGCGAGACCGGCGAGCTGGTGATCCTCACGTTGCGCGGCCCCACCACCACGCAGGACCTGCCCACGGCCGGCAAGGGCAAGGACGATACGCAGACCGGATTTGAGCATGACCTTGCCACGCTGTTCGCCAAGGAGCTGGGCGTGGAGCCGCGCTTTGTGGTGATGCCTAGCTATAAGAAACTCATCGAAGCGCTGCGGGAAAATCGGGGGCATATCGCGGCCGCCGGCATCACACCGACGGTGGATTTGCGCAACGAATTTGCCTTCAGTCCCAGCTATCGGCTGATCCAGTACCAGCTGGTCTATCGCGCCGATGAGCCGAAGCCCAAGTCGATGCGTGATACGGCGAAAAAAAGTGTCGCCGTCATTGCCGAAACACCGGCACACGATCTTCTGCGCGAATTGACCGGGGACTATCCGGAAATGATCCTGGACGTGCAGCCGCATGAAATGACCCAGGATGACCTGTTGCAGCGGCTCGACGACAAGGCCAGCGATTACGCCCTGGTCGACGCCATCGGCTTTGCCGTGGGAAAACGCCTTCATCCTGACCTGGCCAGCGCGTTCAATGTCGGCCGCGAAAACAAGGTCTCGTGGGCCTTCGCGCCCATCGCCGATTACGACCTGCAGCGCAGCGTCGTGCTGTTCTTCGACAAGATCCGCCAGAACGGCACACTCACGCGATTAATGGACCGCTACTACGGCCACATCAATCGCATACAGCCGGTGGACGCCGAAAGCCTGCTTGAAAAAGTGCAGACACTGCTGCCGAAATTGCGCTCGCATTTTCATGAGGCGCAGCAATTGACGGGAATCGACTGGCGCGTGCTGGCCGCCATCGGCTACCAGGAATCGCACTGGGAAGCGACGGCCACGTCACCCACCGGTGTTCGCGGGTTGATGATGCTCACCGAGGACACGGCCGACCGCATGGGTGTCAAGAACCGACTCGACCCGCGCGAATCGATTATCGGCGGCGCAAAATACCTGCAACTGTTGCGCGATACCATTCCAGATCGAATTGTCGAGCCGGATCGCACCTGGCTGGCACTGGCCGCCTACAACCAGGGCTACGGCCACCTTGAGGACGCACGCATCCTCACGCAACGCATGAAACTCAATGCCGATTCTTGGCTGGATGTGCGCAAGGCCTACGCAAAACTGAAGGACCCGGAAGTGCATGCCGGACTCAAATTCGGTTTTGCACGCGGTGATGAAGCGGTGCAGTTCGTCGAGAACATCCGCAATTATACCGACATCATCAACCGCCTGGAACGGCCGCTGGAACTGGACATCCACCATGACCTGCTGCTCACGGATTCGAGCGCATCCCCGTTACGCAAGAAAGATCAGGCTTCCTCGAACGTCTCCAGCGGCAAATGAGATGAATCAGCCCAGACATCGAGACGCCATGTGCCGTCCTCGATAACGACGCGGTTGTAGGCAACGTTGGGAATCTCGATCCAGTCGCTGCCGGCGATGGGCATGTCCTTCAGCCAGCGATAGATCACACCCAGCACGCCGCCATGCGTGACGATGAGCACGCGTTTTCCGGCGTGCGTCTCCGCGATTTCCTGCAGGACGGCAATGATGCGGTCGTGAAATTGACGCCGACTCTCACCGCCTTCGAGGGACAACTCCAGGTCGGGACTTTCCGAACGGACGCGCGCAAAAAGCTCGATATATAGCGCATCGAGTTCGGCGTAAGTCTTTCCTTCGCCCACGCCGAAACAGCGTTCTCGCAATGCGGCTTCATTACGGATGGGCAGCGCCATTTTTTCTGAAAGGATGCCTGCCGTGCGCTGCACGCGCGGCAGGTCGCTCGCGACCACATGATCAAACATTTCCGCCTGCAAGCGCACAGCGCAGGCTTCCGCCTGCGCTACGCCTTCCACTGTCAGCGCGCTATCCAAATGTCCCTGGATGCGCCCTTCGCGATTCCACTCGGTTTCGCCATGGCGGATGATGACCAGTGTGGTCACACTCGCAGCACTCATGCCTTACTTCACCGCTTCCAGTCTTGTCATGCCCGCCATGTACGGCAACAGCGCAGCCGGAATCGTCACACTGCCGTCCGCATTCTGGTTGTTCTCCAGGATCGCCACCAGCGTGCGCCCCACGGCCAGTCCCGAGCCGTTGACGGTATGCAGGTATTCGGTCTTGCCCTGCGCATTCTTGAAGCGCGCCATCATGCGCCGCGCCTGGAACGCCTCGAAGTTCGAGCAGCTTGAAATCTCGCGATAGGCATTTTGCGCGGGCAGCCAGACTTCCAGGTCATACGTCTTTGTCGAGGCAAAACCCATATCGCCAGTGCATAGCAGCATGGTGCGGAACGGCAGCTCCAGGTTCTTCAGGATATTTTCCGCATGCGCCGTCAGCTGCTCATGCGCGTCGTTTGAATTTTCCGGCGTCACGATTTGCACCATCTCGACCTTGTCGAACTGGTGCTGGCGAATCATCCCGCGCGTATCGCGGCCATAGCTGCCTGCCTCGGAGCGGAAGCACGGGCTGTGACAGGCGTATTTGAGCGGAAGCTCTTTCGCGTCCACAATGGTGTCACGCACGAAATTCGTCACGGGATATTCCGCGGTCGGAATCAGGTACAGGTCGCGGCCTTCGAGCTTGAACAAATCATCCTTGAATTTCTCCAGGCTCGACACACCATCGGCGCATTCGCCGCTGACCATGTAGGGCACATATACCTCGCCGTAGCCATGCTCTTCCGTATGCGTATTGAGCATGAACTGCGCGATGGCGCGATGCAGGCGCGCAACGCCGCCCTTGAGCACCGAGAATCGCGCGCCGCTCAATTTTGAGGCGGTGTCGAAATCGATTCCACCGAGCGATGCGCCCAGGTCCACGTGGTCTTTCACCGTGAAATCGAATGTCCTGGGCGTTCCCCATTTGCGCACTTCTACGTTCTCATCGGCGTCTTTGCCGGCAGGCACATCGGCACGCGGAATGTTGGGAATGGTGCGCAGGAATTTATTCAGCTTTTCCTGCAGTGCGCCGAGCTCGGTTTCATTGATTTTCTGTGCGTCACCCAGCCCACCGACCTCCGCCATCACTGCCGTGGTGTCTTCGCCCTTGCCTTTCAGCATGCCGATCTGCTTTGACAGCGAATTGCGCCTGGCCTGGAGTTCTTCGGTTTTGGTTTGCAGTATTTTTCGCTGGTCTTCGAGCGTGCGGAAGATCGCTTCGTCGAAGGTGACGCCGCGTCGCGCCAGGCCGGCAGTCACGCCGGGCAGGTCTTTCCTGAGTTGTTGAATGTCTAGCATGATGATTCCTTGATTAGTGCAATGTCTTCAAAGCGTCTACCGTGCCCGCATGCGCAACTACATACGCAGGCAAGCGGGATGACGAACTCAATGGGGGCAAATCGGATCTTTCGCGCACGCCTTCAACAGGCGACCGAAGACGTACGCTACCTGGATCGAGAGGAGCGGCTGGAGGGGTTGGTACGAAAATTCGTACTCAGTTTGGTACGCAGAGGTGTGACAAACCAGTTCATGACCCGGATTTTCCATCAAGATCGCGTAAATGCGCAAGTTTTTCGCGAATCTTCGCTTCCAGCCCGCGCTCGGTGGGCCGGTACCATTCGGGGCGTTGCATGCCATCGGGAAAATAAGTCTCGCCCGCCGCATAGCCTTCGGCTTCGTCGTGGGCATAGCGATAATCCTTGCCCATGCCGAGGTTTTTCATGAGCTTGGTAGGTGCATTGCGTATGTGCATCGGCACCGGGCGCGATTCATCCTGCGCAATAAAGGCGCGCGCTTCGTTGTACGCGTTGTAGACCGCGTTCGATTTGGCGGCGATGGCGAGATACACCACCGCCTCCGCCAGGGCCAGTTCACCTTCGGGCGAACCCAGGCGCTCATAGACATTTGCCGCCGCCAGCGTGATATCGAGCGCACGCGGATCGGCCAGGCCGATATCCTCGACCGCCATGCGGATGATGCGCCGCGCCAGGTAGCGCGGATCCGCGCCGCCGTCGAGCATGCGGCAGAACCAGTACAGCGACGCATCGGCATCGGAGCCGCGTACGCTCTTGTGCAGGGCGGATATCTGGTCATAAAAATTATCGCCGCCCTTGTCGAAGCGGCGCGCCGCGCGGGCGAGAACGCTCTCGACAAACTTGATATCGACCGTCTTCCTGCCGCTGCTACTCACTGCGGTCGCAAGCTGTTCCACCAGATTGATCAGCCGCCGCCCATCGCCGTCGGCCATGCCGATCATGCGTTGCCGCGCATCCGCATCAATCGCAACTTCCACATCGGCGTCCGTTCGCCCTGAGCCCGCCGAAGGGTCGCCCACGGAATCACCCTCCGTCCGCATCGCCACCAAAACCGCCCGATCAAACATCTTCCCCAACGCCTCATCATCCAGCGGCTTCAACACATACACCGAAGCCCGCGACAGCAACGCGTTGTTCAATTCGAACGAAGGATTCTCCGTCGTGGCACCGATAAACGTCACCAGCCCCGATTCAACATGCGGTAAAAATGCGTCCTGCTGGCTTTTATTGAAGCGATGTACTTCATCGACAAACAGGATGGTGCGGCGATTGAGGTTGTCGCGATTCACCTGTGCTCGCTCGATGGCCTCGCGAATTTCCTTCACGCCGGACAGCACGGCGGAAAGCGCGATGAAATCGGATTCGAACGCGTGCGCCATCAGGCGTGCGATCGTGGTCTTGCCCACGCCGGGCGGGCCCCACAAGATCATTGAATGCGGCTTGCCGGAATCGAAGGCAATGCGCAGCGGCATGCCTTCGCCGGTCAAATGTTCCTGGCCAATGACTTCTGCGAGCGCGCGCGGACGCAACCGCTCCGCCAGCGGAACGTTGCTGTCCTCGCGGGAAGAATCGGCGGGTGGTGGCGAAATGGCGGAAAAAAGGTCCATCACGAAAATTGATATTTTTCAATTACAAACTCAAGCGTTGGCGCGGCTTAGCGGCCATTCATAGCTGGAGAGCCGCCCCAGTGCTGGAGTCCAGCGCTTTATTCGAGGCAATGTGCCGATGGTTCGACACCACTGAATTATCGCCGTTCCACGTGCGTTCGCGTAAACCGCGATCGCATTGCTCGCCGCGTGTAAGATTCCCAAATTCGCGCTTGGCCACACAAATGCGCGTTTCTCTTTTCCCAATGTGAATCAAACATGACTATCGATATCGCCGATCCGCATCGCAAGGACGCGCTTCACTCGCTCCAGCGATATTTCCGCGAAAACATGGACGAGGAAATCGGCACCTTGCGGGCCGAATCGCTGCTGCTGTATTTCCTGGAAGAACTGGGCCCGGTCATCTACAACCAGGCCGTCGCAGATGTGCAGGAACGCCTGCAGGCGCGCGTGATGGAAATTGATATGGAAATCCATGAGGAGCCGTTCCAGTACTGGCCGAAAATAGATCGTACGCGCCGGAAAAAATAAAGCTTTCCCCAAGACGCAAAGGAAAAAACATGCAGCGATTTTCGGCGTTTGCCTTGACCGGCCTGTTGCTGATCGCGCCGGCCGTGCTGGCCCAGCAGTTCTCACCCCCCGAGCAACTCGCGCATGCGGGGAAAATATACAAGCTGGCCTACAAGCAGGTTGCGCCCAACGGCCGTGCCATTTATGAATACACCACCAATGGCGAGCCGGTTGAAAACTGGACAACCATGATCACGCTGAATTACGGGAAGGGGATGAATGTCAGCGCGGAGCGATGGACCAATGTAATGAAGGCTTCGCTGGAACAAAAATCGCCCAAGGCACCCTTCCGCGTCCATGCCGCCGGAACGAGTGGCTACGCGCGCTTCGTGCTGGAGCCAGATCGCACCAATCCCACCTACGAATCGAATGTGCACAAGAGTTTCCATATGGACAAGTGCGGCGGGCTGCTGGTTTACCAGTTTGCGGTCAAATCACCGGCAGGTGCGGACACGTCGGCCGCCGGCAAGGCTGCAACGCTGGAGGCAGTCAACAAAGAAAACGAGAAGCTTGCCGCTGAAATGGAGAAAAGCAGTTGGACGCCAGACTGTAAATAACCACCACCCGCATTTGAGCCTGTCTCGCAAAGACTTCCACGCCGGAGGAAATATTGTGAAAACAAAAATTGTGTCCGCCGTTTCAGTCATCTCATCACCCATCACCTGCCTGTCGCTCTGTCTTGCGATGTTTCCCCGCCTGGCCCAGGCCGAGCAACTTTCCCTGAAGCCCGGCGAATATGAAATCGTTTCGCGCATGGCCGTGCGCGGCAGCGCGATGCCGGCGGAGAAGAAGACGCGCTGCTTCAAGGAAGAGCAACTGTCCAATGTGGAAAACGTGTTCAACGTCCGCGCGATGGCAGGTTTTTGCCAGGTGAGTGGCGTGACAATCAACGCCGGAAAAATCAGCTACAAGGCCAACTGCCCCAGCTCGCTGGTGCAGGTTGAGGGGACGATAGGGGCCGACAGCTACACAGTGGTGCGCACGCAGAAAGCCAAGGACGCCAAGGGCGCGGATGTGACGACCGAGTTCAAGGGCAAGTGGATCGGCATGTGCAAATAGTGGACATCAACAACAGATGAAAGACAAATGACGGAAAATTCAAGGGCGGAAAAAACAAGGGCGGAGAAATTCGCCGCCATCGAAACCGGACTCGGCTACAGCTTCGATGGCGAAATCAAGATCGGCGGCAACTATGTCTCCGTGGTGCGCAATGGCAAGGACGTTTATGTCAGTGGCCAGATTCCGCGTGTGGGCAGCGAGATCATCGCTACCGGACCCGTCGGCGCCGGCGATATCGCCGCTCTTACGCGCGCGCAGCTGGGGGCGAAAGTTTCCGCCATGCGTGCGCTGGCGTTGTTGCGGCAATCGCTGGGCACACTCGATGCCGTAGATCGCGTCCTGCGTATTGCGGTGTTCGTACAATCGTCCGCAGACTTCACGGCGCAAAGTGAAGTCGCCGATGCGGCCTCCGATGTGCTGCACGCCGTCCTCGGTCCCGCCGGCGTACATACGCGCACGTCCGTCGGCGTCATGCAGCTTCCCAAGAATGCCACTGTCGAGATTGATTTGATCGCGACGGCCGTCGCTGCATGAACCCTTCATCCACGATGAAAGTTGCCATCGCGCCTTTGCAACCTGCGGACCTTGACCGCTGGAATGCCCTCGCCCTTGGCTACAAGACCTTCTACGAAACTTCGCTGCCCGACAGCGAATACGCAAGCGCGTGGAAGCGATTGATGGCTGGTGATGGTGTCTTCGGGCTGGGCGCGAAACTCGATGGTCGCCTGGTGGGCATCACGCATTATCTTTATCACACCAGCGTGTGGGCACAGAAGGTCTGTTATCTGCAGGACCTGTTTGTCGAGCCCGACGCGCGCGGTCATGGCGTGGCGCGCGCACTCATCGAAGCCGTGGCCATTGCCTCGAAAAACGCGGATGCATCTAGGCTCTACTGGATGACGAAGGAGAGCAATCTCACGGCGCGCCAGCTATACGACAAGGTAGCCAAATTCCACGGGTTTATCCGTTACGACTATCCGCTTGCGTGAGCGGTGGCTATCGGAAACCGCATGTTGAAACGTTAAAATTCGAGGCTGAAACTCCAGCATTGGCGCGACTCTTCAACCATAAATGGCTGTGAAGCCGCGCCAAATGGCGTTCCGCATCGCAGCCTGCTATGTGAACGGCAGTGGCGATGTGTGTGATGTGCGTGTTACTTCAGCGCCTGCAATTTGTCGTAGACATCTTTCGACCAGGTCGCATCCGGCCCGTTGTGCATTTTCATCACCGCCTCGCGGAACGGTTTGCGATCTACGCGCAGTACCGTCTTGCCGCGTTTTTCAAATTCCGCAGCGAGTTTGGCTTCGATATCGACGATCTCCTTGCTGCAGCGATCGCTGGCTTCCTTCAGCACTTCTTCAAATATCTTCTTGTCGCCATCGGTCAGCTTGCTCCATGTCGGCGCGCCGACGATGATCAGCAGCGCGTCGGTGATATGGCCGGTGAGCGAAATGTATTTCTGCACTTCGTAGAATTTTTTCGCGTCGATCGTCGGCAGCGGATTCTCCTGCGCATCGACGGTGCCGTTCTGCAACGCCAGATAGACCTCGGCGAAGGCAATCGGCGTGGGGTTCGCGCCGACCGCGCGCGGGAACATGGTGTACAGCGGCGCGTCCGGCACGCGGATTTTCATCGACTTCATGTCTTCCGGTTTATTGACGGGTTTATTTGAAGTAAGGTGGCGTTCACCGTAATAGGTCAGCGCAACCACCTTGTTGCCGCCGCTTTTTTTCATGTAGCCATCGGCCAATTCCTTGAAGAGCGCGCTGTTGCGATAGGCATTCCAGTGGGCAAAATCACGGAACATGTAGGGCGCGCCGCCGATGGAAATGGGGCCTGAGGTGCGGCCGGCGAAAAGCTGGCCGGTGTAGATGATGTCAACCGTTCCCAGCGTGAGTCCCTGGTTGATGTCGCTTTCCTTGCCGAGCGTGGACGCAGGGAAGACATCAATCAGGTATTTGCCGTTGGTGCGCTTCTTGATTTCGTCAGCCGCCCACTGTGCGTACTTGTGATACGGCTCGGAAGTTTCATACACGTGCGCCCATTTGAGCTTGGTCTGTGCCTGAGCGACACCTGCGGGCAACATGGCGACAGCGAAAGCGATCAACAGCGGTACAAAAAGCCTGCTTGTTTTCATGATTTCCTCCTGCGTTGGTTTTGTGATGATGTGATTACAGTTAATCGGCTACATGGTCGCGCCCAGCATCCAGGGCGCAAATTCATCCTGTCCGTACCCCAGCTCTTCGCTCTTCGATTTTTTCCCCGATGCGGTTTCAAGTACCAGTTTGAAAATGCGCTCTCCGACCTCCTGCACGCTGGCACTGCCATCGAGAATCTCGCCGCAGTTGATATCCATGTCATCGTTCTGCCTCAGGAACAGCGGCGTGTTAGTGGCGAGTTTCAGCGATGGTGTGGGTTTGCAGCCATAGGCCGAACCGCGGCCGGTGGTGAAGCAGATAACGTTGGCGCCACCGGCGACCTGGCCCGTTGCCGATACGGGGTCATAACCCGGCGTATCCATGTAAACAAATCCGTGTGCCGTCACGGGCTCGGCGTATTCATAAACATCGACAAGATTGGTGGTGCCGCCCTTGGCAACAGCGCCCAGCGATTTTTCAAGGATGGTGGTCAGCCCACCGGCCTTGTTACCGGGTGAAGGGTTGTTGTTCATCTCACCATGATTTCGCGCGGTGTAGTCCTCCCACCAGGCGATGCGCGTGACGATTTTCTCGCCGACTTCGCGCGTGACGGCGCGGCGCGTCAGCAGGTGTTCCGCACCGTAAATTTCCGGCGTCTCGGAAAGAATGGCCGTGCCACCGTTGCGCACCAGGATATCGACTGCCGCACCCAACGCGGGATTGGCGGTAATGCCCGAATAGCCATCAGACCCGCCGCATTGCAAGCCGATGGTGATGTGGCTCGCCGGCACGGTTTCGCGTGTGGCGCGATTGGCGATGGGCAGCATGGATTTTATGCGTGCAATGCCCTCCTCGATCGCCTTTCGGGTGCCGCCGGTTTCCTGGATCGTCATTGTTTGCAGCATTGGGCTTTCGACAAGGCCTTGTGCAAATTTCAGCGCACCCATCTGGTTCGATTCGCAACCGAGTCCGATCAGCAGCACACCCGCAAAATTGGCATGCCGCACGTAGCCCGCAATGGTGCGTCGCAGGACATCGATACCCTCACCTGTCGAATCCATGCCACAACCGGAGGTGTGCGTGAGCGCCACCACGCCATCGACATTGGGGAAGTCACGCAAGTTCTCTTCGCGGAAATGATCGGCGATGGCTTTGCAGACCGTGGCCGAACAATTCACAGTCGCGATAATGCCAAGGTAATTGCGTGTGGCAACCTTGCCCGCGTTGATACCCTCGCGGCGCACATAGCCCTGGAATGTCGCCGGCTCGGCCGCCATTACCACCGGCTTCACGTCTTCGCAAAATTTGTAGTCGCGCGAAAACGCCTGCACCTCCAGGTTATGCACATGCACATGCTGGCCTGCGGCAATGGGCTTTGTCGCAAAGCCGATGATCTGGTTGTAGCGACGTACCGGCTGGCCGATTTCGATAGCGCGCGTTGCCACCTTGTGGCCCGCAGGAATGCGCTCCGAACAGATGACGTGCTCGGACAGCAGGTTGGTGCCCGAAGCCAGTTCCGCGCAGGCGATGACCACATCGTCAGCCGGATTCAGTCGCAGGAACAAGGGCGCTTCTTGAAGCATGACAAATCCTTTCTGCTACTTTTTCTACGATAACTGCGCCAACTACGTTGGCAAAATAGCTACATGAACTGCTTCGGCAGCCACAGGCTGATCTGCGGCACATACGTGACCAGCGCCAGGCTCAGCAGCAGTGGCACCAGCCAGGGCAGGATCGCCATGGTGGTGCGTTCGACCGAAAGTTTTGCAACCCTCGCCAGCACGAATAACACCAGTCCCATCGGCGGATGCAGCAGGCCGATCATCAGGTTCAGCACCATCACCAGGCCAAAATGTACGGGGTCGATGCCCAGCTGGCGCACAATCGGCAGCAGGATGGGCACCAGGATCGTGATGGCTGCGGTGGGTTCGAGGAAGCAGCCTACAAACAGCATCAGCGCATTGGCCAGCAGCAGGAACACCCACGGCTGGTCGGTAAATGCGAGCACCCATTGCGCGATCATTTCAGTGGTGCGCGTGGCCGTCAGCATCCAGCCGAAAATCGATGCGGCCGCGACAATGAACAATACCGTCGAGGTGGTTTCGACGGTGTCCATCGAAACGCGGACCAGCATTTTCCAGTTGAGCGTGCGGTACCACACCAGGCCCAGGATCAACGCCCACACGCAGGCGGCAATGGCGCCTTCGGTAGCCGTGAAAATCCCCGTGGTCATCCCGCCGATCAACAGCACCGGCGTCATGATGGGCAGGACGGCGCCGAAGCGGAAAACGCGATCTGAGGCGAACAGCGCGATGAGCGCGATCGGCACAACCCAGTGCATATTCAGGTCGAATGCATTGGCGGCCCACAGAATGCAGGGGAATCCGATCACGACAGCCAACTCGGTCAACGCCTTTCCGGTGCGCGCCCAGGTGAATGCCGCATCGCGACCCCAGTTGTTCTTGCGCGCGTAATAGGCGACGGTCAGCATCATGAGAACGGTCATCACCGCGCCGGGCAGGATGCCGGCAAGGAACAGCGCGCCCACGGAAACATTGGCGAACATGCCGTAAATCACGAATGGCAATGACGGCGGAATGATCGGGCCTAACGTAGCCGAGGCAGCGGTCACACCCACGGCAAATTCCGCGCTATAGCCGTGATCGCGCATCGCCTTGATTTCGATGGTACCGAGCCCGGCGGCATCCGCAATGGCTGTGCCCGACATGCCGGCAAAGATCACCGAGCCGATGACGTTCACATGGCCCAGCCCGCCGCGCAGCCAGCCCACCAGCGCCAGCGCAAAGTTATAAATGCGATTGGTAATCCCCGCCGAGTTCATCAGGTTTCCGGCCATGATGAAAAACGGCACGGCCAGCAGCGGAAAGGAATCGATGCCGTTGACCATGCGGTGGATCACCACGTAATCGGGTGTATTGCCGCTGACCAGAACATAGATGAGCGAGGCGCCCGCCATGGCGACGGCCACAGGTATACCCGACCCCATCAGCCCGAGGAACAGCAGCTTGAATGCGCCGGCACCCATCAGGCGGCTCCATCCAATTCAGGATTTTCCAGCAGCGATTCCCCGCGTTTCCAGTTGGCGCGCATCACGCCCACGGCGCGCCACGTCATTAACATGAAGCCGAACGTCACCACGCCATACACCAGCCCGATAGGCCAGTCGATTACCGACATGGCCTGTTTGCCGATCTTGCCCATCAGTTGCCAGGTGAGCCACACCGCATAGCCGAAGAACAACACACGTGCGACATCGACGAAGACCGACATGGCGCGCATCATTTTTTTCGGAAACACGCGATAGAAAAAATCGACCTGGATATGGTTGTTCTTGCGCACGCCGATGGCGGCGCCGATAAACACCGTGCAGATCAGCAGGTAGCGCGCAATTTCCTCAGTCCACGATGCTGAGTCGTTCAAGGCATAGCGTGTGAAGAACTGGTAGAAGATGGTGATCGCCAGCACCCAGAAAAATGCGAAGGCCAGCCAGTCCTCGAAGCGATAGACGGAGAGGTCAACCGGCTCATCCTCGACGGCGAATTCGCCTTCGGCGTTCAGCACGTGTTCGTTGAATTCCGCTGCACGCGCGTCCGGCACATTCGTCTGCATACTCATCCCACCTCCGTTGCCGCTGTTGGTGATAGCGATCTATGCCGCCATTGCTGGATCTTCTGGTACCGGTTGCAAGCCTTCGAGGGTGCGAATCGCGCTACTTGCTTTTGCTCCAGCTCTTGCTGAACCGTTTCGCCGCATTGTCCATGTGCCTGCGCATTGCTGCCCGCGCGGCACGCGGGTCGTGCTTCACGATGGCGTTGACCACATCGCGATGTTCCTTGATAGCCGTGACCCAGGTTGCATCGGTCGTGAAATGATTTTCAAGCTGCATGAACAGCGGACCGGTGCGCTGGTCCCACAACGTCTTGACCACCAGCACGAACGCGCTGTTGCCGCTGGCTTCGGCAATCCTGAGGTGAAACATGCGGTCGGCTGTCAGGGGCATCTCGTTCTTCTTCGAGGTGTGCTCGTGAACCATGTCTTCCAGCGCTTCCTCGATGGCGCGAATCTGTACCCGGCTGCCTTCGCGCGCCGCCAGCGCGGCACATTCGCCTTCGATCAACCATCGCGCGCGAATCAATTCGAACGGGCCGGAATCAGCCGGCAACGCGGCATTGCGACCGACACCGGAACCTGAATTGGTGACGTAAACACCGGAGCCCACCCGCACTTCAACGTAGCCCTCAACTTCCAGCGCGATCAGCGCTTCGCGCACCGAAGGACGGCTCACACCGAGTTGCGTGGCCAGGTCGCGCTCGGGCGGCAGTCGACCGCCGGGTTTGTACTCGCCGCTCTCGATCAGCGCCGATATCTGGTCGGCGATCTGGCGATACAGGCGGCGGTTGTCTACGGCTTGGATGGGCATGAGTGGAAGTTAGTGGAGAGATCCTGGCGCGGCGACGCACGACGCTGCGCGGGCTTATCGGACTTATGGACAAGGTGATGGCTGCCGGTTACACTTTGCGCAATTTGGTAAAGTGGTCAGGCCAATTTTCATGGCAGCTTTACACAGCCCTCCCTGGGTGTCAAGCAAGCGGAGGGCAACTGTGAAACCAGCAACCGGAGGAATGATGACCAAACGCCTCGAAGGGAAAACGGCGCTGCTCACGGCAGCGGGACAGGGCATGGGCCGCGCGGCGGCGCTGGCCTTTGCGCGCGAAGGGGCGAAGGTCATTGCCACCGATGTAAATGATGCGTCCCTGCAGACGCTGTCTACCGCCACCGGCATCACGTGCCGTCCGCTCGATGTGCTCAATGACGCCGCGGTAAACCAGTTCGTCGAGGAAACGGGTGCGGTTGATATCCTGTTCAATTGCGCAGGCTATGTGCACCAGGGTTCGATCCTCGACTGCAACGTCAGGGACTGGGACTTCAGTTTCAACCTGAACGTGCGCAGCATGTTCATCATGACCAAGGCCATGCTGCCGAAAATGATTGCCAACGGCGGTGGTGTGATTCTCAACATGGCCTCGGTGCTGGGTGCGCGCAAGGCGGCACCCAATCGTCTTGCCTATGCCGCGAGCAAGGCGGCGGTAGAGGGATTCACACGTGCCTTGGCCATCGATCATGTAAAGCAGAATATCCGCGTCAATTGTGTCTGCCCCGGCACGGTCGATACGCCGTCGCTGGGCGATCGCATCAACGCCTTCGCCGACCCGGTGCAGGCGCGCAAGGACTTTATCAACCGGCAACCGATGGGACGCCTCGCTACCGCTGAAGAAATTGCGGAGAGTTTTGTGTTCCTGGTATCGGATGAATCTTCATTCATGTCGGGGCAATCGGTGTTTGTCGATGGCGGGATGAGTTTGTAGATGCGTTGGCGGCTGCGTTGTAGTCAAGCGCGCCAAAAATTTGAAGAGTAGCAACACGCTGGCGGATTTCCCGGCAATGTTAAAAAAGGAATACAAATGAAACTCCTCCGCTACGGCCCAGCCGGTCGTGAAAAGCCGGGCATGCTCGATTCCGCCGGCAACATCCGCGATCTTTCCGGCGTGATTTTCCAGATCGACGACCGCACGCTGGCGCCGAAAGAGCTCGCCAAGTTACGCAAGATAAAACCGGAATCGCTGCCCATCGTGAAAGGCAAGCCACGGCTCGGTGTGCCCTATGCGGGCATCAGCAAATTCATCGCAGTCGGACTCAACTACTCCGATCACGCAGCCGAATCGAACATGCCGATTCCGGCGGAGCCCATCCTTTTCACCAAGGCCACGACATCGCTATGTGGGCCCAACGATGACGTGATCCAGCCGCGCGATTCGACCAAGCTCGACTGGGAAGTGGAGCTGGGGATTGTCATCGGCACCAAGGCGCAATACGTGCCGGAATCCAGCGCGCTGAAATATGTGGCGGGCTACTGTGTGATCAACGACATTTCGGAGCGCAACTTCCAGCTTGAGCGCGGCAGCCAGTGGGATCGCGGCAAGGGGTGCGATACATTCGGGCCGGTGGGGCCATACCTCGTCACCACCGACGAGATCACCGATCCGCAAACGCTGGGTATGTGGCTCGATGTCAACGGCGAGAAACGGCAGCGTGGCAGCACCCGCACGATGATTTTCGGGTGCGCTCACCTGGTGAGCTACATCAGCCGCTTCATGACGCTGCTGCCCGGCGACATCATCACCACCGGTACGCCGCCGGGTGTCGGCCTCGGCATGAAGCCGCC
>JBDTWS010000049.1:0-23075 GCA_040006575.1 Betaproteobacteria bacterium
TATTTTCCGGACAGCATTTCCGGCGACACCACAAATAAAAAACGCCCGCAGCTGCAGGCGTTTTCATTTGCTCGAAAAAATTCAGGCCGGCTGTTTATCCTGGTTGGCCACCTCGGCATGCACGATCGCCATATCCACTTCCAGCGACTTCTGCACCACCTGCTCGAATGCCGCCTTGGGCAACATCCCCGCTTGCGAAAAAATGATGATCTTTTCGCGGAACACCATCAGCGTCGGGATCGAGCGAATGTTGAACGATGCCGCCAATTCCGGCTGCGCCTCGGTATCCAGTTTCGCGAAGACGACATCGGGAAACTGTTCCGACACCGCCTCAAACGTGGGCGCGAACATTTTGCACGGGCCACACCACGAGGCCCAGAAATCAACGATGACTACATCATTGTTTTCGATCGTGTCGTTAAAATTTTCTTTGGTCAATTCAATTGTGGCCATGGTGCTTCCTTTCCGTTTTTTCAGATATCAGGCGATACGACATATCGTGGGGACGATTCGCAGGATTCCAATGCTATTTTTCAAGCAAAGCGCGCAACATCCATGCGGTTTTTTCGTGCGTCTGCATGCGCTGCGTCAGCAAATCCGCTGTCGGTTCGTCGTGGGCCTTGTCCACCACGGGAAAAATACTTCTTGCCGTACGCACCACGGCTTCCTGGCCCTCGACCAGCAGGCGGATCATTTGCGTGGCTTCCGGCACGCCGTCGGTTTCCTTGATGGAGGACAAGTTCGAGTAGGCCTTGTACGTGCCAGGCGCGGGAAAACCCAGCGCGCGAATGCGTTCGGCAATCAGGTCGACCGCCAGCGCGAGCTCGGTGTACTGCGTCTCGAACATGAGGTGCAGGGTCTGGAACATCGGCCCTTTCACGTTCCAGTGGAAATTATGGGTCTTCAGGTAAAGCGTATAGGTGTCCGCCAGCAGGTGCGACAGGCCGTCGGCAATTTTCGCGCGCTCTTTTTCACTGATGCCCAGGTTCACCGGCATGCTTCCCGTGGTTTTTTTCGCCATGATTTTTCCCTTCAATTTGCATTTGCAGTCTTGCAGTCTGCGCGCGCAACGCGCAGCGCACCAATGAAAAAATACGATGGACTCGATAGGCCGGTCCTATCGAAATTTCTGTACACAATTCACACTACTTTCACAAGCGTCAGGCGGGCGCCAGTTTCGTCACGGTGTCGGCCAGCCGCGCGCCAAGCCCCGTCAACATGCGCTTTGAATGCTCGTTGGTCATGATGCCGTTTTCATCGAACGTTTTCGCCACGCCGGGCACTGCCACCACCGGCAACATGAAGACGCCCAGATTGGACAGCATGAACGACACCTGCGGCAGCGCGCGAATGGTGCCGAATGCGCCATTTGACGCGCCCATCAAGCCACCGATCTTGCCGGTGAAAGGCGCGTAGCCGTTTTCACCATCCACATCCTGCGACAACCAGTCGATGGTGTTTTTCAGCAGCGGCGTGATGGACGTGTTGTATTCAGGACTGGCGATCAGCAACCCGTTCGCGGCCATCATGTGTGTGCGCAGCTCGCGCATTGCCGGCGGCACGCCGTTCTCTGCGTGCCAGTCGGCGTTGTAGATCGGCATCGGGAAATCACCCAGGTTAACCACCTTCACTTCGGCACCCGCGTCGCGCGCACCTTGCGCTGCGACCTCAAGCACCTTGCGGTTCCAGGAGTCCTTGCGGGCGCTGCCGGCGAAGGCCAGAATTCTTGCTGTTGTCATTATTGTTATGTCCCGGTAATTTTTACTGTAAAGACGTCATTGTACAAATGGCGGTGCCCCCTGCACCTGATCGGGCACTCAGGCGCTGGCCAGCTCGCCCATTTGTCCCAGGTGATAGGCGCGCTCGGCATTGCGCACCTGGTCCACGGAATTCATCACGAACGGCCCATGAAACACCAGCGGGCCTTCAGCGGGCGCGCCACCCAGTACCATGACATCGAGTGGCGTTTCACCCGAGTTTGAAAATGCAATATCGCCATCGGCATTTTCGAACAGCGCCAATTGACCGGCGCCGGCGCGATCGCTTTCGGCGAAGGTGGCCTCACCGGAAATCACATAGGCCGCCAACTCGTAGCCCGACGGCACGGCCGCTTCGAATTTCCCTTTGGCGGGAATGGACACGTGCCAAAGCAATAGCGGCATCAGCACCTCGGCCGGCCCGCGATGCGTGCCGTACTCACCGGCCACCACACGCACTTTGCCACCCTCAAATCCACTTCCGAAATGGCCTCTGCCGCGATGCGCTGGTACTTCGGTTGCATCATCTTCAGCACCCGTGGCAACGTGGTCCATAGCTGGATGCCATGCATGGTCATTTCCGCTTCGTTCTCGGCCAGTGGCGCTTCGGCGTGGATAATGCCGCGGCCCGAGGTCATCCACTGTGCGCCGCCGGGACCGACGATACCGACATGTCCTGCCGAATCGCGGTGTTGATTTCGCCCGGACAGCAGATACGTCACGGTCTCGATGCCGGCGTGCGGATGTGCCCCGACGCCGTCCTGCCCCGGTGTCACGCGAAACGGGCCGAAATGATCGAGGAATACCCACGGTCCCACCGATTTCCGCGCGTGGTCGGGCAAAGCGCGTCGCACCGTGAATGTACCGACGGGCGCGATTTGCGAGTCGATGATGCGTTCTACTTTTCTCACGTGTTGTTCCTTTGCTGCATTGCTATTTGTCACTGCCAATGAGTGCGGTTACCTGCGGTCGATGCTGTATTTCCCGGCGCCATGCGCGAACACCATCAGCATGCCACCCATGATCGCGATATTCTTGAGCATGTTGGTGATCTGCGTTTGCGCTTCCTGTCCACTCAGTCCTGCCGGATTGTGAAAAATCAGTGTGGTCGGAATCAAGAACAGGAAAATCGCCAGCGCCGCCCAGCGCGCCTTGAAGCCAACCAGCAGCGCAAGGCCGCCCAGGAATTCAACCGCGATCGCGCCTGCCGCCATCACCTGCGGCATCGGCATGCCTTTCGACGCGATGTAGCCCACGGTGCCGTCAAAGCCGGTCAATTTTCCCCAGCCGGAAATAATAAAAATCAACGCCAGCAAAATGCGGCCGACGAGAACGGCGGTGTCCTGCGTATTCGTATTCATGTCGTCACTCCTATTTGTTTAGATCGAAAACCAGCACTTCAGAATCCTGCGCCTTCTCCAGCACAATTTTCGCAGGGCCGGCAATTTTCAAGGCGTCGCCGCTTTCAAGTACCGTGCCATTCACGACAACCTGGCCCCGTGCGACATGCACGTATCCCAGCCGGCCGTTTGCGAGCTCATGACTCACCTTTTCTTCGCCGTCGAGCAGTGTGGCAAACAGATAAGCGTCCTGGTGCACAACGACCGAACCTTCACGACCGTCGGGCGACGCGATCAACCGCAGTTGGCCGCGCTTGGAGGCCGCGTCGAAATGTTTCTCTTCATACGACGGCTTGATGCCGGTGACATTGGGCTGGATCCAGATTTGCAGGAAATGCGTGGTGCCGTCGCGGCGCTCGTTGAATTCGCTGTGGGTCACGCCGCTACCGGCGCTCATGCGCTGCACATCGCCCGGGCGGATGGCCGAGCCGTTGCCCATGTTGTCCTTGTGTGCCAGCGCACCGTCCAGCACGTAGCTGATGATTTCCATGTCGCGATGGCCGTGGGTCCCAAACCCCATCCCCGCCGCCACGCGATCCTCATTGATGACGCGCAAGGGACCGTAGCCCATGTGCGCCGGATCGTAATAGTCGGCAAAGGAGAAACTGTGATAACTCTTCAGCCAGCCGTGATCGGCATAGCCGCGTTGACTTCCACGACGTACCTGGGTGTTTGATTCAGTCATTTTGAATATCTCCTGTGAGGAACTTGAATTCGATGTCCCTATGGTGGGCTCGACAGGGCCACCTTACAAGCGGATAATTCTGACCAACTTCATCAATTTATTTGAATATGCGCATTTCACTCGATGCACTACAGGTATTGGACGCCATCAGCCGCAAGGGTTCTTTCGCCGGCGCGGCCACGGAAATGCATCGCGTGCCGTCGGCCATTACCTATACCGTGCAGCAACTTGAACAGGACCTGGACGTGCTTCTTTTTGACCGCGGCGGGCATCGCGCGCGCCTGACGCCTGCGGGTCATGAACTGCTGAATGAAGGGCGCCAGCTTCTGCGCGCCGCATCCGACCTGGAATGCCGTATCCAGCAGGTCGCGAAAGGTTGGGAAACCGAATTGCGCATTGCGGTGGATACGATCATCGGCGTGGAAAGAATTTTCCCCCTCGTGGAAGAGTTTTACAAACTGGCTTCCGGCACGCGCATCCGGGTAATGACCGAAGTGCTGGGTGGAAACTGGGATGCGCTGGTGGCCGGGCGTGCCGACCTGGTGATTGGCGCCGGCGGGGATGCGCCTTCGGGCGGCGGCTTTGCAACACTGCCGCTGGGGCGTATTGAATTTGCTTTTGTTGCGTCCCCCGCCCACCCGATCAATCTGGAGCCACAGCCCCTTGCGGAATCCACCATTGCGCGATATCGCGCGATCAGTGTCGCCGACTCGTCAAGGAATCTGCCGCCACGTACGGTGGGGCTACTGTCAGGCCAGGACGTGCTCACCTTGCCAACGATGTCAACCAAGGTGGCGGCGCATATCGCAGGGTTGGGCGTGGGTTTTTTGCCTCGGCCTCTGGCTGAAGAGGCGAAGCGTGGCGGAAAACTCAATATCCTGGCGGTTGAAATTCCCAAGGCCACCGGGGAGGCGTTTATTGCCTGGCTACCCAGCAGGACGGGAAAGGCGCTGCGCTGGTTCCTGGACACGTTGCAGCGCCCCGGCACGGTCGATGCGCTGATGGGCATTCAGTCGGCAAGGGGAGCAGGCAGGACAAAACCGCCGGCGCCTTCCACGAGATCGAAGAAGCGCAAGACCGACCACAGCGGAATGGGTGCGTAGATATGGGGAAACGTCATGCCACTGCCGGTTAAGTCTTCGCGAACCACGGCTGCGCCAAGCAGGCGGTCGTCGATTTCGAGCAGATGAAGCCCGCTCTTGCCACGGTAATATTTGTTTGCCGTCCTGAGGATCTGGTGTTTCTCGGAAGCATGGATAAATCCTTCGGCGGCCAGGTCGGCGCTGATGAACTTCCCGGCTTGCTGCGCCAGCTGCCAGTCCTGAGCCTCTGCAATTCGGTAAATCATGTCCTGGTCCAACCTTGAGTTTCCATGACCGAGGCTAGCACACAATATATTGGCCGCTTCGCACCCTCGCCGACCGGGCCGCTTCATTTCGGCTCGCTGGTCGCGGCCGTCGCCAGTTTCCTCGATGCACGCGCTGTCGGCGGCCAATGGCTGGTGCGGATTGAGGACGTCGATAGCACCCGCTGCAAACCGGAACTGGCCCAAGAAATACTGGCAACCTTGCAGGCGTTTGGACTTGTGTGGAACGGAGACATCCTCGTGCAGACACAGCGCACATCGCGCTACCAGCAAGCGCTTGACCGTCTGGCCACACTACAGCTCACGTATGCATGCAGTTGCTCGCGCCGGGAAATTGCCGATTCTTCGTTGCTGGGAATCGATGGGCCCGTCTATCGCGGCGTATGCCGGGACAAAAAGCTCGACACAGCCGGCAACGCCATCCGCCTGCGTGTGGCGCCGGCGGAAATCTGTTTTGATGACCGCGTGCAGGGGCGGCAATGCCAGCAGCTTGAACGCGACATCGGTGACTTTGTGCTGAAACGCCGCGATGGCCTGTTTGCATATCAGCTGGCGGTCGTGATTGACGACGGCGATCAAAATATCACCCACGTGGTTCGGGGCGCCGACCTGCTCGATTCCACCGCCCGGCAGATTTACTTGCAGCAGGCGCTGGCGCTTCCGGAGCCGCGGTATTTACACATCCCGGTCATTACCAATTCTGCGGGCCAAAAACTTTCCAAGCAAACACTCGCGCCGGCGATTTCGGCCAACGACGCCTGTGCGCTGTTGCGGGACGCGCTTCGTTGCCTGGGCCAGGCCGTACCCGACGACGGCTTCATCACGCCGACCGCCATGCTGGCTTCGGCGGCAAGTACCTGGAAGGTTGAAGCCATCCCGCGCGGACGAGCGGCCACAGGCCGTCACACAGCGGGCATGGACGAGTCGTAAAATGTAGTTGCAGGCGAGATTCACGCCTGTGCCCGGGATTCCGCATTTCATCGCCGTCCACTTCGCCCGATAAATCCGTTTATGCGTTTCGTCGCATCAAAATAGCGACTCGTACCCGGAAAGCGCAAATTACGCCACTTCAGGGAACCTCAAAAAGAAGACTGCCATGCTATTCAATCGCTCACCCCGTCTTAACAACCGCGCCGGCTGGGTAAAGATTACCGTCGCCGGCCTTTCTGCTGCGCTCATCATAGGTTCGCTGGTCGCCTGGCGCGCCAGTTCGGCCAAGAAGGAAGAGAAGAAACCTGATGTTGAGGTGCCGCTCGAATTCTCCACTGCCGATCTGACGACGGTGCAAAAGAAGGAACTGGCGCGAACACTTCCGTTCTCCGGATCACTTTCACCAGTCGTCCAGTCCACCGTCAAATCGAAAGTATCCGGCGACGTTCGCCAGGTGATGGTGCGTGAGGGTGAGCGCGTGACGCAGGGCCAGGTCCTGGCGCAGATCGACACCGCCGATTTGCAGGCGCGCATGGATGCGCAAACCGCCGCGCTTGAAGAGAGCAAGGCACGCTGGTCCATCGCCGACAAGAATCGCGAGACCAGTCTCAAGCTGCTTAAGCAGAATTTCATTTCGCAAAATGCCTACGACACCACGCATAGCACGCTGGAAGCCAGCGCCGCCTCGGTGCGTTCGGCCGAAGCGCAGGTCAGGCTCGCGCGCAACGCCATGCAGGATGCCGTCATCCGCGCACCCATCAACGGAATCCTTGCCAAGAAAATGGTGAATGCCGGTGAGAAAGTCGGACCGGACAGCCCCATGTTCACGCTGGTGGACCTGGCAACGATGGAAATTGAAGCGCCGGCTGCGGCATCAGAAATTCCCAGCGTCAAGGTAGGCCAGGTCGCCACATTCAAAGTCGATGGCTTCGGCGATCGCGTATTTGAAGGACGCGTCGAACGTATCAATCCCATCACCGAGCAAGGTTCGCGCTCGATCACGCTGTATCTTTCAGTGGCCAATCGCGACGGCGCACTGAAGGGCGGCATGTTTGCGAAAGGCACATTGGTACTGAACAAATCCGAGCCGTCCAATGTGGTTCCGTTCGCCGCCGTGCGCGAGGACGCGGGACAATCGTACGTATTCACACTTGAAAATGGCAAAGTTGCGCGACGCACGATCACGCTGGGCATGCGCGAAGAACAGGCCGGGCTGGTTGAAGTGAAAACCGGTCTTGAAAAAGGCGCACAGGTTGTGAGCGCGCGCATGGTGGGACTGAAACCCGGCGCCGCAGCGATCGTCAAGGCGCCGGGCGCTGTACCGGCGACACCCGCCCCCGCCACACCCGCCGCACCCGCAGCCAAAGCCGGCTAGGAGGCCATCATGTGGATTACCAAAACCAGCATCAACCAGCCCGTCTTCGCCGCCATGGTCATGGTGGCGTTGCTCGTCCTGGGCATATTTTCGTATAACCGCCTGCCCGTTGAGCAGATGCCGGACGTCACCAATCCGGTGGTTTTCGTTTCCATCAATTATCCGGGCGCCTCACCGGAGCAGGTCGAGAACGACCTGATCAAACCGATCGAGAACGTGCTCAACACCGTCAATGGCGTAAAGAAAATCTTCGCCACCACGCGTGAGGGTGTGGGCTTCCTGCAGGCCGAGTTTCGCCTGAGCACGGACATGGCGGCCGCCACGCAGGAAGTGCGCGACAAGGTTGCGCAAATCCGCCCCAGCTTTCCGCGTGAAGCCAAGGACCCGCTGATCAGCCGCGCCGATTGGCAAGACCAACAGCCCGTCGTGAACCTCGCGATCGTTTCGGAAAAACACAATCCACGCGAGCTGTCTACGCTGACCGACCAGATCATCGTCAAGCGCCTGCAGAACGCACCGGGCGTAGGCGCCGTGAATGTCAGCGGCAGCGTCATCCGCCAGGTATTGATCTACCTGAACCCCGCGCAAATGCAGTCGTACGGCGTGGGCGTGGACCAGGTCATCGCCGCCATCCAGGCGACCAACCAGGATTTCCCGTCAGGCTCGATTACCAGTGGTGCGGCCGAACAATTGGTGCGAGTCGAAGGCAAGATCAAGGACCCCAAAGGCTTTGAGAAAATCATCGTCGCGCGGCAGCGTAATGCACCTGTGTACCTGAGCCAGGTGGCACAGGTAGTCGATGGCGAACAGGAAGAAACCTCGATCGCACGCATCAACGGCAAGCGTTCCATCAGCGTCGGCGTGTTCAAGGTGCAGGATGCCAATATCGTTGAAGTCGGCGATGGCATTGCCAAGGCGCTGGAAGACCTGAAGAAACGCCTTCCTGAAGGCGTCGAGATCAAGCTGATCTATTCCACCGCCGACGGCATCAAGAGTTCGCTCGACAATGTGAAGGAAACCATCCTCGAAGGCGCGATCCTTACGGTGATCATAGTCTTCCTGTTCCTGCACTCATGGCGCAGCACGGTCATCACCGGGCTCACACTGCCGATCGCCGTGATCGCCACCTTCATTGCATTGAATGCATTCGGCTTCACACTCAATTTCCTGACACTGATGGCGCTGAGCCTGTGCATAGGACTGCTGATCGATGATGCGATTGTGGTGCGCGAAAATATCGTGCGCCATCTCGGCATGGGCAAGAGCCATTTCCGCGCAGCAAATGAAGGCACGGAAGAAATCGGCCTCGCCGTCATGGCGACCACATTCGCGATCATTGCCGTGTTTATTCCCATCGCATTCATGAGCGGCATCATCGGCCGCTACTTCCTGCAGTTCGGTATCACGGTCGCCGTCGCGGTGCTGGTCTCGTTATTCGTAAGCTTTACGCTGGACCCGATGCTCTCCTCCATCTGGCACGACCCGGCAGGCGATCGCTTCAAGCGCGTGCCGTGGCTGGGCAGGCTGATGGATGGTGTTGAATTTTTGGTGGAGAGGGCTCATCACATTTACGGCACGATGTTGAAATGGGCCCTGTCGAACCGGTTGAAAGTTCTGGCCATCGCGGTCGTCACATTCGTTGCCAGCTTCTTCATTGTTCCGCTGATCGGCACCGAATTTGTTCCCGAAACCGACCAGGGCTTTATTTCGCTGCGACTCAACACGCCGATTGGTTCGAGCCTCGAATACACCGACGCCAAGACGCGCCAGGCCGAAGAAGCGCTGAAATCTTTCCCGGAAATCCTTATCACCGACACCAACGTCGGCACGGATGACGGCAAGAACTATTCGCGCATCAACCTGAAGCTGACGGAGCGCAAGCAAACCAATCGACGTTCGCAGAAAGACATCGAAAACGCGATTCGCGCCAAGCTGTCGAAAATTGCCGGCCTTGAACTTTCAGTGGGCTGGAACAAACCGATCTTCATTTCCATCCTGGGTCCGGACGCGGAAAAACTGACTGAGCTATCTCAAGGCATCATGAAGCAGGTTGGGCAGATCAAGGGCATCACCGATCTTGAGAGCAGCGAGCGCGGTGCGAATCCGACCATCGCCGTGCGCGTCAACAATGAGCTGGCCAGTGACCTGGGCGTCACCACCGCGCAGATCGGCCGTGCGTTGCGTCCGCTGATTGCCGGCGACACCATCTCGCACTGGCAGGCGGCCGATGGCCAAAACTATGACGTGAATATCCAGTTACCGAAGGCAGGTCGCCGCATCGCGAATGACCTGGGCGATCTGTATGTCACCAGCAATCGTACCAACGCCGACGGCACACCGATGATGGTGGTGCTGCGCCAGGTGGCGGAATTTGTCCCGACCTTCAGCGCGCAACAGGTGAAGCGCCTGGACCTGCAGCGCCGCGTCTCGATCTATGCCGGTGTCGAAGGACGCCCGGCAGGTGACGCCGGTAGCGAAGTGCAGGCGCTGCTGAAGAAAATCGAACCTGACCTGCCACCGGGATATCGCTTCAACGTCGGCGGGCAGCAACAGGAAATGAACGAGTCGTTCGCCGCAATGCTGGCGGCCATCGGCATGGCCGTGATCTTCATTTACCTGATCCTGGCTTCGCAATTCGGCAGCTTCCTGCAACCCCTCGCGATCATGGCGTCATTGCCGCTGGCATTGATCGGCGTGTTCCTCGCGCTACTGCTGACCGGCACCACGCTCAACCTGTTCTCGATGATCGGCTTCATCATGCTGATGGGTCTCGTCACCAAGAACGCCATCCTGCTGGTCGACTTCACCAACCAGGGCATCCGTGAAGGCAAGGAACGCAACGCCGCCATTCTCGATGCAGGCCAGGTGCGCTTGCGCCCGATCCTGATGACCACGCTCGCCATGATCTTCGGCATGTTGCCGATGTCGCTTGGCCTGGGTGACGGCGGCGAAACGCAAGCGCCAATGGGACGCGCCATTATCGGTGGCGTCATTACCTCGACGCTGCTCACGCTGGTCGTTGTGCCGGTGCTCTACACCTATCTGGATGCCTGGGGACGCAAAGCCAAAACCTGGTTCATGCGCAATGCGCCGCAGGAACATGGGGAAGTTTCGACAGCGCAAGCACATCATGGCGCGGGCGGTGGCGCAGCAACCGTGTTGTCCGAAAAGCGCACCGAAATCTAGTCGGAAACTCCAGCATTGGCGCGGTTCTCCAGGAATTATTGACCTGGAAAGCGCACCAGTGCTGGAGTTTTGTTTTATTTGCGCCCGGATTTTAGTGCGCGACGACTTCAGCGCCGGCCACGGGTCGCTGGCGACGTGACAACATCGCGATAGTCGAATTTTCCGGATAGACCACGACGCGATTGCGCCCCGATGCTTTGGCGCTATACAGCGCTTCATCCGCCCGGCCCACCAGTCGTTCGATATCTTCCGCGCTGTCGCGGGCCAGCAGCGCCACGCCAACGCTGATCGTCACCGGAATTCTTTTGCTCTGGAACTGGAAGCCACCCGCTTCAACCGCCGCCCTGGCACGCTCCGCCAGCAATGCGGCGTGGTCCAGCGCAACATCAGGCAGCAGCACGCAGAATTCTTCGCCCCCATAGCGCACCAGCAGGTCTTCTCGGCGCAGGCAGCCCTGCAGCACGTCCACCACGCGCTTCAGCGCTTCGTCACCGGCCTGGTGGCCGAACTGGTCGTTTACTTTCTTGAAGTGATCCAGGTCGAGCATCAGCAATGCCAGCGAGCCCTTCGATCGCCGGGTGCGCGCAATCTCCTTGGCGCCCAGCTCGAGGAACGTGCGTCTATTGAATGTGCCGGTCAGCGGATCGGTGACCGCCAGTTGCCGTGCGGATTCTTCAGCGCGCTCCATGTGCATCAGCAGGAAACCGACCGAGGTCGCCAGGATCACGGCATCAGTGATCAGGAACGCGACGCCTTGCAGATACCCCGGCGTCGTCAGCTCCCGTGCCAGTGACGAATCGACCAGCACGGCAATGGCGCGGGCAAACATCGCAAACGCGCCCACCAGGAAACCCCCGATCACCAGCAACCTCGCCGGCCCGTTGTGGCTGCCGTCCTGCCGGTGCATCAGCAGGCCGAGCGCCAATGTGCCACCGCCAAACAGCATGCAACTGAAAATCACCCGCGCGGGTGCGTTGTTCGCCGTGGATACAAAGCCCACCAACGCCAGCACCATTGGCAGCACGTACCAGACGCGCGTGAGCGGCTTGCCATGAAAATCGAGAATCGCCGCGGCCTGCAGGGAAATACACAGGGCGAACGCTGCATTGGGCAATAACAGCGCAATTTTTTCAGGCCAGTATGCGCTGCTCAGGTAAAACGCATAGGTAAGCGCCTGCAGCACCAGCGCACCGGTCCACTTGCCGATGCCATCGCGAAATTTCATACCGACCGCTGCCGCCATGGCCGCCGCCAACAGGAGGCTGGTGGCAATAATGACGACAAATAAAGTGCGTATATCGAGCATGAAATACGGTTACCGCAAAATTGGCTGCGGCCAATATACCGGAGGAAATGGCGTCGCGCGTGGCAAATCGGCTTCCCTGTTGCGCGCCCGCACGCTAAGCGGAGCGAACGAATCATCGACAACGCGCACCCTCGGATGCGCTTAGGCCGCGCCCAGGATTCGCGAGACCGCCTCAGCGCGATCGTGTGCATCCAGCCTGAAAAACAACTGCTTCACGTGATAGCTGGCCGTGTTGTTGCTGACATTCAGTGCCGTGCTGATTTCCTGGTTGCTCTTGCCCTGCGCAAGCAGCAGGGCAACTTCACGCTGCTGCGGCGGAAGGTCCAGCGAGCCCATGGCCTCGGCCAGTTTCACCACCACATGCTCCTTGCGCCGGATGTGGATGCCGATAGTGGCCGGACGCACATCACCCTCATTACCCAGGGCATATGCACTCACCAGGAACCGCCCCCACGCCGACTCCAGTTGCTCGCGCGGTGCGGGCTCGGCCACGCCGGCGAGCACCTTGTGCAAACGCTCCACCAGTCGAATCACCACCTCGGGGGCGATGTCACCCGTGGCCACCGGTGGGCTGGCCGGGCTGAACTGGCTGCGCGTGGCCATGGCAAGTAATTTCAGGGACTGCGCAGGCCCCTGGATGATCACGCCGCGATTGTCGACGACCAGCAGGCCCTCATCGTCGGAATCGACAAACTGCGCCTTGGCATCGTGTTCCGTAACAGGGCAGCTGACGGCATGCGCGATATAGCGCGAAATATCGTTGACCGATGCGCGCTCGCGGGCCGTGAACGCGGGTGACGTCTTCGGCCGGTACAGCGAAAGCTGTCCCAATGCGTGTCCCTGGTCGCGTATCACCGAATACATCACGTGGTGCGCGTCGAGGTGGCGCAGGATGTCGTTGTAATACGCGGTCTTCAGCAACTCCGGTGACGCGCTTGACGAAGAAACCTGGTCGGGCGAGCCCGCACGCTGCAGGAAGGCCTTGCGAAAGGGATGTTCGGCGCCGTCGTAATGCCGTTCGAAATAAAGCCGCATCAGGCCGGGTGGCAACATGCGCTCGGCGAACAGGTTAGTCATGTCGCCCTTGGCATCAACCCAGAAAAACCCGGCCGAATCGGCGCCGATAAATTCGCGCACTGCGCGCAGCAGTGCCGGCATCAGCGATTGGCTGGGATACCCCAGGCAGCATAGCTGGCGAATATGGGCAAGCTGCACCGAGCGTTTCACGGTATCGCCTTTTCGCGCGCGTCCAGCAGGCGGTAGGCGATCTGGTCACGCGACAGGCCGCGAATATGAATGGGGCCCAGTGATTCGGTCTTGAACATGCCGTCGATTTCGGCATGCACGCGCTGCGATAGATAGACCTCCCCCGCCGGCGCTTCCGAACACAGCCGCGCCGCCAGGTTGGTGACAGTGCCGATGGCGCTGTAATCGATGCGGTCTTCAAAACCGATGGCGCCCAATGTGGCATACCCATAGGCCACGCCCAATCCCGCACCCAATTCAAATCCATGCTTGCGCCAGTTGGCGGCGAGTTCGCCGGCCGCATCGCGCATGTCGCGCGCCAGCTCGACCGCGCGTTTCACGGGGTCCGGAATCGGCACGGGATCGTTGAAAAAAACCATCATGCCGTCGCCGGTAAAGCGTTCCAGTGTCCCCGCATAGCGCTGCACGATATAGCCCATCGCCATATGAAATTCATGCAGCGCCTGCATGACACGTTCGGGCTCGGTGTTCTCGGCAAAGGAGGTAAATCCGCGCAGGTCGATAAACACCACCGCAATTTCGCGGCGGTGAGACACCAGCGGATCTTCCGCGCCGCCGGCGACAATCAAATCCGCCAACTGCGGTGAGACAAAGCGCTTCAACCGCGCCAGCCTGGCGTTCTTGGTGACCTCCTCGGCAACTCTTTTTTCCAGTGTTTCATTCCACGCGGCCAGTTCGCGCGCCTGTGCTTCTACCTGGTCATAAAGTTGTTTCACCCGAAGCAGCGAACGCACTCGCGCCAGCAATTCGGGCGCGTGGATCGGCTTGGACAGGAAGTCGTCTGCGCCGGCATCCAGCCCTTTCACACGCTCGCCATGCGGATCCAGCGATGTGACCAGCACGATCGGCAGCATCTGGTGGCGCGGATCTTCGCGCAGCGCGCGGCACACGGCAAAGCCGTCAATGCCGGGCATGATCACATCGAGCAGCACCAGGTCGGGAATTTTTTCGGCGACCGCCGCGAGGCAGCCCTCGCCGTCCCGTGCGACCCTTACTGCATAGCCATGGACGGTCAGCAGGTCGGACAACAGGCGCACGTTCGCGGCGTTGTCGTCCACAACCAGGATATCTCCGATTTCGCGTGCATTCATAGCGCTTTCCCTGCGTACATCATGTCGGGTGTAGGAGGCGGCACGTATGCGCTTCATTCATTGCGCACCGCCAGCCTCACCCGTTATTTTTCGCGTTCCCTCAGACGGGAACCAGTCTTCGTATCGTGCCCAGGAATTCTTTCAGGTTTAACGGTTTGGGTTCGAAGCCGTCAAAACCGGCCTCGCGAATCTTGTCACGCGCATTGCCCATCACCGACGCCGTCACCGCCACCACCGGGGTCTTGGCAATCGAGGAATCACTGCGGATTGCACGTATCGCATCCAGCCCCGACAACCCGGGCAGGTGAATATCCATCAGCACCAGCGCGGGCTGCAGTTTTCGCATCAGCTCGATGCCGATTTCACTCTGGTCGGTCTCCATCACATCGTAGCCCTGGTGCTCCAGCACATCGCGCATGAGCCGGCGGCTTTTCTCATCGTCCTCAACAATCAGGATCATGGGCTTCTCCAATTCCATCAGGCGGATGCTACCGTTGTGGCGGCGCCGGCAGGCGCGGCAAACGTCGACACGGGCAAATCACGGTCCGGTAGCGTAAAGGTAAAGGTGGCGCCCTTTCCCGTGTCGCTGTCTATCCAGATGCGGCCGCCATGCAGCTCGGTAAACCGCTTGGCCAGCGACAGCCCCAGGCCGGTGCCCTCCTGCTTGGCGCGGCCGGGCGAATCGAGCTGGCGGAATTCTTCGAAAATAGTCGCCTGGTCTTTCGGGGCGACGCCCATGCCGGTGTCTTTTACGGAAATCATGACTTCACTTGTACCACGGGATGCACTCACCAAAACCCACCCGCCCGGGTGGGAAAACTTGACGGCATTTGAAAGCAGGTTAATGAGGATCTGCTTCAGTTTCCGCTCGTCGCCGACCATGTCGCCGATGTCCGGGGAGATCGAAGACTTCAGTTGCAGGTTATGGCGATGCGCCCGCTCGCGCACCAGCACCAGGGCATTGTCGATGGCCGCCGGCAGGTTAAACAGGGATAAATCCAGGTCCATGCGGCCGGCTTCGATTTTTGACAGGTCAAGGATGTCGTTGATGAGCGAAAGCAGGTGCTGGCCCGATTCGTTGATGTCACGGACGTACTCCTGCTGCTTGTCGTTCAGCGTGCCGAAATACTGTTCCCTGAGCACGTCGGAGAAACCGATCACGGCATTGAGCGGCGTCCGCAGTTCGTGCGACATGTTGGTCAGGAACTCGGACTTGTGGCGGTTGGCGAGCTCCAGCTGCGACGTCTTGTGCGCCACCATTTTTTCGAGGCCCGTGGTGTATTCCTCCAGCTGTCCGGCCATCTTGTTGAATTCGTCGGCGAGGTCCTCGATCTCGTCGCCCGACTTCACATCAATCCGTGCTGAAAGATCGCCGGCGCTGATGCGTGCCGCGCCGCGCTGTACGCGCAGGATGGGAGAGGCGAAGGTGCGTGCAAGCAGGTAGCTTGCGGCAAACGCCAGCGCCAGGCCCAGCAGCAGGAATCCCGCAGTGCGGCGCAGCGTGCCGAACACACTGCTGAGCGCCTCCGAATAGGGTTGCTCGACGACGACCCACCATCCCGGCGGATCGATGCGCACCGCGCTGGAAAGCACGCGGCCACCCTCGAGGCCATCGGACTCAAAAAACGGCAGCAGCGCCGGCGTATCACTGCCTGCCGTTTTGCCGTTTTCGCCTGCGGTGTTCCTGGCATGATCCCCACCGGTGTCCTTGCCGGCGCCGGTAAGTGTGTTGGCGCGTGCACTTTGCTCAAGCAGATCCGCCGGCAATGCGGCGGACAGGTCGATGTGGCGCAGCACCAGGCTCAGGTTGGGATGTGCGATCAGCCGGTTCACGCTATCGACAATGTAGGCCTGGCCCGCGTTGCCGAAATGAATGGTGGCGACCAGGTCGGTGACAAACTGCAGGTTAATTTGTGCCACCGTGACGCCGTTTCGAACATCACCTGAAGTCAGAGCCAGGGTCACATACGGCACATTTCCTTCGCGCAGGTAGGTCGGCGAATACGATTTACCCGATCTCCCGCCATGGCTGGAATTACTGACCGCGGCTGCGCCCGACGCGCTGGGCGCGATACCGATGCGATTGGGATCGGTGCGCGAGATGCGCATCGAACGCTGGCCGGTTGCATCCACGTGCTCGATCTCCATGATCGCCGGCACCAGTTTCATCAGGCGCTCGTATTCCGATACCCGATCCAGTTCGCTGAGCACGCCGCTGGCCCACGGCAGTGAGTCGACTTCGGCCAGCAGGCGCTCCTGGTAGGCGAGGAAATTGTCAATGCGGTTGGCCACCAGCCGCGCCTCGGCCGATTGCAAATGCGCGATATTTTCCTTGTTGTCGCGGAAGGCGAAATACGCCTCCGGCGCGCTCGTCATGAGCAATAGCAGCGTCACAAACGCGCCCAGGAACCAGAAGTAGCGCCTGCGTAAAACCGGTGAGCGGGCGGCAATCGCGATTTCTTCAGCGCCGCTCATTCGATGACCACATCAGCGATCCTGATCAGCGCCTTGGACGGCACCACGCCAGCGCGGTGACACGCCTTCAGGTTCAGGCCAAAGCTGTAGCGCGTGGACTGCACAATGGGAATATTCTCGATCGGCACACCCGCTAGCAGGGATGCAAGCTGCGATACCCAAACATCGTCTGCTTCCTCGATCTTCGGCGCATAGGCGGCCATCCCGCCCATCTGGATATGCTTCATGCGCGGATAGATGACCGGCCGTTTCAACTGGTTGAAACAGCGCACCGTTTCTTCAGCATATTGATACGGCACCATCGTATATTCGACATCCCAGGCATCGACGGCCCTGCCTGCCGCGCTTTTCATGAGCGCCTCGAGTTGCGCAACGGAATCACACTCGAAGCGCTGCTGCGTCACGCCCGCCACCGCGTCCTGCATGCTGCCACTTGTGCGGGCTTGGCCTTCGCTGAGCAAGTCGCTGCTGGTCAGCAATCCCATGCGCTTGCAATGCGGCGCCAGCCTCAGCAGCATTTCGCGGCGCTTTACGGCGACACGCGTGCCCAGCACAAAGCCGGTCATGCCCTTCGAGGGACGGGTCAGCGATTCGGTCAGTTGGCCCGCAATCGGATCGACACTCGAATAAAAAATGATCGGCTTGCCCATTTTCAGCGCAGCACAGGCCAATGCCTGCTCCTGGTTCGACGCGAAGATAATGTCGGGCCGGAATGGTGTTGCCGCCTTGGGGATCAATAGCGCGTAATTATTCCTGGTATCGGTGGAAAGCGGCACGAACAATGTTTCGAAGCGAGTCGGCGAGTTACCGAAGCGCCGGTCCAGGGCCTGCAGGAATGACTTGAACGAAGTGCGCGCCCCGGGCGTGTCGTTGTCCAGGACCAGCAGGCGCACGGGACGCGCGTTCGCTGCGGCCCAGCCGAGGGCTGGCGTAAGCAGGCACACGGCCCCCGCACCCATCAATTGCCTTCTACGAGAATTCATTGTTATTGATTCGTCCCGGCAGATTTGCAAGTGTAGATTGATTTGTATTGATTTTGCGACGGCGACGTTTAACATGGTGTGGCAACATCAATCACACCGGGAGAAAAAAATGACTCAATCCGCCAAGACAATGTATTTCATGGTGAAAATCGTCGCTGCACATTTTGGCCAGAAGCAGTTGCAGGTCGCCTCGCTTTCCGAGACAGCGGTCACCAAGGACTGCGACAACATGAGCTGCGAAGATGACCACGGCGGCAAGTGCTGTGTGCGAGTCGGCGGGAAACCGGGCTCGCGCTACCACGGCATAGCGGGTCATTTCAGCATGGAGTTCCTTAACTTCAGTGATGCTGAAAACGCCAGTTGCAAATCGCTGGATGAAGCGGAGCGCGTGGCGCGCAGCAAGCACCATGAGTGGCTGGCCAACGCCTATGACTGGTACGTGGCGCCGGTGGACGTCTGGTCCGAACGGAATTCGGCTGCTTGAACGGTGAGGCGTCGCTGGGCGAGCCGGGCGACACTGCCACCGGCCGCCCGCCGGCAGAACTCAATTCCTCCGACGTGGCGCGCATTACTCGCGCCTTCAGCCGTTCCGAGTGCGCGGAAATCATTTCGCTGCGATCGCAACTGCAACATCACAAGGACGGGTTTCTCACGTCCGGTGAAGTTCGCGGGGCCAGCGAAGTCTGCTGGCTGCGCACGACACTGGCGCCGGAATGGCTGCTGATGCGGGTGCGCGAAACGTTGCACGAAGCAGCGCGGCAGTTTGACTTCGACATCTCGCTGCCGCTTGAGGATTTGAAGCTGATGAAATATGGCCACAGCAACCGCGTGGCGTGGCATGTCGATTGCGGTGGCGGCCGTACCCGCACGCGAAAACTGACGCTAACGGCACTCTTGTCCGAGCCCGGCACGTTTGCCGGCGGCGAATTGACGGTGGGCGGCTATCCCAACCAGTTGCATCGCGACATCGGTGACGTGGTGATCTTCCCGTCATTCCTCGCACACAAGGTCACCACGGTGACCTCGGGAACCCGGCACACGCTGATCGCATGGGCGCACGGCACGCCGTTTCGTTAAAAGAAAACCAAGGGAAGCTAAAGGGAATTTGCCGGCCGGCTGAGCAGCACTTCAGCAGGCATGCCGGCTGCGAGCCAACCTGCATGCGGCTCTCCAGCCTGATGCCGCCGAACACCGCGTGGATACTGGCTTCCAGGGCAATGCCCTCGCGGAACTTCAATAGCCGACTGCGCCGCCGTCCTTGCGGTGATCACTGCCCGCAATGTAGCCGCCGTCCTGCGCGCGCCAAATCAGCTGCGCGCCGCCGAACGCAAAATTGACCGCTTCCGCAGCCGCGATCCGGTGCCCTTTGCGGGCCAATGCCTCCACCGTCTGCGGGTTGAAACCCGGCTCGAGCCCAATGGAAAAATCCGGGTTCACAATCCAGCGCGGCGCATCGCTGGCGGCCTGCGGATTCTGCTGGTAGTCCACCATGCGGATCACCATCTGTGCGTGGCCCTGCGGCTGCATGTGCCCCCCCATCACGCCAAAGCTCATCAAGGGTTTGTTGTGGTGATCGGTCAGGAAGCCGGGAATGATGGTCTGGAACGGACGCTTGCGCGGACCCACTTCGTTGGGATGCCCCGGCGTGCGTACAAAGCCGTGGCCGCGATTCTGCATCGAGATGCCGGTGCCGGGTACGACGATGCCTGAGCCGAATCCCATGTAGTTGGACTGGATGAAGCTGACCATCATGCCGCCCTCATCGGCCGTGGTTAGATAAACCGTGCCGCCATGACGCGGCATGCCGAACACCGGCTCGCCGACGGAATCCATGCGAATCTCACGGGCCCTGTCCTGCAGATACTTCTTGTCTAGCAACGCTTCAACCGGCACATCCATGAATGCGGAATCGGCGATATAGCGATGTGCATCGGCGAACGCCAGTTTCATCGCTTCGATCTGCAGATGCACGCTCTCGACGGAGTCGACGGGATAGCCGGCGAGATCGAAATTTTCCAGCATGCCCAATACCAGCAACGCGGCCAGCCCCTGCCCGTTGGGCGGGATTTCGTGCAGGCGCACATCGCGATAATCCATGTGAATCGTGTCGACCCAGTCACAGCGATGGTGGTCCAGGTCGGCTTCGGTCATGCCGGCGGCACCGGCGCGCGAATGCGCGGCAATCTTCGTGGCCAGCGCGCCGCGATAGAAAGACTCACCCGCGCTCGAGGCAATTTCTTCAAGCGTATCGGCCTGGCCGTGCAGGATCCATTTTTCGCCGGCGCGCGGCGCGCGGCCCTGCGGCGTGAAATCGCGAACGAAGTCCGGCTGGTCCTTCAGCATTTCGGCCTGTCGCGCCCAACTCACCGCCGTGATGGGCGAAACTGCGTGGCCTTCACGCGCATAGTAAATCGCAGTCTCGAACAGTTTTTCAAAGGGCAGTTTGCCGAATCGCTGTGACAGCGCCACCCATTGCGAAACTGCGCCCGGCACTGTCACGCTGTCCCAGCCGCGCACAGGCAGCGTGGGCAACGAGGGATATTTTTTTGCGAAATAGTCGGTTGTCCAGCTTGCAGGCGAGCGTCCTGACGCATTCAACCCATGCAACGATGAGCCGTCCCACAATATGCAATACCCATCCGAACCGATGCCGTTGCTGGTTGGCTCGACCACAGTCAGCGTAATGGCCGCGGCGATTGCCGCATCCACGGCGTTGCCGCCCGCCTGCATCATCTGCAGCCCGGACTGCGCAGCCAGCGGCTGTGACGTGGCGACGACGTTGCGTGCCATCACCGGCATGCGTTGCGACGCGTAGGGAAAATCGTAATTGAAGGGCTGGGGCATGGAATTTTCCGGAGCGATGAAAATGAAAAATGGCCGTGAAGCGACAAACGCAAACCAGTATTCTGAATGACCGCACACTTGTCCGACTTGATTATCCTCAAAAAAGGATCGCACGATGTCTTCCGCCCGCTCAGCCGACCCTGCCAACCCTGCCGGCGCAATCAATGCGTTGGTATTCGACGCCTACGGCACGCTCTTCAACGTCCATTCCGTCGTCGCGCGCTGCGATGAATTGTTTCCCGGCAAGGGGCAGGCACTGTCCGCGCTGTGGCGCAGCCGGCAACTCGAGTATTCGTGGCTGCGCAGCCTCATGGGCCGTTATGTGAATTTCGACCAGGTCACCGCAGACGCGTTGAAATACGCCTGCGATGCACTGCAGCTTTCCTGCAGCGAGGCGCAACGGGTTGCGCTGGCACAGGGCTATCGAACGCTCCAGCCATTTGATGACGCGCGCGACGCGTTGAGTGCGCTGGCCGCCATGTCATCCGCACCGCGACTCGCGATCCTCTCCAATGGCGCGCCGGACATGCTGAATGCACTCGTGGCGCACAACAGGATGGAGCGGGCCATACCCGATGTAATGAGCGTCGATTCCGTTGGCGTATTCAAGCCTGACCCGCGCGTTTACCAGTTGGCGGTCGACCGGCTCAAATTACCTGCTGCGCAAATCGGCTTCGTCTCCAGCAATGGCTGGGACGCCGCGGGCGCCAGGGCATTCGGCTTCAAGGTGCTGTGGATAAACCGTGGCGGCGCACCGGTGGAAGAACTCGGCGTCAGACCCGACCGCGAGTTGAAATCATTGCGTGAATTGCCGGGGCTGCTGGCAGGAATGTAGGTTCTGATCAGGCCGCTTCGGAGCGCCCGGCTTGTTCTTCCGCCAGTTTCCTCAGCGCTTTTTCGTATTCAAAAAGCTCTTCTTCATAGATATCCATCACGCAGGGAATACACCCCGTGCCGCAGCATTCGTGCGGGTCGGGTTTGCGCGGCGGGCTGGGGAGCAGCGGCGCCGGCGGTTCGGTTCGGCTGCTGGAATCAGGTTGGCTCATGGGCATGAAAAGAGAATGTCATGGCTATTTTACGATACGGTTACAGCTTCGGATGAGGCCGGGTAGCCTGTTTTCCTTATCACCGTCCTGATTGAAAAAGCCCCACTTTCGCGAGGCTTTTTTCAAACTGGCCCGTGGACCGGGTCAATCCTCCACAAACGCCTCTTCGCGTTTCTTGCGGATCGCCGGCAGTGCAATGATGATCAACAGCAGCGCCGCCACCGCCAGCAGTGAAGCGGACAACGGACGCGTGAAGAATACCGTCGCGTCGCCGCGCGAAAGCAACATCGCGCGCCGCAGGTTTTCTTCCATCATCGGCCCCAGGATGAAACCCAGCAATAGCGGCGCGGGTTCGCATTCGAGCTTCACGAACAGGTAACCGATAAAGCCGAAAATTGCCGTGATGACCACATCGAACGGGCTGTTCGACAGGGAATACACGCCAATGCCGCAAAACACCAGGATGGCCGGGTACAACAGGCGATAGGGCACTGTCAGCAGCTTGATCCACATGCCGATCAACGGCAGGTTCAACACCACCAGCATCAGGTTGCCGATCCACATGCTGGCGATCATTCCCCAGAACAATTGCGGGCGGTCCGTCATCACCTGTGGGCCGGGCTGGATGCCCTGGATAATCATCGCACCCACCATCAGCGCCATCACCGGATTGGGCGGGATGCCCAGCGTCAGCAGCGGGATGAAAGAGGTCTGCGCGGCGGCATTGTTGGCCGACTCCGGGGCGGCAACACCACGGATATCGCCCTTGCCGAATTTGGACGCATCCTTGGCGAGTTTTTTCTCCAGCGTGTAGGCCGCAAACGAGGCCAGCACCGCCCCCCCGCCGGGCAGGATGCCCAATAACGAACCCAGGCCGGTGCCGCGCAAAACCGCACCCCATGAATCCTTGAAATCCTGTTTGGACGGCCACAGGTTGGTTACCTTGTTGAGGAACACTTCGCGCTCTTCGTCGTTGTGCTCAAGGTTCTTCATGATTTCGGCGAGGCCGAACACGCCCATCGCGACCGACACAAAGCCGATACCGTCGGTCAGTTCGGGGATGCCGAAACTGAATCGCGCCATACCCGAGTTGACATCGGTTCCGACCAGCCCCAGCAGCAGCCCGAGCAGGATCATTGCCACCGCCTTCAGCACCGAACCGTGCGCCAGCACCACGGCCGCGATCAGGCCAAGGCACATCAGCGAGAAATACTCGGCAGGACCGAACTTGAACGCGATCTGCGCCAGCGGCGGTGCCGCTACCGCAAGCAGGATGGTGGCGACCGAGCCTGCGAAAAACGACCCGAGCGCAGCAGTAGCCAATGCCGGGCCTGCACGTCCCTGCCGCGCCATCTGGTAGCCATC
>JBDTWS010000050.1:0-22626 GCA_040006575.1 Betaproteobacteria bacterium
CGCATTGCCGGTCACCTGGAAAATGCTGGCGATGCGAACGGTGGGTGATGCGATCGCCTTTGCGCGTAACGTGCGGCCATTCCTTGCGCGATTCGACTATGCAAGCCTCAGTCCCGCAGGCAGCACGGCCAATCCCGACACGGCGCTTGTATTCCGCGCCTTCAGCACTATCGAGCCCGAGCCGTCTCTGCTAGCGGAACTCGACACCCTGTTTGGTCTCGACGCCCCATCGTGTGATGCCGTGTTCGACGATGCACGGCGCGGCATATCAAAACGCGCGCGTTTCGACGGTGACCGGCTCTCCGCCTTGCGATTGACTAACGAAATCGCTGCCGGCGCCTGGCTGAAGGACCTGCTGGTGCGCGGCACCGCGATGGAATCGGCATCGGCGTGGCTGTTTGCACCCTGGCTGGAAATGCCCGCAGGCGGCGCGATGCAGGCACGCGGCCGCGTGGTGTGCAGTTGTCACGACGTGGCGGAAGTCGCTATCACGGCTTGCTTCCGCGCCGGGGATTCCTTGCCGCTGGTACAGCAGAAACTGAAATGCGGCACCGGTTGCGGATCGTGTGTTCCCGAGTTGCGGCGCATGGCGCGGCAGCACGCGCCGTTTGCCGAAGCGATGGCCGCAGAATGAACACTACGCGCAAAACCGGCAAGGTGTGGCTGGTCGGCGCCGGTCCCGGCGATCCCGAATTGCTCACGCTGAAAGCAGTGCGCGCGCTTGCCTCGGCCGACGTGGTGTTAATCGATGCCCTGGCCAATCGCGAAGTGCTGGTGCACGCGAAGCCCGATGTACGTGTCGTCGATGTCGGCAAGCGCGCTGGCTGTCGCTCCACGCCGCAAGCCTTCATTGAAAAACTGATGGTGCGGTTCGCACGCGCCGGCGCCAACGTCGCACGGGTGAAGGGTGGTGATCCGTTCATTTTCGGTCGCGGCGGCGAGGAGATGCTGGCGCTGCGCGCGGCTGGGATCGCGTGCGAAATCATCCCGGGCATCACCAGTGGCATCGGCGCGCCGGCCGCTATCGGCATCCCGGTGACGCATCGCGAGTTTTCGCGCGGCGTGACATTCGTTACCGGTCATACGCAGTCAGGCGAGCCCAACTGGCATGCGCTGGCCAACAGCGGGACAACACTGGTGATTTACATGGGCATCAGTAATTTGCTGCGGATACAGGCGCAGCTGATCGAAGCCGGCATGCCGGCCACGACACCTGCATGCGCCATTGAAAACGGCACGCTGGAAAATTCGCGCCACGTTATTTCGCGATTGTCGGACTTGCATGCGGACGTACAGCGCGCCGGCATTGGCAGTCCTGCCATTCTTGTAATTGGTGAAGTGGTTTCGCTTGCTTCGCATGAGGCGATTTTTTCTCGCGAATGGTCATCGCAGGAAAAAATAAACGGAATCGCCGCATGACCCAAGCCGCGAAACCAAAACTGATCGTCATCGGCAGCGGCATGGCGGCCACGCGCACCATCGAGCACCTGCTCACCATCGCGCCGGATCGCTACGACATCACCATTTACGGCGCCGAGCCCCACACCAACTACAACCGCATCCTGCTGTCTCCCGTGCTGGCCGGCGAAATGTCGCTGCCGGAAATCACGCTCAATGGTGCGGAGTGGTATCGCGATAACCATATCCGCCTGCACACCGGCTGCAGGATTGTCGCCATCGACCGCATACGCCGCGAAGTGGTGATCGACGGTGGAGGGTCAGAGAGCAAGCGCGAACATTACGACCGCCTGCTGATCGCCACCGGGTCGACGCCGTTTCGCCTGCCCATTCCCGGTGCCGACCTGCCCGGTGTCATCACGTACCGCGATATTGCCGATACCGAAATGATGATCGCTGCTGCAGCGCCGGGTCGCCGCGCGGTCGTCATCGGCGGTGGGCTGCTGGGCCTCGAAGCCGCCAATGGCCTGCGTGCGCGCGGCATGGCGGTGACGGTGGTACATGTCATGCCGTGGCTGATGGAACGGCAACTGGATCGCGCGGCATCCGAGCTGCTGCAGCAATCACTGGAAGCGCGCGGCATCGCGTTCCGGCTTGAAACGAAAACGGCCGAGCTGACCGGAACAAATTGCGTCACCGGCATTCGCTTCGCCGACGGCAGCGAGATCGCCGCATCGCTCGTCGTGATGGCAGTGGGCATCCGCCCCAACACGCAGCTCGCCGAAGAAGCCGGGCTGCAGGTACGGCGCGGCATCATCGTCGACGACACCATGCAGACTTTCGACCCGCGCATTTATGCCGTGGGCGAATGCGTCGCCCATCGTGGCATCGCCTACGGATTACTGGCGCCGCTGTATGAGATGGCCAAGGTGGCCGCCGCGCATCTGGCACACGCAGGCATCACTTATTACTCGGGCACGGTGCTGTCCACGAAATTGAAAGTCACCGGGGTCGATCTGTTTTCAGCAGGTAATTTCATGGGTGGAACCATGGATGGAGTGGAGTGCGAGGAGGTAGTTCTGCACGACCGGCGCAGGCGAATCTATAAAAAGCTGGTGCTGCGGAACGACAGGTTGGTGGGCGGTGTGCTGGTCGGAGACACCGCCCATTCGACTCGTTACCTCGAGATGATTCGCAGTGAAGTGGACGTGAGCGCGATACGCGATGAGCTGATGTTCCTGCCGGACATACGTGACGCGGCATAGAAAAATCGGAATACCCTTGCCATGAGTGACATGAACGAATTCACCGCCGAGCAGAAAAAATACCTGGAAGGATTTGCCAGCGGGATCGGTATCGGCATTGCGCGCCTGGGTGGCGCAGGAGGCGTTGGTGCAAAGGTGCCCGCAACGACATCGCCTGCCGGCCCCGAATCCATTCACGACGAGGCGCGCGCGAGAACGGTTGCGGCAGGCGGCAAGCTGGTCGCCGAGGAAAAAGCCAAGGCGGCAAAACATCCCTTTGAAATGTGGGATGAAATGCGCGCCAACGCCGCCGAAGGAAAATTTCCCAAGGGCACCGACGTTTTTCTCTACAAGTATCACGGCATGTTCCATGTCGCACCCGCGCAGGACAGTTTCATGTGCCGCCTGCGCATTCCCGGCGGCATCCTGCGCGATTTCCAGTTGCGCGGTATCGCCGACATTGCCGAAAAATTCGCCGGCCCGTATGCACACGTGACGACGCGCGCCAACCTGCAGTTGCGGGAAATCCCGCCGGCCAATCCGCTTCAAGTACTGATGGCGCTCGACGAGATCGGCCTGACCAGCAAGGGTTCAGGCGCAGACAACATCCGCAATGTCACCGGCTCGCCCACGGCCGGCATCGATGCGCAGGAACTGATCGACACCCAGCCGCTCTGCCGCGAAATGCATCACTACATCCTCAATCACCGCGAAATGTATGGGCTGCCGCGTAAATTCAATATCGCCTTCGACGGTGGCGGCAAGGTGGCCGCGCTGGATGATACCAACGACATCGGTTTTTTCGCGGTGAAAGTGGGCGAGGGAAAATCTTCCCCGCCGGGAATTTATTTCCGACTGCGTTTGGGCGGCATCACCGGCCATCACGATTTCGCCAAGGATGAAGGCGTGATCCTGTCGCCCGCACACTGTGTGCCGGTGGCCGAAGCCATTGTTCGCGTGTTCATCCAGGAAGGCGATCGCACCAACCGCCAGAAGGCGCGCATGAAATATGTGCTGGACCGCATCGGGCACGAGGAATACCTGAAGCGTGTTGAGGCGCTGCTGCCGTTCAAGCTCAATCGCTTGGCGAAGGAAGATTGCGAGCCGCGTCCCGCCATCGCCAAACACGGGCACGTGGATTTTCACGCGCAGAAGCAGGCGGGGAAATACTACGTCGGGGTTATCACCCCCGTGGGCCGCATGGATTGCGCGCAGATGCGCGGCATCGCTGACATCGCTGCGCAGTTCGGGAGCGGTGTGATCCGCTTGACCGTTTGGCAAAACCTGATCATTTCGGATATCGACGAAAAAAATATCGGCGCCGTGAAATCGGCCATTGAAGCGCTGGGCCTCGAGTGGAAATCGCACAGCATTCGCGCGGGGCTGATCGCTTGCACCGGCAACACCGGCTGCAAATTCGCCGCCGGCGACACCAAGGGCCATGCGCTGCAGATTGCCGCGCACGTCGAGCGTGCAGTGGCGATGCCGATGTTGATAAATACACCCATCAACATTCACCTCACCGGTTGCCACCATTCCTGCGCGCAGCACTATATCGGCGACATCGGCCTGATCGCGGCCAAGGTGGATGCAGGTGGTGGGAGTGGCGAAGGAAACGACGAGCAGGTTGAGGGATATCACATCCACGTCGGCGGCGGTTATGGTGAAGAGCAGGCGATGGCGCGACCGCTGTTCCAGGATGTGAAGGCCGTCGACGCACCGCAGGTTATCGAAAAAATGCTGGCGGGTTACCTGCGTCATCGCCGCGATGCCGACGAATCGTTCCATCATTTTTCAAATCGCCATGACGAGACGGTGCTGCGTCAATTGCTGTCGGCGGAAAACTAAATGCTGAGCCTCCTCCCCGAAACCGCACCGTTCTCCGTCGACCAGCGCGCCTGGCTCAACGGTTTCTTCGCGGGCCTGCTGGGTCTCGAGCAGAGTAGTGCGGCACCCGCGCTACCCGAAACTGCGGCCGAAGAGGACATCGACCAGCCCTGGCATGATCCCGCCATGTCGCTGGAAGAGCGCATGAAACTCGCCGAGGGCAAGCCGGTGAAGTGGCAGATGATGGCGGCGATGGCGCAACTCGATTGCGGCCAGTGCGGTTACTTGTGCCAGACCTACGCGGCGGAGCTTGCCAGCGGTGCAGAGAAAAACGCTGCACGCTGCGTGCCCGGCGGAAAGCCGACCACGAAGATGCTGAAACTGCTATTGGAGAAATCGCCTCCACCGGCATCGCAAACTCCAGCATCGGCGGGCATTGCAGGTCAAAATGCCATGGAAACCGGCTACAGTGCTGGAGTTTCATCTGAAAACACATCAAATCCGTCGCGCGATCACCCTGCCGCCGCCAAACTGTTGTCCGTCGCTCCGCTCCATACCGGTGAATCCGACAAGCCGGTAAATCACATTGCGCTGTCGCTGGAAAACACCGGCATCACCTATCGCCCCGGTGATTCACTCGGCGTATGGCCGACCAATAATCCCGATGAAGTCGAACTGATCCTGTCGATCCTGAAAACGCGCGGCTCGAAATCCGTCAACCTCAACGGCGTGGTGATGAACGCGCGCGACGCACTCACGCGCCGGGTAAACCTGCGCGAACCGGCAGCGCCGCTGTTCACACTGATGGCTGAACATGCGCAGCTCGAATTCGAAGCCACGCGGCTGGCAAAACTCGCCGAAGACGACGACCGCGTTGCCGAATACGGCATTCACGATGTGTTCGATGTGCTGGTGAAATTCCGCTCGTCGCGCCCGCCCATCGGGCCGTTCCTGAACGCGCTGACACCATTGCAGCCGCGCCTGTATTCGATTGCATCGAGCCTCGCCGCGCACCCGGGTGAAGTACATCTCACCGTGGGCCTGGTCCGCTACGATCTCAACGGCCGCGGCTACCACGGTGTCGCGTCCAATTTTTTCGCCGAACATCTACAGGCCGGCCGGCGCGTGCCTGTCTACATCCAGCCTTCACATGGATTCCAGTTGCCGGCCGATGCAGCCAAGCCCGTCATCATGGTCGGCCCCGGCACCGGCATTGCGCCATTCCGTGCGTTTCTTGAAGAGCGCGCGGCCGTCGCGGCGGGCGGAAAGAACTGGCTGTTCTTCGGCGCACAGCATGAGGCTTCAGATTTCCTGTATCGCGAAGAATTGGAAAACTTCCGCAGCAACGGCGCATTGTCGAAGCTGACCATCGCGTTCTCGCGCGACCAGTCGCAGAAGATCTACGTGCAGCACCGCATGCTGGAACACGCCGCGGAAATCTGGTCGTGGCTGGCGGAAGGCGCGTATTTCTATGTCTGCGGTGATGCCAAGAGAATGGCCGCAGACGTCGATGCCGCGCTGAAGGAAATCGCCGTCGAACAGGGCGGCATGGACGCGGCCGCCGCTATCGCATTCGTCAGGCAACTCGCCAAAGAAGGGCGCTATTGCCGCGACGTGTATTGAGCTGTTTTGCCCTCGGGCTCTCCTGATCTCCCCTGATTTGCATCGTCCCACCCGGCTAACGCCCTTGCGATAACCCGCCGCGATTGTTGCCGCGCGCACCGGCGTGTCCCACCGCATCGCGGCCCACCTCCCATCCCCAATGTGGCAATTCTCCCTCTCACAAATGGGATGTCTTGCCATTGCCACAACACGTGTCCAGGGATGGCGAAGTTTGTTGACCACGTATCAGCCGGGCACCAACAATCCGCGCATCGTCACGCTTTCGCGTTGGTGCCATGTCATGAACGCGCATCGCGTGACGGCACTTCGTCATTTCCTTTTTCCTATTTCCTATTCCCCATTTTTTTGAGGAGCCAAGATGCAAATGCAAAGAAAGAAACTCTCGCTGGCCGTCGTGCAGGCCCTGCAGGCCGGACTCGTGCTCGGTTTTGCAGCGACCGCCCGTGCCCAGGCGCCGGCACCAGAAGTTGCCGCGCAAAAATCGGAAAAGATTGAAGTCACCGGCACACGCATTCCACCGGCCAACCTGGAAGGCGCCAGCCCCGTCACCGTCATCGACGCACAGACCATCAAGGTCGACGGCCTGCGTTCCGTTGAAAGCTTGTTGAATAATTTGCCGCAGGTAATGGCCGACATGGGTGGCAATGTTTCCAACGGCGCATCGGGAACCGCCACCGTCAACCTGCGCGGACTGGGGCCGACACGCACCCTCGTGCTGGTCAACGGCCGCCGCCTCCCTGCAGGCAGCCCGCGCGCCGGGTCCGCCACAGCGGCATCCGACCTGAACCAGATTCCTGCACCGCTCATCAAGCGCATCGAAGTGTTGACCGGCGGTGCCGGCGCCATCTATGGATCGGATGCGGTGTCGGGCGTGGTGAACTTCATCATGAACGATAACTTCGAAGGCGTTCAGGTCGAGTTCAACCAGAGTTTCTACAATCACGACCAGCAAAATCCGCGCGGCGTGTCGACCATCGTTGCCGGACGCGCGGCCACCAATTCGGCGCAGTTCGCGGTGCCGGGCGACAAGAGTTCCGATGGAAAAATCTATGACGCCAATGTGCTCATGGGGGCTAATTTCGCCAACGGCAAGGGCAATGCCACGCTGTTCTTCAACTACAAGAAGGAAGACGCGCTGCTGGAATCCGAGCGTGATTTCAGCGCGTGCTCGCTGGGCTCCGATGCGGCAGGCTTCAATTGCGGCGGCTCATCCACCAGCTATCCCGGCCGCTTCTTCCTCAATGGCGGCTCCGGCCCCAGCCGCACCGTCGCCAACGCCGCCGGCAACACGCGCGCATTCAATGCGGCACTGGACCAGTACAATTTCGCGCCGACGAACTTCTACCAACGCCCTTCGGAACGTTATGGTTTCAACGCCTCCGCGCACTACGATATCTATGAAAACGCGCGCGTCTATTCCGAATTCTCATTCCACGATGACCACACCGTTTCGCAGATCGCCCCCAGCGGCCTGTTCGGTAACCCGTTCACCATCCGCTTTGAAAACCCGCTGCTGACACAAGATTGGCGCAACGATCTTGGCCTCCTGAAAGCCGGCGACACCAGCGACATCGTCATCGCCCGCCGCAACGTCGAAGGCGGTGGACGGCAGGATGACATTCGCCATTCGTCGTTCCGCACCGTGCTTGGGGTGAAAGGCGATTTCGGCGGAGGCGTATGGAATTACGACGCCTTCATGCAGACCGCAAAAGTGATTTACCAGGAAACCTTCAAGAACGAATTCTCGATAGCCCGCAGCGGGCGTGCGCTGGATGCAGTCGTCGGACCCAACGGCACTGTCGTTTGCCGCTCGGTGATCGATGGCTCGGATCCGAATTGCGTACCTTACAATTTGTGGAGCCTCGGAAAAATCACGCCGGAGCAGCTGAATTACATCCAGACACCGGGCTTCCAGAAGGGCTCGACCGAGCAAACCATCCAGGGCGCCACACTGGCTGCAGACCTCGGCACGTATGGATGGAAACTGCCGTCGGCCAAGAACGGCATCGGCGTCGCCTTCGGTATCGAGCGCCGCGTTGAAAAATTGCAACTGGATACGGATACCGCTTTCACCACCGGCGACTTGGCCGGCCAGGGCGGTCCCATCATCGGTGTGGTCGGCCAGTACACGGTGAAGGAGGTGTTCGGCGAAATTCGTGCTCCGCTCATTGAAGGCGCGCCCTTCGCCCATCTGCTCAGCGTGAACGGCAGCGTGCGGCACTCCGATTACAGCATCAACCAGAAGACCGATTCGTATGGCTTCGGCTTCGAGTGGGCGCCGGTCGCACCGGTGCGCACGCGCGCCAGCTACCAGCGTGCAGCACGTGCACCGAACGTGCATGAGCTGTTCGACGCACAAAGCCTCGGCCTCTACAACAACACCTCCGACCCCTGCGCCGGCACCGTTCCCACCGCCACCCGCGCCCAGTGCGCACTGACGGGCGTGACGGCATCGCAATACGGCAACATCACCGACAGCCCGGCCGGCCAGTACAACGGCCTGTTCGGCGGCAATCCGAAGTTGCGTCCGGAAAAATCCGACAGCTACACCGTCGGTATCGTCGTCGAGCCGATGCGCAACATGAGCGCCACACTGGATTTCTTCCACATCAATTTGAAGGACCAGATTTCGACGCTGCCTTCACCGATCGTACTGTCGCAATGTCTTTCCGGCGCCGGTGCGTTCTACTGCAGCCTGATCACGCGTGACGCCGCCGGTACCCTGTGGCTGCTGCCGCAGGCGCGCATCATCTCCACCAATATCAATATCGGCAACCAGTCCACCTCCGGCATCGATATCGGCTTCAACTATTCACGCAAGCTCGACGGCTACGGCAGCATGGCCGTCAACTTTGTCGGCACCTATGTGAGGAAATTCGAGACCGAGCCGATCCCCGGCCTGGGTTCCTATGACTGCGTGGGCTACTTCGGTTCCACCTGCGGCGTGCCGTTGCCCGAATGGCGTCACAAGCTGCGCGGCACGTGGACCACGCCGTGGAATGTGGATGTCGCCTTGACCTGGCGTCACCTGAATGAGGTGAAACTCGACAACACCAGCAGCAATGCGCTGTTGAGTGCAACATCGTTCGAGGTAGACCGCAGCCTGGCGGCACGCGACTACTTCGACCTGTCAGCTTCATGGGATGCAACGAAGAGCCTCACCTTGCGCGCCGGTATCAACAACCTGTTCGACAAGGATCCGCCCATCGCCTCGGGTGGCGTAACCGGTGCGCCGTTCGGCAACGGCAACACCTTCCCGATGGTGTACGACACGCTGGGACGCCGCGTCTTCATCAACGCGCTGTACAAGTTCTGATCCCTGCATTGTCATGAGTAACAACAGCGGCGGGCATGTTTCCATGCCCGCCGTTTGTTCATGCGCATCGACAGGAATGGCGTGCGATCGGTTATCGTATCGGTCTCAAATTTCCCCCGGGGCAATATCATGCGAATCAGCAAAATCCTGCAGGCTGTGGTTGTGACGGCGTTACTGGTTTCCGGCGCCAGCCAGGTCGCAGCCGCGCCAAGCGACGCCGACACCATCCGCGAACTCACGGCACTTTCCAACGCGTGGGACAAGGCCATCGTCACCCACGACCTGGCCGGCATCGAAGGCAACATGGCGCCGGATTTCAAGCAGGTTCGCGGCAATGGCATGGTGGTAAATCGTGCGGATTTCATTCGTGACATCAACGATCCTTCGTTGAAGATCGATCCTTACGTGGTCGAGGATTTCAATGTGCATTTGCTGGGCGATACCGCGCTGCTGTACGGCCGCATACGCATGACCGGCGAGGATGAAGGCAAGCGTTTCCAGTCGCATTTCCGTTACATCGATATCTACGTGCGGCGCGGCGGGAAATGGAAAGTGGTGTCGGTACAGGTCACACCGATGCCGGCGGACAAGAAATAACGCAGCAGCCAAAACAGAAGGGCGGCTGCATTCAGGAAGGAACCCATGAACCGCAGCACCCTGCTGTACGGCATTGGCGCAATGGCGCTTGGATTGGTCGGCATCGCGTTCGGTGATTTCGCATTGCAATGGCAGCCGGTACCGAAAGATTTTCCGTCACGATTGCCGCTGGCATATGCAGCCGGAGCGTTGACGTTACTGGCGGGCGGTCTCACCATCGCCCGCAAGACAGCGCAAAACGGCGTGATATTGCTTACTGCCATCTACACCCTCTGGACCATCGTCCTGCACGGGCCGTACGTGGCAGCACATGCGCTGCAGAGCGGCGCGTGGCAGGCGTTCTGCGAGATCGCCGCCATGGCCGCGGCGGGGTTCGCGGTGTATTTTGCGATGAAGGGTGACGCTCGCCTGGTACTCGCCGGCCGTGTTGCGTTCGGCCTGTGCGCACTCGTGTTCGGTCTCAATCATTTTGTGTACGCAGACTTCACGGCATCGATGGTGCCCGCGTGGCTGCCGTTCCCGCTTGCATGGGCATATGGCACCGGCGCGGGGCACGCAGCGGCGGGACTGGCGCTGGTCACGGGCATCCGCGCAAAACCGGCCGCGCAAATGCTGGCGATGATGATGGGATCGTTTGTGGTGCTGCTGCACATTCCCCGCGTGCTGGGCGATCCGGGCAGTCATATCGAATGGGCGATGCTGGCTATTGCGACAACGCTGACAGGATCCGCGTGGGGACTGGCGTGTGCGATTGAAGCGAGTGGGACAGGCTGCCCGTTGGCTTGATCCTGCCGCCAGCGCTACTTCGCGCAAGCGCCTGTCGACACCGCCTGCAACACCTCACCGGTCAGCCGGTCCTGCGCAAAGGCGACCAGCGTGAGGTCCTGCCGTTTCCAAGCTTTGTCGACGACAATTTTATGGACAACCGGTCCGGCAATTTTCAGCGGTCCGACCAGTTCGCGCACGACGTGGTCGTGATACAGCGTCACGCCGCTGTTCTCGCCGGCGGTGACACGGCTGGCAAGATTGTTTTCCGTCACGGCCAGCCATGCCTCGACTGCCGGGGAGTTGCCGTCAGCAAGTTGGGTTGAAAGCGATGCCGTGAGCGTATCTTCTTCGGCAACGGTGTCCAGCACCAATGCGGCTTTCGGTGTGATGCTTGCGATATCAGCGGTGCGCTTGTTGAATCGCGATTGCAGTGACCCGCGTTTGTCGTCACCGCTGGTTGACATGGTTTTGCCGTTGACGAACAGTTGCGGCGTGACTACCGTACGGCTTCCCAGCCTCACGACGGATTCCTGTTGCCGCCGGGTAAATTGCGGTTTGGCGAAACGGTCTTTCCATCCGCCCCCGTCCCAGTAATCGACATGAAACGCGAGCGGAACGGCGTTGCCCTTGCGCGCGCTGAGCGAGGAAAACCATTTGTCGGCAGGCGGGCAGCTGTCGCAGCCCTCGGCGGTATACAGCTCGGCGATAGCCATGCCGGCTGCGCCGCTTTGCGTGTGCGTATTTCCGAAATTGTGGCACTCGGCCGCCTGCACCGATGTCGTGGAAATCGCCATCAGGGCAAACGGTAAAGTCCGCATCACGTTCGCCATCTTCACATCAAGCCCCGTCCGCGCGCGATCTGTCGCAGCAACACCAGTTCACGATGACGATCGCGCAACAGTGCTTCCAGTTGTTTTACACGCGTCCACAACGAATGCATGCCGGGATCCATTGCCGGCGGCATGCGCAGTTCTTCCAGCGACATCACGCGGTCGCGCGCATGTTCACGCAGGTAGTCGTCCAACTTGTCGTCGCAGATGGACAAGCAGCTGCAGGCGCTGGCGCGTGAAATCGTGCCACCAAGAAGCTGGTCGATAATTTCAACGCGCACACCGAACGATGGCGTGCTGCGCCGGGAGGGCGAAGCGGCCGCCGCTGCGCGGTGTTGTTCCTTGGTGCCGACCTGATTCGCGGCGTTCATGACACTACTGCGCCTGCAACTCGAACATCGAGTGAACGCAGAGCATGTAGCCCACACCGCGGATAGTGCGAATTTGCGCGGCATGCACCCGGCCCAGGTGATTGCGCAACCGGGCCACCGCTGTATCGATGGCGCGGCCCTCAAGCGAACCGCTGTCATAACCCATCAGCTGGGCCAGCCGTTCTCGCGACATGATCTCGCCGGCATATTGAGCGAGATTCCACAACAGTTCGAATTCCAGTGTGGTCAGGTCGAAGCGTTCCTGGTCTATCGCCACTTCGCGCGACGCCGAGTCGAGAACAAATTTCCCGGCGCGCAGTTTGCTGGGGGACTGTATGACGCGATGGGTTTGCTCGCGCCGTATCAGCGCGCGGATCTGCGCCACCAGGCTGCGCGCATCGGCATCGGCGGCGCACCAGGCATCTGCGCCGCTTTCCAGGCCGAGAATGCGGCCAACCGTATCGTCAGCATGCGTCAGCAGCAGGATCGGTCCCTGGAATCCCAGACGCCGTATGTCGCCACAGGTCTCATGGGACTCGCGCAGCCCGCTGCTGTGCCCGACCACCACCAGGTCGATCTGCGCCAGTTCGGCCGCATCGGGAAGCGCGCCGGCATCGCGCACGTCGAGGTTGCGATCGCCCAGGTTTCGCCGGATCTCCGTCCATTGTGCGAATGGCCGGCCGACGTAGAAGATGCGGCCGATAACAGGCGGCGCGATGGACGCGGCGCGCGAATGCCTCAGGATATTTTCGATCTTCAGGCTTGCTTCCATCAGTGATCTCCGTCTCGGGGTTGTTCTGTCGTGGTGCTCACGCTTGTCGTTGCCGTGTTTGTCGCGGCCGTATTTGTCGTGCCTCTACTGGTCGTTTCAACACTGCGGAGGCCCGCACTCATGCCGCCCTGCAGGCCACCCAGGCGTGAGCGCAGCATTTCGATTTCAAATGCCTTCTGGCCCAGCATCCGTTCCAGCTCGCTGATCTTGTCGCGCAGGTTGGCCACTTCCTGTTCGCCGGTATTTCCATTCGCCGGTGCGCCGCTTTCCGCCGCCGGCGGCTCCAGCGCAAATCCGGACAGCGCGTTCAACGATTTGCGCCAGGTCCACAACACGTTCTTGCCCAGGTTGTGTTTGCGCGAGATCGATGCCTGGCTTATCCCGGGCTGTTGCGATTCGCGGACGATGGCGACCTTTTCCGCCAGCGTGTAGTGCCGGCGCTCACGTCCCGGCCCCGCCACCGACCCCGCAGGGATCGGCGGCGCAACCGCCGGCATACCGCCTCCTGCATTCGTGTGCATCTGGATGAGGCGGTTCATCAACAGTCCGGATGACATCATCGTTGGTGAGAGTTAGCGATTGCCGTCGCGTGCATCATTTGAAACGGTACGCCGCCGTCAGCACGTAATTCACGCCTTGCGGGCTATGGAACGTGGGGTTGAAGCCCAGCGTGGGTTGCTGTGAATCGAACGGCGCATCGCGCCCACCCACATTTCGCACCAGCAGCGTGAGTGTGGCGTTGGGAAGTCCGGTAAAGGTCACCCCCATGTCGACCGTGCCGAATGCCGCCACGTCGCAATTGCCGGCGATGGCCACCGTGGCCGCAGAAACAAAACAGCCGTTGACCGGGTCACCCACGAACCATTTGCTGGTGTAGTTGTAACGCGTGAGTACCGAGAAATCATGGTAATCCCACGTCACGCTGGCGTTGCCGCGAACCCGTGGCGTTTCAAAGCCAAAGAAATTGCCCAGTCCGCTGATGATGGGGCCGCCCTTGCTTTGCGAGGCCTCGGACTTGGTCAGGTAGGTGGCCTGTCCCGAGAATTTCAGCTTTCCCCACACACCGATCTTCATGTTCGCGGTCACGTCGAGATCGATACCGGCGACGATGGCCTCACCGAAATTATCGAAGCGGCGAATCGTGCTCTGGATAGGTCCGGAGTTGGCAACACCGGGCAGCCAGGTCAGCGGATTGCTGTCGCGGATCACGCTGCCGCCACGGAAACTTGCATTGAACTCGTTGTTGATCACGGTCTGCGAATCGAAGCGGTCGACGAAATCGCGGCGGTGGATATTGAAGTAATCCACGGAAGCCGAGAAATTCACGCTGGGCGAATAGATGAAGCCGCCGGTGTAGCTCTTGGAACGCTCGGGTTGCAGCGCCGTATTGGCCGAGATAAGGCTGGAGATGGTACGGCCGGTACCGCCGTTGGCTGCACCGCAGTCATCGCTGTTTGCGCCGGTCTTGCCGCAGCGCAGCGGATCGTTGATGCCGGTGTTGAACGACTGCACATTGCCTGAGGAAATCTGCAGCAGCGAAGGCGCACGGAATGCTTCCGCATAAGTAGCCCGTAATGCCAGCTGGCTAATCGGTGACCACTTGATGCCGAATTTCGGCGTGGTGGAATTGCCGTAGTCGCTGTAGTGATCGTAGCGCCCCGCCAATTGCATTTCGACGCCCTTGATAAATGGCATCGACAATTCCGCCGACAGCGATGCCACCTTGCGTGAGCCATGCACTGTGCTCGAGGCGACACCGACAAATTCGCCGGCGACATTGCGCGGGTCCGAGACGATGTCGAAATCCTCCTTGCGCAGGTCGAGCCCGGTCGCCAGTACCAGCGGACCGCCGGCCAGTGTCGCCAGTTCGCGCGAGCCCTTCAGGTCCCAGTTGACGTTCTTGCTTTCGCCCTGTTGTTCCTTGTACTGGTTAAGCGAGGCCAGCACTTCGGGACTGTTGGTGCCGAAGAAGCGGTACGTGCCGTTGGCCACGGCCGCCTGCAGCGCAGGAAAATAAAGCTGGCCGTTGTTGCGATCGGTGCGCTCGGTCTTGCTGAACAGCAGTGCGCTTTCCCAGTCCCATCCTTTCCAGCTGCCCTGCAGTCCGGCCACGGCGCGGGTCGAATCGTTGGTCACATTCTGGAAAGTGCGGCCCAGGTCGACGAAGCGATAGCGCAGGCCGAGACGGAACGGATTGGGATTGTCCGGGTGCCCCACCGGCAGGAACAGCGTGTATGAGAATCGCTGCCCGGCCGCATTGAACCAGGTGGTCGGCGATGCGGCATCGAGTGCCGGCGGCGCGCCGATGAATTGTGATTCGGCACGGGTGAACATCAGCTCGCCAAAGCCACTCAGCGTGGGCGAAAATTCGATGGTGCCGCGCGTGAATACGCTCTTGCGTTCGGTGGCGGCCTCGATGTTGGTATCGTCGAAAACATTGGAGCGGCAGACTGTGCCGACGATCAGTGCGGGCGGGCAGCGCGGGTCCAGCGGCAACGCCACCGAAAATACGCCGTTGCCGTTCACGGCTTCACGCCGCAGGTTGGGCGGATAACCGGCGTTGGAGGTGGGCAACAACCGGCTGTTGATGCGCCGGTTCAGGTCGTTGTTGAGATCGGTGGCTTCGTACGCGGTGGTTGGGTCGCGTTTGAAATATTCTGCGGCCACCAGCACGTTGTATTTGTCGCGTGCCGGATCGCCGAAACCGACTGCGCCGGAAATGGTCTGGCTGCGGAAATCGCTGTTGTGGTTCTGCCGTCCGGAATAGACCACTTCGCCGCCGGTGTAATCCTTGCGCAGGATGACGTTGACCACGCCGGCCACCGCGTCGGAGCCGTAAATGGCGGAGGCGCCGTCCTTGAGGATCTCGATGCGCTCAATGGCGGTGACGGGAATGACGTTCAGGTTGAACGCAGCCCCTTGCCCCACATTGGGATCGGCTACAGGTGATGGTTCGATGCGGCGGCCGTTAATCAGCACCAGCGTACCGACCGATCCCAGCCCACGCAGCGAGACCGACTGCGTGCCGCGCGCAAAACCGGTGCCGGCGTTGAAGTCGTTCATGGAGCCGCCGGAAATCGACGGGATATCGCGCAGCAGTTCGGCGACGCTGTTGCTGCCGCTCTTCTGGATGTCTTCGCGGGTGATCACCTGCACCGGTGATGGCGTTTCAGAATCGACGCGCTTGATGTTCGAGCCTGTGACTTCGATTTTTTCGACTTTCTGCGACGTGTCCGCCTGCTGCGCCATCAGCGGTTGCGCCACGACGGTGGACAGCGTGGCCGCGATGGCCACGGTCAGGATTTTTCGCTTGCTCGCATGTGTGTTGAGGCTGAAACTCATCCGGTTCTCCAAAGTTGGTGTGGTGTGACCACGGGTCATGCGGGAGCGGCGATTCTTTTTCCAGTGGGTTCCCACCCCTGCTCGCTCATTCCTGCGCCCGTCAAAATAGTTGTTGCGTGCCTCTCATGTTTTTTATGTGTTCGCCGCGGTCATGCGGGTGGCGCTACAAATCACGCTATAAGTCGCGTAACACGCTGAACACGTATCCGCTTTTCTTCATCCGGTTGTGGCAGTTGAAACAGCTTGTCCGCGCGGCCTCGTCCAGCACCGGCTTGCTGAGGTCACCTGCCACGAATTCCTCATATCCCCAGCCGCCGGTGGCGGCAAAGCGCGATGCGTCCCTGACCATCACATCGACCAGCTTCCGCGCGCCTTCCTCACTGCCGCCGTCAATGGTTTTCAGCTCCAGCACATCGAAAACCAGCACCGCGCCGTCGGCGTAATTCCCTTTGCGCAATCCTTCCAGCGCGGCTGCGTTGGCGTAGATGTGATGCACGCCGCCATAGCGCGCGAAGTGCGGCGCGCGCGCATCGACGACGCCGCTCTTCACATGCACCCAGCTGCGATAGCCCTGCGGAAATGCCGGGGGCGATTTATCCGGCTCGCTCACGGCGGAGCCGGACAGGCAAGCCAGTGGGATAAACAGGCATAAGGATGAAAGGGATGACGCCAGTGCCAGCGTCAGTTTTGATTTGGTGCGCTCAAAATTCTTCGCGCTGGATGTACTTGATCGTGCGTTCACAAAACGTTCCTCGCTTGTCCCACAAAGTTACAGATTGACTCGGTTGTGTTTCCCGTCGTTGCCAATTTGCCAACCGCTGTCGTATGCTACGAAAACGAGTGGGCCTTTGACAGGCCCAAATATTTTCAAATATCAGGGCCCAAGCGGGCCAGTCAGGAATCCTGTGCTACTCGATCTCGATGGGGATGGACCCCTGTACCGGCAGCTCACGCGTGCCCTGAAATCTGCCGTGCTTGATGGGCGGCTGTCGGCCGGCGCGCGCCTGCCGGCGACCCGCACGCTGGCGGCGGAACTGGGCCTCTCGCGCAACACCGTGCGGCTGGCTTACGACCAGTTGACCTCGGAAGGTTTTTTCTCCGGCCGCAGTGGCTCGGGAAGTTTTGTCACGCTGGCTCCGGTTGCGCCGGCGCGCGTGAAGCCCGCGCGGACGGTGGGTGCGCAATCCAAATTTGCACAGCGCGTGCGCACCATCCGCGATTTCCGCGGAGCCTGGCTGCATCGCGGACTGCGTTACAACCTGCAGTACGGCGAGCCCATCCATGACCTTGCCGCCCTCAGCGCGTGGCAGCGCGAACTCACTTATGCGGCTCAACGCACGTCTCCCAATTACCCGCCGGCGCAGGGGCTGCTGGTACTGCGCCAGGCTGTGTGCGATTACCTGCTGCGACGGCGCGGCATGAGTTGCGCGCCGGAAAACGTGCTCATCGTTCACGGCACCCAGCAGGCGATGGCGCTCGCAGCACAGGTACTGGTCGACCCGGGTAATACGGTGGCGCTCGAGGACCCGCATTATTTTTCAGCGCGTCATGTGTTCGAGGCCTACGGCGCACGCGTGGCGGCCATCCCGACAGATGAACAAGGACTGGTCGTGAAGGCGTTGGGACGCAAGTCTCCCAAGCTGGTTTTCGTCACACCCTCGCACCAGTTTCCGGGTGGCAGCCTCATGTCGATGGCGCGGCGCATCGAGTTGCTGGATTACGCCGAACAGAAAAAATGCTGGATATTCGAAGACGATTACGACAGCGAATTTCGTTACGACGCACATCCACTGCCGGCGCTCAGTGCACTCGATTCGGCCGATCGTGTTATCTACGCGGGCAGTTTTTCCAAGGTGCTGTTCCCTTCATTGCGGCTGGGCTATATCGTCGTGCCCGCCACGCTGCAGGATGATTTTGTCAGCGCCAAACGGCTGGCCGACATGGGTTGCGCGTCCATCGAGCAGGCCGCCATGGCGCGCTATATTTCCAGCGGCGGGTTTGAACGCCACTTGCGGCGGATCGTGCAGATCGGGCGTGGCCGGCGCAAGGCACTCATCGAGGGATTGCGCCGCGTCGGCAGGGGACACTTCGCCGTGAAGGACAACAGCGCCGGCATGCACCTGGTCGCGTGGCTGCCGAAAATGAGCTACTCCCAATGTGACCAACTCATTGCGCTGGCCAAGAACCATGGGATGGGCCTGCACCCGATCGCGCCGCTGTACAAGACGCCGCCGAAAATGCCGGGCCTGCTGATGGGTTATGCGGCGATGGCGGTGCCGGAGATCGAGGCGGCGATGACGGTGCTGGAAAAATGCCTGGATGAGTGGGAACACCTGCAGCGGCCGGCGCGATTGCGGGTGGCGGCGTGATTTTATTGCCAGCCAGCATAATTGATCGCAGAACGCCATTCCACGGCACTTGCAGGGATAAAATGGCTGTTAAGCCGCGCCAGTGCTTGAGTTTGGTATTCAAAAAGCGCGCGTGATGATCTGTTGAAACCGCGTTTGCGCAGGCAACGTCCCGAAATTTTTCGACGGCCTCTCGGCAAAGCGTGATTCGCAAAAGCTGTCACCCGCGAGTGGATTGTCACTGCGCAATAGTTGCGTTGCCTGCAATCCGACCGCCATCATTTCCACCAGCGAACGCGCGCGCGTTTCAACATCGGCGATGTTGTCGAGTTCAGCGGCAAGACGCGCAACGTGCGCATCGAGCTTCGCGTGCGCGCCTTTAACCGCAGCGAATTCTGCAAACAACGCTTCGCGCGTTTCCGGTTCGCGCTTCAATGCACGCAACACGTCCAGGCATTGGATATTGCCGCTGCCTTCCCAGATGCTGTTGAGTGGCGCCTGCCGGTACAGGCGTGGCAAGTTCGATTCTTCCACGTAGCCCGCCCCCCCCAGGCATTCCTGCGCCTCGTTGACGAAGGGCGGGCAGCGTTTGCAGATCCAGTATTTGCCGATGGCGGTGGCGATGCGCGCGAACGCAGCCTCGTTTGCGTCACGCTCGGACGCATCGACCGCACGTGCCACGCGCATCGTCAGCGCCAGCGCCGCTTCCGATTCCAGCGCGAGATCGGCCAGCACGTTTTGCATCAACGGTTGTTCGCCCAGCAATTTTCCAAACGCTTTTCGATGGCGCGTGTGATGGATGGCCTGCACCAGCGCCTGCCGCATGATGGCCGAGGAACCGATCATGCAGTCCTGCCGGGTCAGCGCGACCATCTCGAGAATGGTGGCGATGCCGCGACCTTCCTCGCCCACCCGCCAGCCTACCGCGCCGTGGAATTCGACTTCGGAACTCGCATTGCTCCAGTCGCCCAGCTTGTCTTTCAGGCGCTGGATGTGGATCGCGTTCTTTGCACCATTGGGTGCGAAGCGCGGCAACAGGAAACATGTCACACCTTTCTCCGCCTGGGCCAGCACCAGGAAGGCATCGCACATGGGAGCCGAGAAAAACCATTTGTGGCCGACCAGCTCGTAAAGTTCGGCACTCGCGTCGATGGGATACGCGCGCGTCGTGTTGGCGCGCACATCCGAGCCGCCTTGTTTTTCGGTCATGCCCATGCCGATGGTGCTGCCATTTTTTTCCCAGGCAGGCAGCGAGCGCGAATCGTATTCAGTGCTGGTGATACGCGGCAGCCATTCTTTCGCCAGCGCGGGCGCATGACGAAACACGGGTACCGAGGCATAGGTCATCGTCATCGGGCAGCACGTTCCCTGCTCAGCCTGGCAGTGCAGGTACATGAGTGCGGCACGTGCGACATGGGCACCCGGTGTCGACGCATTGCGCCACGCGAAGCCGGTCACGCCATGTGAAATGCCCAGCTGCATCAACCGGTGATAGGCGGGATGAAATTCCACTTCATCGATGCGATTGCCGAAGCGGTCGAACGGTTTGAAGCGCGGTTTGTTTTCGTTGGCGATGGTGCCGAGTTCCATCGCCTCACCGCCGGCGACCACACCGTAGGCAGCCACCGCTTTTTCCGCCCAGCCCGCACCTTCGCGCTGCAATGCTTGTTGCAGCGCAAGATCGGTCGCGTACGCATCGTACGGCGCCAGCAAGGGCGGCTGGTTGGTGACTTCATGTGTGGTGAAACGAGGATCGTTCGGAGGTTGTGCCGCTGTCGTCATGTAGGCCTGTTTTATCGCACAAGAATCAGGAAATGAATGTAGCAGATATGCCCGTCTACCTTTCCTTGCAGCCGACCGCAGTCATGCACATGTGGCGCACTGCCGAAAACCGCATCAGCGCGGGTAGAATAAATCCCGACACCAGGCTTGTCCTGGCCAAAACCGATAAACCGCTACTGCGCAGGTCACCCCAATGAACCTCTTCCGCCTCCTGCAGCAGCGTGTGGCCGCCGGCAATCCGGTTCGCGTCGGCCTCATCGGCGCAGGCAAATTCGGCTCGATGTATGTCTCACAGGTGCCGCGCACGCCGGGAATTCACCTGCTGGCCATCGCCGATCTTAATCCCGTGCGCGCGGGCGAAGCATTGCATCGTGTCGGCTGGAAACCCGAGCAATACAGCGCCGAGAATTTCAAGCAGGCATTCATCAGCGGCACCACCCACATCACCGACGACACGATGGCGCTGATCCGCAACCGCCACGTCGAAGTCATCATCGATGCCACCGGCAATCCGGCGGCGGGCATCGCGCACGTGCTGGCCTGCTGCGAAAACCGCAAGCACATCGTGATGGTGAACGTGGAAGCAGACGCGCTGGCGGGTCCGTTGCTGGCGCGGCGCGCGGCTGAGGCCGGCATCGTGTACTCGCTCGCCTACGGTGACCAGCCTGCGCTGATTTGCGAAATGGTCGACTGGGCGCGGGCCGCTGGTTTTGAAGTGGTGGCCGCCGGCAAGGGCACGAAATATTTGCCGGCCTATCACGCGTCCACGCCGGACACGGTGTGGGGTCATTACGGATTTTCCGAAGAGACGGTGGCCGGCGGAGATTTCAACGCGCAGATGTTCAATTCCTTTCTCGACGGCACCAAGAGCGCCATCGAGATGGCGGCCGTCGCCAATGCCACCGGCCTCACGCCCGCACCGCGCGGATTGGAGTTCCCGCCTTGCGGCGTGGATGACCTGGCGCGTGTGCTGAGGCCAAAGACCGACGGCGGACAATTGCATCATCGCGGCCAGGTCGAAGTCATCAGCTCGCTCGAGCGCGATGGCCGCCCGGTGTTCCGCGATCTGCGCTGGGGCGTGTACGCCACGTTCGCCGCCGACAGCGATTACGTGCGCCGCTGTTTCAGCGAATATGGGCTGGTCACCGACGACAGCGGTAATTATTCGTCGATGTACAAACCGTTCCATCTCATCGGCCTCGAACTCGGCATCAGCGTCGCCAGTGTCGCGGTGCGCGGTGAGCCGACCGGCGTGCCGACCGCGTGGTGCGGCGATTGCGTCGCCGTCGCGAAACGTGATCTCAAGGTGGGCGAAATGCTGGACGGTGAGGGCGGCTATACCGTCCATGGCAAACTGATGCCCTCGGCGGTTTCGCGGCGCCTGGGGGGATTACCGATCGGGCTCGCGCACCAGGTAAAACTGCTGCGTAATATCGCGGCGGGAAAACCGGTGACGTGGGAAGACGTGGCCATCGACATGAAAAGCCAGGCGGTGAGGTTCCGCCGGGAGATGGAGAAAATGTTCGGCTAGGTTTCTCCTGCTGTGTCGATTCCGCGGCTGGCGAAAATACTTACCGCAGAAAATTGCCTCATTCAATTCAACCTCGCTTCCACCTCTCTTCCTCCCTTCGTGGGGGAGAAATTAATCCAGATCGATCTCAATTGAAAAAAGACACCCAGCTCACTTCCGTCGGCCGCAGCGTCGACCACAGTCCCCTCACGGTCAACGTGCCGATGCATCGCGCCTCCACCGTGCTGTTCGAATCGATGGCGCAGCAGCATGAAATCCAGCAGCGCTGGGAGCGTGATGAGCAGGTGCCGACCTATGGCATATTCAACATGCCGCAGGCGATAGCGCTGGAAAATGCAGTGTCTGCGGTTGAAGGCGGCTATCGCGCGGTCACGTATTCGAGCGGGTTGGCTGCGGTCGCAGGTGCGTTGCTCGCATGCCTGAAGGCAGGCGACCATGTGCTCATGCCGGACAGCAGCTATTATCCGGGCCGCCGTTTTGTAGAAAAATTCCTGCCGCGTTTCGGCATCAGCCACACGTTCTACGATCCGCTCATTGCCGGTGGCATCGCCGCACTGATCCAGCCCAACACGACGGTCGTGTATACCGAAAGTCCCGGTTCGCACACGTTCGAAGTGCAGGACATCCCGGCTATCGCCAAGGCTGCGCACGCGCGTGGCGCCAAGGTCATCACCGACAATGCCTGGGGCACCGGTTATTTCTTCAACGCGTTCGAACACGGCGCCGACCTGGTGGTGCAGCCCGCGACCAAATACTATGCCGCACATTCGGATGTGGTCATCGGCCTGGTGGTGGCCACCGAAGCATGCTGGCCGCTGATCAAGGACACCACGTATGACCTGGGACAGCGCGCCTCGCCGGATGATTGTTTCCTGAC
>JBDTWS010000051.1:0-21607 GCA_040006575.1 Betaproteobacteria bacterium
GTGCCGGAGCCGACGGTACCCAGCCCCAGCAGCCCTACATTGATCGGTTTCATGGTGCGATTTTTTTCATGGGTTTATGGCTTCATGGTTTCATGGCTTTTGCAAAGACGAAAGCAGCAATGGTCATGCCTTCGCGGAAATAAAACTTGTGCGCCTGCGTACGTTGCGTACCCGAATCCAGCGAAAACGTATCGCAGCCACGCTCGATGGCCAGCGCTTCCATGTAATGCATCAGCGCCTGGCCGACACCGCTGGAGCGCTTGGTTTCATCGGTGACCAGGTCGTCGCAGTAAAGGTCACGTCCATTGAAGGTTTTCTCGTCGACGCGAAAAACCACCAGCCCGACCACCGCACCGTCGCGCGTGGCGACCGCCATCTCCGCGCCACCCGCCAACACCTGCTTGATGCGCGCCACGTAATCCGCCTGCAGATGCGGACGCAGTTGCCGGTGCACGGCCTCGGCCTGGCGCAGCCATTCGAGTTCGATGATGTCGCCGACGGCATTGGTGATGGGGATGATTTTCATGGGCTACAAAAATACTATTTCAGGAATCCATCCTTGCGGAACATTTCCTTGATGCCGCGCACCGCCTGCCGTGTGCGTTCGGCATTTTCGATCATCGCGAAACGCACATGGTCATCGCCGTATTCACCAAAGCCGATGCCCGGCGAAACTGAAACCTTGGCCTCCGCCAGCAGCTTCTTGGCAAACTCCAGCGAACCCATGCTGCGATACGCTTCGGGAATCTTGGCCCAGATATACATCGACGCTTTCGGCTTGGTCGTCACCCATCCCGCCTCAGCCAGCCCCTTGTGCAGCACATCGCGCCGCGCCTGGTATTCGGCGACGATTTCCTTCACGCACTCCTGCGGGCCATCCAGCGCAGCGATGCTGGCCACCTGGATGGGCGTGAAGGTGCCGTAGTCGTGATAGCCCTTGATGCGCGCCAGCGCGGACACCAGATCCTTGTTGCCGACCATGAAGCCGACCCGCCAGCCCGCCATGTTGTACGACTTCGACATGGTGAAAAATTCGACGGCGACATCGCGTGCACCCGGCACCTGCATGATTGAAGGTGCTTTCCATCCGTCATAGGTAATGTCCGCGTAGGCCAGGTCATGCACCACCAGCACGTTGTTAGCCTTCGCCAGGGCGATGATGCGCTCGAAAAATTCCAGTTCCACGCACATCGCCGTGGGATTGGACGGGAAGCCCAGGATCAGCATCTTCGGCTTCGGATACGACTCGCGGATCGCCTTTTCGGCTTCCTCGAAAAAGTCCACACCTTCGGTCATGCGCACGTGCTTGATCTGCGCACCGGCGATGACCGCACCATAAATGTGAATCGGATAGCTGGGATTTGGCACCAATACGGTGTCACCACTGTCCAGCGTCGCCAGCATCAAGTGCGCGAGACCTTCTTTCGAGCCTATCGTAACGATGGCCTCAGAATCCGGATCCAGGTCGACGTTATAGCGCCGCTTGTACCAGTCGGTGATGGCCTTGCGCAGCCGCGGGATGCCCTTCGATACCGAGTAACCATGTGTATTCGGCCGCTTCGAGGCGTCCACCAGCTTGTCGACGATGTGCTGGGGCGTGGCGCCGTCGGGATTGCCCATCGACATGTCGATAATGTCCTCGCCGCGATGGCGCGCCGCCATCTTCAATTCGGCGGTAATGTTGAACACATAGGGTGGCAGGCGCTTGATGCGGGAAAATTCGTGGCTCATGGACATGGAATAGGCTGAGGTGGTGACTATAATTATTTGAATGGCCCGGGGCCATATTTGGCGGCACCATTTTTGTGCGCCGCAATAACTCATTTTAGCCGAGCGCCGCTCGAATGCACACCGAATGAAACTTCATCTCAACATTACCGACGGTCTTAACAATATTTCGGCGCACGGCGCTGGCTTCGTGATCATCAACCAGCAGCGATACGAAACGCCCGTGGTAGTAATGCCGGACAGGTTAATTTCGCCATGGGAGATTGGCGATACCCCCTCGTCCGCTGACTTCGAGGCAGTACTGCAACTGAAGCCGGAACTGGTGGTTTTCGGTTCGGGCGCCGCATTCCGCTTTCCCGACCCGCGCATCATGGCCATGTTCGCCAAGGCGAAAATCGGTTTCGATGTGATGGACACGCCCGCCGCCTGCCGCACCTATAACGTGCTGATGAGCGAAGGGCGGAATGTAGCGGCGGCACTGCTGGTCGAGTGACGGGCCTCCAGCCAGGCTCACCGCCTCGCCGCAGAATACAGCGCACTTTTCCTGCGCAATTCCCGTTGGCACTTAGATTGCTTTGTTTCCATCATGTAAACTCGAAATTGAAAAAAGCGTACTATCCCAGTGTTGGATTCGGAGGCGCCCAAGCGTAAAACCATGCAAAACAAGGTGGCACGCCGTGACATGAGCGTCAACAGCAGCCCCAGCAATGATCACGTCACCACAAACATCAACACAAAATCAGGAGCACGTTCCATGAAAGTTTCCACTCTCTCCAAATTGGGCGCAGGCCTGTTGGCTACCGCCCTGCTGTCAGCCCCGGCAATGTCACAGGAAATCACCGGCACGCTGAAAAAAATCAAGGACACCGGCACCATCACCATCGGCCACCGCGAAACCTCCGTGCCGTTCTCGTACCTGGATGACAAGCAGCAACCCATCGGCTACTCGATGGACCTGTGCATGGCGATCGTCGAGGAAGTAAAAAAAGAACTGGCCCTGCCGACGCTGACCGTGAAATACAACCCGGTCACATCGCAGACCCGTATCCCGCTGATGGCCAACGGTACCGTCGACCTGGAATGCGGCTCCACCACCAACAACCTGACGCGTCAAAAGCAGGTTTCCTTCGCACCCATCACGTTCGTGACCGGCACGAAACTACTGGCGAAGAAATCGTCCAAGATCAAGTCGTACAAGGACCTGAAGAACAAGACCGTGGTCGTGACGCAAGGCACCACCAACGAGCGCGTGATCAAGGCCCTTTCCGACAAGGAAAACCTGAACATCAAATTCCTGAACGCAAAGGATCATGCTGAATCGTTCCTGACGGTCGAATCCGGCCGCGCTGCTGCGTTCTCGATGGACGACGTGTTGCTGTACGGCCTGATTGCCAAAGCCAAGAAGCCGAAAGACTTCGAAGTGGTCGGCGATTACCTGTCGTATGACCCGTACGGCATCATGTTCAGGAAGAACGACGCCGACTTCGCTACCGTCGCCAACCGCGCCCTGTCGAAGTTGATGGCTTCCGGCGATATCAACAAGATCTACGACAAGTGGTTTGTCGGCAAGCTGCCTTCCGGCGAAACCATCGGCATGCCGATGAGCCCTCTGCTGAAAGCAGGCTTCCAGCTCCAGGCGCTACCGGAATAAGACGCACGCAGAAGGGGAATCGAGAAATCGGTTCCCCTTTTTTGTTTGTGCATCAGGCTGCTCCTCGTTGACGCGGGAAAAAATTCTTTCCGCAGACTCAACACAACGCAATTCGATATCACCGTCGCAGCAAGATTTCCGGTCCGGTCAGCTTGACTGGGCAAGGCGTTTCATTACCATCATGTTAGCCGCAGGCAATGTTCATGCGGCAACTCACAGGGGAGCGCAACATGGAATGGAAGGTATTTCTGGAGCAGGCGCCATCGGGCGGAATGACCTATCTCGAGTGGATGCTGTCCGGCCTTCTGTGGACTGTCGTCGTGTCCCTGTGCGCCTGGGTCATCGCATTTACGCTGGGCTCGATACTGGGCGTGATACGCACCACGCCGCTCAAGATCCCCAGGCTGCTGGCCACCACCTACGTGGAAATTTTTCGCAACATCCCGCTGCTGGTGCAGATGTTCCTCTGGTATTTCGTGATGCCGGAATTGCTCCCCGAATCGTGGGGCACCTATCTCAAGAGCGAATATCCCAATTTAATCACCCTGCCCTTTGCGCAATTCAGCCTGTGGGAATTTACCGCGGCCGTGCTGTGCCTGGGCATGTACACCGCCTCACGCGTTGCCGAGCAGGTGCGCGCCGGTATTGAATCGCTGGCCAAGGGGCAGACCAACGCGGGCCTGGCAATGGGCTTCACGTTGCCACAGGTGTATCGCTACGTCACCCTGCCGATGGCGTATCGCCTCATCATTCCACCGATGACGTCGGAATTCCTCACCATCTTCAAGAATTCCTCGACCGCGCTGACCATCGGCGTGATCGAACTCACCGCGCAGAGCCGCCAGATTTCGGAATACACCTTCAAGACTTTTGAAGCATTTACCGCCGCCACGCTGATCTACATCGTCATCACGCTCACCGTGATCTTCATGATGCGCATGCTCGAAAACGCGCTGCGCGTGCCGGGCTATGTCTCGCAGGGAGGTCACTGATCATGGGTGATTTTGATTTCGGCATCATCGTCAAAAGCCTGCCACTACTTTGGAAAGGCATGGTGCTGTCGCTGCAACTGTTCGGCATAGCACTGGCCGGGGGTATTTTCTTCGGCACACTGCTGGCCATGGCGCGGCTGTCCAGCTTCAAGCTGCTGTCCTATCCCGCTGCCGGATTCGTGAACCTGATTCGTGCCATCCCGTTCATCATGGCGATCTTCTGGTTCTACTTCCTGACGCCGATGCTGGTCAGCAAATTCACCGGGCAACAGGGTGAAGCGGTGGGGCCGTTCACGTCCGCCATCGTCGCCTTCATCATGGTGGAATCGGCGTACTACTCGGAAATTATTCGTGCCGGTATCCAGTCCGTGCCGCGCGGACAGCCGTGGTCGGCCTATGCGCTGGGCATGAATTACTGGCAGGCGATGGGCTATGTGGTCCTGCCGCAAGCATTCCGCAACATGATTCCCATCATGCTCACGCAGGCCATCATCCTGTTCCAGGACACATCACTTGTTTACGTGGTAGGTCTGAAAGAATTCCTGGGCGCTGCCAGCACCGCGGGCCAGTTGACGGGGCGTTCAGTCGAACTCTACTGTTTTGTGGCGGTGGTGTTTTTCCTGATCTGCTTCGGCGCGTCCAAGGCCGTCAAATACCTGCAGGTCTACATGGATCCGACGCGCCAGCGGCGCATCAAGGGCCCGGTCCCCACCAGCACCTTGCCGCTTACGGGCGACCAGGGTGGCGGCTGACTCCCGGCCCGGCCCAAAGACATTCACCATTTCCGATTCCTCGCATCCACTCGCAACAGGAAAAAAACATCATGGCCATGATTGAAATCAAAAACGTCAGCAAATGGTATGGCGATAAACAAGTGCTGGTCGACTGCACGACCAATGTCAGCAAGGGCGAGGTCGTGGTCGTCTGCGGGCCATCGGGCTCCGGCAAATCCACGCTCATCAAGACCGTGAATGGCCTTGAGCCGTTCCAGAAAGGCGAAATCCTGCTCGACGGAATTTCGGTGGGCGCCAAGAATGCCAACCTCGCCAAGCTGCGTTCCCGGGTCGGCATGGTGTTCCAGAATTTCGAACTGTTCCCGCACATGAGCGTGACCAAAAATCTCATCATCGCGCAACAAAAAGTGTTGGGACGCAGTGAGGAAGAAGCCAGGACCAAGGGCTTGAAGTTGTTGGAGCGCGTGGGCCTGATCGAGCACAAGGATAAATATCCGGCGCAGCTCTCCGGCGGACAGCAACAACGCGTCGCCATCGCGCGCGCATTGTCGATGGATCCCATCGCCATGCTGTTCGATGAACCGACTTCCGCACTCGATCCCGAAATGATCAATGAAGTGCTGGATGTAATGGTGGAACTGGCCAAGGAAGGCATGACCATGATGGTCGTCACGCACGAAATGGGTTTCGCCAAGAAGGTCGCGGACCGCGTGATCTTCATGGAAAAAGGCGGCACGATCCTCGAGGACTGCACCAAGGATGAGTTCTTCGGCTCACCGCGCAAACAGCGGACGCAGGATTTCCTCTCGAAGATCTTGCACAACTAACGGCGCTGGACGCACGCTGCGTCGCGGCCGGCACGATTTATTTTGAAGCCGGCGGTCTTGCGGTTGTCGTAACCGGCGGCGCCAGTTCAAACACGATCCGGCCGTCCACTGATCCCGAAGTCGAGGCGGGCGACTTTGGCGCCGCTGCTGCCGACGGTAAATCCTCCACATCGGTTGGAAACTTGTTCCGTATCTGTATTTTTTCCGTGACCGAGTTGTACGTCAGGTATTCACCCGTCACGGTATTTCCGCCACTCTTGAAGCGTACGTTTGAAAAAAGCCGGATGTTGCCGGTGCGCTCATCGTAGTTGCCGCGATCCGCCCACGCTTCCACAAAATCCTGTTCGCCTTCGCGCTTCTGGCGAAATGTCACCTGCTTCGCACCATCGCCATACAAATCGATCGTCCTGCCATCCGCCAGCGCATGCAACAGGCCGCGCTCACCCGTCACGCGTAAGGTGCCCTGCGTAATCACGATATCGCCTTCCATGCGATAAACGCGCTCGGCCGCGGAAGTATCGTCCCAGCCGGCAAAAACAGCGCTCACGTTGGCCTTCTGGTCGCGGTCGGCCTTTTCGGCATGGACGGAAAATGCCATCGCAGACATTACCGTTGTCACGATCACCGATACACGCAATGAAAACTTCGTCATGAATTCTCGCTTTTGCAGGGCAGACGACGCCTGGAACCACTTGTCGTGCCAAAACAAATTTTATCATCCACCACAGCGCACGGCACAGCCGCAACCTTTGCGTGACAGGGGACAAAGCACATTTAGTTACACCTGCGGCCCCCGAAAAGCGCTGCTGCGGTCGCCCAGTCACACGTCAAGCCGTTGTTTCCGTTAACATCCTAACCATATGCCAACCATATCTGCCGGGTAGAAATAAATGAACAAGACATTGCTGATCGTCGTGGGTGTGCTGGGCTCAGTCGTCGCCGGCGCGTGGTACATGTTGAGCCCTCCCAGCGAAAGCGCACTTGCCGCCGCGGCGGAAAAAGCCAACGCACCCAGGACGGCCTCCTCCTACACGGGCTCGTCCTCGGTGATGCCGCTCGACAATCTGCAGAAGGCCTCGCCCCTCAGGATTTCAGGCACGCGTACCGTCGTGCCGCTCAAAAGCGCGTTGGCGCAGGAGTTTGAAAAATCGCGCCACCTGAAAACGTTCTACGACAAATACTTGGCCGATCCTGCCAATGCCGATGCCGAGACCAAATTTTTTGCGGCACTCGCGATGGAGCGCTGCGTCGGACGTGGGCGCGGCTCGCAAGGTCCGTCGGAAGCCGACAAAGCCCGCTTCCAGAATCGACTCAAGGAAAACGATCCCAATAACGCGCAGCGCCAGGAAGCTTTCAACCGCGTCACCGCAACCTGCGAAGGCTTCGCCGACGTGAACATCACGCCCGGCACCATTTCGCAGTTGTATCGCGAGGCAGCGGCAGCCGGAAATCCCGGCGCGAAGGTCGCCGTCGCGGCCGAAATGTTCCGCGAACAGGCGCGCAATGCGCGTGGCATCGAAGAACGCCGCATGACCGAAGACCAGTTGGCCATGGTGCGTGACGGCCTTTCTTCGGGCGATCCTTTCGCCATCGAATCGGCGGGCCGTTTGCTCTCCTGGGGCACGACGCAACTGGCTGACCGCAAGGTCGGGCCCAATGGCGATCCATACAACGCGCGCGACTGGGGCCCGGCATGGCAACTGGCCGCCTGCGATCGTGGCGCCAACTGCGCCGCCGACAACCTGCGCGTGCTGAACGGTTGCGCCTACCAGGGCGCCTGCGGCTACGACAATCTTGAAACGTACATGCAGTTCAACGACCTCGCGCCCAACACCTACGCGGCCGCGCTGCAAAACCGCGCCACGATCCTGGATGCCATCGCACAGGGACGTTGGGACTGGCTGGGAATCGCGCAGGGCATGGGCCGCGTCGCTCCCCCTGCCGCGGTCGCCGACAATTCCGGCACGCGCCCGACAGGCGCAGTCAAGCCACCGGTCAAGCGCGGCGGCTAAGGTTCCCAAGGCATGGTACCGGCACGATGGGGACACGCTGATTGTCAACGTGTACGCACAGCCGGGCGCACGGACAACTGAAATCCAGGGGCTGCACGACGGGGCACTGAAAATCCGCGTCGCCGCGCCACCGCTTGACGGCCGTGCCAATGATGAAATTGCGCGATTCCTCGGTACAACACTGAATGTGCCGGCCCGGGATATCTGCCTCGTGTCCGGCGCTAAATCGCGCAGCAAGCGATATTCCATTTCCGGCGCGTGTAACGAATCGCTGGCGGATATTGAAAGCAAACTCTAGCACTGGTGCGGCTCGCAGGCTACTTTACTGCTGAATTCCGCGCCAATGCTGGAGCTTGTATGTTGCGGACCAACCAAAGTGCTGCCACGGCAACTGCAGCGAAACTAAACCGACAACCGGAGACACCATGCGCATAGCCATTCTCGACGACTACTTCGACACGCTGCGCACGCTTCCCTGTTTCGCCAAGCTCGGCGGCCATGACGTCACTGTGTGGAATGATCACATGCAGGACACGGACACACTGGCGCAGCGGCTGAAGGACATCGAGGTGCTGGTCACGTTTCGCGAACGCACACAGATTCGCGCAGCATTGCTGGAACAACTGCCCAATCTCAAATTGATCAGCCAACGCAGTGTCTATCCGCATATCGACGTCGATGCGTGCACCCGCCTCGGCATCATTCTCTCGTCCAGCCAGCATCCGGGGACACCGTCATATGCCGCTGCCGAAATGACCTGGGCGCTGGTGATGGCCGCCGCGCGCCAGCTGCCACAGCAGATGGCCTCATTGCAGGCCGGCAAATGGCAGATGGGTGTAGGCAGCACGTTGCGCGGCAAGACGCTGGGCATTTATGGCTATGGCAGGATCGGCCGCGAAGTTGCGGGCTATGGCAAGGCGTTCGGCATGAACGTGCTGGTGTGGGCGCGCGAAGCCACGCGTGCCAAGGCGGCTGCAGATGGTTACGCCGTATCGGCCAGCAAGGAAGAATTTTTCGCGCAATGCGACGTGATGTCGCTGCACATGCGGCTGGTGCCCGACACCCGCGGCATTGTCACCGCCGCCGACCTCGCACAAATGAAATCATCGGCCATCCTCGTCAACACCAGTCGCGCTGGTTTGATCGCACCAGATGCGCTGGCCGAGGCATTGCGCCGGGGTCATCCGGGAATGGCCGCAGTCGATGTTTATGAAGAAGAACCCGTCAAGGCTGGCGGCAATCCGCTGCTCGACATGCCGAACGTGGTGTGCACTCCGCACATCGGCTTCGTCACCCGCGACGAATTTGAAGTGCAGTTCTCGGAAATATTCGACCAGGTCCTGGCTTATGCGGACGGCGAGCCGATCAACGTCATCAACACCGCTGTACTGGCGAGGCGGCGCTGAAAGTTGGGCTGTCCTCACGACGGTGGAACGTACTCCACCAACCGTCCGAGGTAATCCCGGAATGCCGCCTGTTCCGTCAGCGCCGTCAGTGATGCACCTTCGCTCAGCTTTCCCTTGTTGACGAACAGGAACCGGTCGCAAATTTCGTGCAGCAATTCGACGTGGTACGGCTCGTTGGGATGCAGGCACACAAACACCAGGCAGCCCTCGTCTTTCAGTTGCCTGAAAAAATCCAGCATGAAGCCGATGTAGCCATCCTGCGTGTTGAATTGCGGCTCATCAAAAAGGTGGATCGCGGTTTTGGGTGAGCTAGCGCGCGCCAGCATGAATTCCGGTTTGCGGCGCTTGAATGAACGCACCTGGTAGGACTGGTGATAATGCATCGCCAGCCTGCCGCGCTCGCCATAACGAACCTGGTGAATATCCTGCCCGGCGCACAGCACGCGGCCCGCGGTCGGCTGGTTACTGCCGGTGATGAGCTCGAACAGCGTCGTCTTGCCTGAGCCATTGGGGCCCATCACCCCGATGATGCCGGGTCCGTCCACCGAAAAATCCGCCTCAAGCGTGAAGGTCGTTTCGCGCTTGATCACGCCGCGCGTATAAACTTTCCTGAGCTGTTCCACTTTCAGCATGGCTGCGGTCATCACCTTACACTCCCAGCAATTGCGAACGCAGCGCCGCGTCACTGCGCAATGCCTCGGCCGGGCCTTCGTACGCCACCACACCCCGATCCAGCACATACGCGCGATCGGCCACACCCAGCGCGCTCTCCACGTTTTGCTCCACCAGCAGCACCGCAACACCTTCCGCTTTCAGCCGGCTGATGACTTTCATCACGTCCTGTACCACCTTCGGCGCCAGTCCCTGGCTGGGCTCGTCCATCAGCACCAGGCCGGGCGAACCCAGCAGCACGCGTGAGATCGCGACCATCTGCATTTCACCGCCGGAGAGATTTTCACACTCGCGTTTCATCAGGTATTCCAGCGCTGAAAAAACGCCGAAGCATTCGCCCAGGGTCCAGGCGCGAAAGCGTGTTTTCTTTTTGGCGATGGCTAAATTCCGTTCAACCGTGAGCGTCGGAAAAACGCGCCGGTCGTCCGGCACCCAGCCAAGACCGGCGCAGGCGATTTCATGCGTCGGCGCCTGCGTGATGTCGCGACCATCGAAACGTACACTGCCATCGCGTGGCCGGGTGAGGCCAAGGATGGATCGCAACGTGGTGGTCTTGCCTGCGCCGTTGGCACCCAGCAAGGCCACCACTTCACCGGCGGCGACATTGAGTGAGACGTTGAACAACGCCTGCGTCTCACCATAAAAAGTGCGGATACCGCTGACTTCTAGCATGTGAGCTGCCCCAGGTTGGATCGCTGCACCCAGGGGTTGTCGCGCAGTTCTGCCGGCGTGCCGCGCGCGATCACCTGGCCCCAGTGCACCACGGAAATGCGATCGGCAAGGCGGAACAGGAAGCGCATGTCGTGTTCGATTATCACCAGCGTGAGATTGCGTTTCAGTTCGGCCACCAGGTCGGCGACCCGCGCAATGCCATCGGCGCCCAGGCCGGCGGTGGGCTCATCGAGGAATAGCAGTACCGGATCTGCGGCAAGCGCCACTGCGATTTCCAATGCACGTCGATCACCGTAGGAAAGACTTTTGGCGCGCACCGACTCCTTGCCGGCCAGGCCGACACGGGCCAGCGTGGCAGCCGCGTGTTCATACGCGTCACCCGCGCTCATCGCGTCGCGCCAGAAACGAAAGCCATGTGCCCGCAGGCTGCGAGTCGCCACCGCCACATTTTCCAGCGCGGTGAATTCATCAAACAGGTTCATCGATTGAAATGAACGCGCGATGCCGCGTCGCGCAATGGCGCGCGGCGAGTCGCCGGTGATGTCTTCACCGCGCAACATCACCTTGCCGCCATCAGGACGATAGCGCCCGGTCAACACATTGAAGCAGGTGGTCTTGCCCGCACCGTTCGGCCCCATGATGCCGTGCACTTCGCCTTCGCCCACGTCAAACGTCACATCCTGCAGCACCAGCCTGTCACCGAAACGCTTGGCCAGTTTCTGCGCGGAAAACAGCGACGCGCTCATGACGATTGCCCGGCTTCAACGGCAGCCGCACGCGTGGCACCGGCCATTCTCCGCGCGCGCCATGATTGCCACATGCCGGCAATGCCTTCCGGCTGGAACAGCACCATCGCCATGAAGGTCAGCCCGTACCATAGCAGCCAGGTCTCGGTATAGGCGCCCAGCAAATCGCGCGCAAGGATAAAAAACGCGGCACCGATCAGCGGCCCCCAGAAATTCACCAGTCCGCCGCCGATCAGCACCATCATTACCACGTAACCGGAATTCTGCAGGCTCATCACGTTGGGATAGGCTGATTGCTGCGCCATGGCAAACAGCGATCCCGCCAATCCGGCGACCGCCGTTGACAGCACGAACGCCAGGAATTTGTACAGCCATACATTGTGTCCCACGAAGGCCGCGCGCGTTTCGTTCTGCTTCACCGCCTGCATCACGCGGCCGAACGGTGAAAACGACAGCCGCCACAGGAACACCACCACCAGCACCAGCAAGGCCAGCGTGAAATAGTAGAGCGCATTGTTGTCCTTCAACGGAATTTCAAACACACCGAAATCCATCGGCATGCGCTTGATATTCAGCAGTCCATCTTCCCCGCCGGTGACGCTGTGCCACTTCATGGAAATAAACCAGAACACCTGGCCGAACGCGATCGTCAGCAGCGCGTAATAGATGCCGCGCCGGTGCGATATGAAGGCCGCAACGATGGCCCCCGCCGTTGCCGTAATCAGGACGGAGCCGATCAACCCCAGCCACAATCCCGCGCCGAATTTCAGTTGCAGCAGGCCGAATGCATACGCGCCCACGCCCAGGAAAGCACCATGCCCGAACGACGGCAATCCCGCCTGCCCCAGCAGCAGGTTGTAACCCAGCGCAAACATCATCCAGATCATGATTTCCAGCGCGAGATAGGGATAGAGCCCGATGCTCTTGATCCACAGCGGCGCGGTCGCGAGCACCACGAGCGCAATCCACGCCCCCGGCCGGCTCATCAGCCTGTTGTCGGGGTGATTGGCTTTCGCCTTCGACCTTTCCCCCCCTTGCACTCGAGACATCCCTGGCACTCCTCCAGCAATTAATGATTGTTTTTCTTGTGCCGGAAATATACGTTCTTATCTTGCAATAATCAAGAATGTTTGTTCTAATTGCGGAAATTAAATGCAATGCCTGTTCCAGGTCAGCTTACAGATCGGCTTCCAGATCGGCTTAAGGGAGCAGGTAAAAAACGAGACACCACCGCAACGGGAAAGCATGGCAATCACCGACTTCGAAGGCCTGAAGACCGAACTCACGCGGCAGTATCCAATGCTGAGCAAGCAGTTGCAGGAGATCGCGCGCTACACGCTGGACAATCCGCAGCAGCTTGCGCTGGATACTGTGGCGATAGCCGCCGCCAAGGCCGGCGTGCAGCCCTCGGCCATCGTGCGTTTCGCGCAGGCGCTGGGGTTCGGCGGCTACTCCGATATGCAGCAGATTTTCCGCGACCAGCTGGTGCAGCGTTCGTCCAGCTACCGCGAACGCATCGAGCGCATGCGCCAGGATCATGCGCGCAATTCGCCATCGGCCGTGCTGGGCGAATTTGTCGCCGAGTCCATCACCAATCTCACGCATCTCGGCGAACACGTCACGCCGCAGAAACTGGACGAGGCGATCGCCCTGCTTTCCACGGCCAAGCGCATTCATGTATTGGCCCAGCGCCGTGCGTTTCCGGTTGCCTGCTATCTGTCCTATGCACTGGCGCAACTCGAGTTACCGGTATCACTCATGGATGGCGTCGGCGGCATGGTGCAGGAGCAGGCGCTGGGCATCCGCGAAGGCGATGTCCTGCTGGCCATCAGCTTCCGCAACTATTCGCCCGACGTCATCGCGCTGGCGGCCACCTGCAAGAAGCGTGGCATCCCCGTGGTGGTCATCACCGACAGCGCCGTGAGCCCGTTGCAGCGATACGCCACCGTCGCCTTCGACCTTGGCGATCATAGCGACCAGCCGTTCCGCTCACTCGTCGAGCCGCTGTGCCTCGCGCAATCGCTGGTGGTCAGTGTCGGCTACCAGCTTGCCGACAAGCCCGTTTCCAAAGCAGCGACGGCAACTAAGCCTCGTACGGCGAAGCAAAAGAAATGATCCGCACACTCGATCTCATCTGCATGGGCCGCGCCGCCGTGGATCTATATGGCGAGCAGATCGGCTGCCGGCTTGAGGACGTATCCACCTTCGCCAAATACCTGGGAGGCTCGCCCGCCAATACTGCCGTCGGCGTCTCGCGGCTGGGATTGAAATCGGCGATGCTGTCGAGGGTCGGCGATGAACAGCTTGGTCGCTTTGTGCGCGAGCAACTGGTACACGAGCGCGTTGATGTCAGTCAGGTTTCCACCGATCCGAAGCGCCTCACCGGACTCGTATTTCTTGCGGTGCGGGATCGCGACAGTTTTCCGCATGTGTTTTACCGCGAGAACTGCGCCGACATGGCGTTGTCGGCGGATCACATTGACGACGCCTTTATCGCCTCCGCCACCGGCCTGCTGGTTTCGGGAACGCTGCTTTCGCAAGAGACGACGCGGCTCGCGTGCCATCGTGCCGTGGCTTCGGCAAAAGCCGGCGGCACGCGCCTAATCCTCGATATCGACTACCGTCCCGTGCTGTGGGGACTGACCGCGACAGAAGATGGCGAATCGCGATTCGTTTCCAGCGCGGCAGTGACGGCGCAATTCGCGCCACTGCTGGCCGATTGCGCGCTGATCGTCGGCACGGAAGAAGAAATACGCATTGCCGGCGGCGACGAGGATACGCTGGCCGCACTCGACAATATTCGCCAGAAATCCGCGGCGCTTATCGTGCTGAAACGCGGTGCCGATGGCTGCGTGGCATTTCCGGGCGCCATTCCTGCCGCGCTCGATGCGGGCATCGTCAGCAACGGTTTTCCTGTGGAAGTATTCAACGTGCTGGGCGCGGGTGACGCGTTCATGGCCGGTTTTCTCTCGGGCTGGCTGCGCGCGGAAACGATTGCGCAATGCTGCCGTTACGCCAATGCCTGCGGCGCCATCGTCGTTTCACGACACGGCTGCGCACCGGCCATGGCGACCGCCGCTGAACTGGACTATTTCCTCGCGCACGGCAGCACCACGCCGCGCCTGCGTGATGATGCGCAGCTATCACATGTGCACCGTGCCACCACGCGGCGCACCCGCGCACCGCGCCTGAAAATCCTGGCCTTCGATCATCGCTCGCAGCTCGAACGCGTTGCCGAAGACAATGGCGCTGCGCATGATCGCATCGCCGCATTCAAGGCGCTGGTGGCGCAGGCGTTCCTGTCGGTGTGCGAAGGCCGCCATGATTGCGGCGTGTTGCTGGATGGCCGTTATGGCGAAGATGTGTTGCCGCTGCTGGCCGGTCGTGGATTGTGGATTGCCCGTCCCGTCGAAACGCCCGGCTCGATCCCGGTGGACTTTGAATCCGGCCCCAATACCGGGCTGGCACTGCGCACCTGGCCGGGCGACCACATTGTGAAATGCCTGGCTTTCTATCACCCCGATGATGCGGACGATCTGAAACTACAGCAGGTCACGCGCATTCGCGGCCTGGCTGAAGCTTGCCAGGAAACGGGCCACGAATTCCTTCTTGAAATTATTCCGCCTGAGCGTGCGAGTGACACATACCACGTTGGCAGCGAAGTGCTGCGCGCGTTGACACAGCTCTACGACGCCGGTATCCGGCCCGACTGGTGGAAGCTGCCACCTTCCGCCGACCCCGCCGTCTGGCACGCGCTGGGCAAATTGATCGAAGCACGCGACCCGTTGTGCCAGGGCATGCTGGTACTGGGCATGGAAGCCGACGCCGGCGTCCTCGAATCCAGCTTTGTCGCCGCAGCCAGTGAACCGCGCTGCCGTGGCTTTGCCGTGGGCCGCACCATCTTTGCCGACGCGGCGGCAGCCTGGTTCGCCAACCGCACCAGCGACGCCGACGTGATTGCGCAAATCGCGCGCGGCTATCGCGAACTCATCGACATGTGGGACCGCGCCGAACGCGCCGCCTGCCTGTCCGCGCCTCTCGCAAGAATTTCTCCTCCCCGACAGATTGAAAAAGGACTCGTCTCATGAGCGCCACACCTGCAACCCCGCGTATCGGCTTCATCGGCATCGGCATGATGGGCCACGGCATGATCAAGAATCTTCTCGCCAAGGGCTACGGCGTCACGCTGAAAGCAAATCGTGATCGCTCGCGATTGCCCGATCTGCTGGAGGCCGGAGCCAAGGAAGCGCAGACCAATGCCGACGTCGCGCGCGCGTCCGATGTCGTCATCATCTGCGTGGCCAGTTCGCCGCAGGTCGAGGACATCGTACTGGGCAAGGATGGCATCGCCAGCGCAGCGCGCGACGGCTTGATCGTGATCGACACCTCAACCGCAGAACCGGATTCGACCACACGCCTGCGCGAGGCGCTGGCCGCAAAAAATGTGCGGTATGTCGATGCCCCGCTGGCACGAACGCCAAAGGAAGCCGAGGAAGGCCGCCTCAACACCATGGTGGGCGCAGACGACGCCACGTTCAACGAAATCAAACCCGTGCTCGCCGCCTTCTGCGAAAACATTTTCCACGTCGGCCCACCCGGCCACGGGCATGTGCTGAAGCTGGTGAACAATTTCATGGCGCTGTCGATTGCCGCCTGCACCGCCGAGGCGTTCGCGTCCATCTCGCGGGCGGGCGTGTCGCTCGAAAAATTCCATCAGGTCATTTCCGCCGGCGGCGTCAATTCCGGCGTGTACAAGATGATCGCCGAGAACGCCATCAAGGGCGATTTCACCGGCATGAAATTTTCCATCGCCAATGCGCGCAAGGATCTCCGCTACTACACCCACCTGGCTGAAATGCTGCCGGTGGTGAGCTTCATGGGCGAGGCAGCCCACCAGACATTTGTGCACGCTGTAGCACAAGGTTACGGCGACAAATTAATACCCTCGCTGATCGAGGTGCAGGAAAAATCAAATGGTTTCCAGATAGTAAAACGCGCGTAAAACGCTAACCACGACGACGCTCAAGAAGGCGCGCCCAACCCGAGGAGAATCTGCCATGTCCGACGAAAAAATTGTTGTCCCGCAGCCGCAGCAAATTGAAATCGCCACACCCGAGTTGCCCTCTCTTCCGGCGTCATCCACGCGCCGCAGCCTGCTCCAGGCGTTAGCGCTCGGTGCGGGCGCCGCCAGCTTCTACGGGCCGTGGAAAACCAATCATGCCTGGGCACAATCGGGCGCCAAAAAACCGCTTGTGATCGGCCTGACCATGGACGCGAGCGGCCAATACGCTGCCAGCGGCATGGCAGAACGCCTGGGCGCGATGCTGGCAATAAAGGAATTCAACGACAAAGGTGGCGTGCTGGGCCGTCCCATCGAAGCGTTGCACATGGACACGGAAACCACGCCGGCCACCGGCTCCCGCGTGGCCGAACGCATGATCACGCGCAACGAGGCTGCGTTCCTCATCGGCGCAATTCACTCTGGCGTGGCCAATGCCATCTCGCAGGTCGCGCAAAAATACGGCTGCATCTTCCTCAACAGCAATTCGAGCTCACCCACCGAAGCCGGCAAGGATTGCCATCGCGTCAAGTTCGTCTGGGACGGCAACGGCACCAACTTCGCGCACGCCATCATCAAGAACGCGATGAAGGTCAACGGCAAGAACTGGCTGCTGATGACCAACGATTATGTGTGGGGCCATAACACCTCCAAAGCCACCCGCGCCATTATCGAAGCCAATGGCGGCAAGGTCATCGACGAATTGCTGGTGCCGCAGAACACGCGCGACTTCAGCGCCTACCTGCTGAAAATCCAGCAGCTGAAACCCAGCGCCATCGCCACCGCCGTGGGCGGTGACGATATCAAGGCGCTGCGCAAGCAGGTCGTGCAACTGAAGATGAACAAGAGCTTTGCGTGGATCAACAACCAGCAGGATTGGCCGGATGTATATGGCCTGGGACCGGAGGAAATCTTTGGCGTATTCGGCACCAACTGGTACTACCGGATGGATTTGCCCGGTGTGAAAGAGTTCGTCGCCGCCTATCAAAAAGCCTATCCGGGTGTGCAGATCAAGGTGCCGGGAAATGTGTATTACAACGGCTACATGGCGACCCGTGAATTGCTGCGTGCGGTGGAGCGTGCCGGGACCACCAACAACATCAAGGTCATCAAGGAACTGGAAAATCTCAAGGTGTCGGCGCGCGATCGCATGCAGCATTACGATGCGTACATGAATCCGGCCACGCACCAGATGCAGCAGACGATTTACATGGCGACGTATAACGATGCACCGGCGGAGAAGGATGATATTTTCAAGATATTGGCGCAGGTGGAGCCCAAAGAGGTGGAGGACAAGGAATCGGTGATGGCGTGCAAGCTGGAGACGTATGACGCGACGCCGACGTATGAGCAGTAAGCCACCGTCATTCCCGCGAAGGCGGGAATCCCGTGTCGTTAACCCCTGTCGAACAATTGCGGCGCACGTGTCTGCGCCGCAACGCCACTGGGGTGAACGCATGCGTTCACCCTTCGCGGGGACGACGGTGAACTTGCAAATATGGATTTCCTCCAAAACCTCCTCCCCCACGTCCTGAACGGCCTGTCCCTCGGCCTTCTCTTCGCCCTCATCGCCCTGGGCTTCATGCTCATCGTCGGCGTGATGGAAGTCATCAACCTTGCCCACGGTTCGCTGTTCGCGCTGGGTGCCTACATGGCGCTGTTCCTGATGGCCCCGCACGTCGGCCCGCTGGCAAGCGTATTGGGCTGGTACGGCGAACTGCCCACCACCACGCGCTACGCCATCGCACTTTTCTTCGCGCCTATCCTGGTCGGCCTGTTCGGCATGCTGCTGGAACTTGCCATGCGCCGGACTTACGGCAAAGATCCGCTCTACGGACTGCTGCTGACCTTCGGCGCTGCGCTGGTCATCGAAGAACTGATCCGCGTCGTCTGGGGCTCACGCGAGCGCACGCTGGACATTCCTGAAGCGATTTCCGGCGCCGTCCTCATCGGCGATCTCATCTACGCCAAATATCGTTTCTTCGCCTGTGCCTTCGCCATTGCCATGATCCTGCTGCTATGGCTGTTCATCGAGAAAACCAAATACGGCGCGATCATCAAGGCCGGCGCGCATGACAGTGAGATGGTGCGCGCGCTGGGCTACAACCTTTCCCGTCTTCGGCTGGGCGTGTTCGGGCTGGGGACGGCGCTGGCTGCGGTCGCGGGCATCGTCATGGCGCCCATCTGGGGCATCCGGCCACACGTGGGCGTCGATGCGGTGGTGCCGGCATTCCTCATCATCGTGCTGGGCGGCGTCGGCAGTTTCTGGGGTGCGGTGGTCGCGGGCCTGATGGTGGGGCTGGTGGTGGGGCTCACCGGCGCGTACGCTTCGGAATGGTCGCTGATGTCGATGTACCTGCTGTTCATCGCCGTTGTCACCTTTCGCGCACGCGGGATGTTTGGTAAAAAGAGCGTGCTCGATACCTGATTCTTCAGCAATACCATTCTCACCTGTGTTCCGTTCGCCCTGAGGTATCGAAGGGCATTTCAAAATAACCAGGGCCGACAAGTGAAACCACTCGAAGGAAAAACCGCGCTGGTCACCGGCGCCGCCGGCACCATGGGCCTCGCAGCGACCCGCTTCCTGCTGGAAGATGGTGCGCGCGTGGCGATGGTGGACCTGAGCGAAACGCGCATGCATGAGGCCTCGCGGAATTTGAGCGGAGAAATCATTTTTGTCGAAGCCGATATCAGCAATGCGGACGCGGTCACAAAAGCACACGCTCGCGTCGCGGAGAAATTCGGCGCGATCGATATCCTCGTGAATAACGCCGGCATTCTTTCCAACAACAAGGTCGAGGCGACCAGCGACGAGGAGTGGCGCAAGGTACTGGGCGCAAATCTCGATGGCGCGTTCCACTGGGCGCGCGCCGTGCTGCCCGGCATGAAGGCGCGCAAATGGGGCCGCATCATCAATGTCTCTTCGCTGGCGGCAAAGACCGGTGGACTGACGGCGGGCACCGCCTATTCGGTTTCCAAAGGCGCCATGAGTGCGCTGACGTTCTCGCTGGCGCGCGAGAGCGCCGCGTTCGGCGTGACGGTCAACGCCATCTCGCCCGCGTATGTAAAAACGCCAATGGTGACCGAGGGCCTTACCGAAGCGCAACGCACCGCCCTGCTTGCCACCATCCCGGTCGGCCGTTTCTGCGAGCCTGAGGAATTCGCTCACGTCGTACGATTCCTTGCCTCGCCGCTGGCCGGATTTATCACCGGCGAAATTGTCGATATCAATGGTGGATTGTTGATGGATTGATGATGAGCACAATCACACCCAAAGCGGATTTCATCACAGAGCTCGCCGGCCAGTTCGACCTCACCGGCAAGGTGGCACTGGTGCCCGGCGGTTACGGCGGCATCGGCGAAGCCATTGCGTGGGGACTCGCCATGCGCGGCGCGCATGTCATCGTTGGCGGCCGGGACAGGGACAAGGGCCAAGCGCTGGCAGACGAATTAAAGTCAAAAGGATTTTCCGCCGGCGCGGTCGCCATCGACGCGCACTCCACCGATAGTATTCGCGCGGCCGTAGCGGATGCCGCCACCCACAACGGGCGCATCGACATCCTGGTGAATTGCGTCGGCATCCAGCGTGAAGAAAAACTCCTCGACGTCACTGAAGCCGCATTCGATGAAGTAGTGCAGGTCAACCTGAAAGCCGCGATGTTTCTCTCGCAGGCCGTTGCCAAACTGCAGATCGCCGCCAATGCCGGCGGCAAGCAGATGCATCTGCTGTCGGTGCGCGCGCAACTCGGATTGCGTGATCGCGGCTACTCCGCCTATTGCGCCACCAAGGGTGCGCTGGTGATGCTGGTCAAGCAGCACGCCATGGAACTGGCGCGCTACAACATCCAGGTCAACGGTATTGCACCCACGGTGGTAGCCACGGAAATGGCGCGGCATTGGCTGGACAATCCGGTGACGGCGAAACAGATCGTCGAACGTATTCCACTGGGACGTGTGGCGGAGCCGAAAGACGTGGTGGGTGCGGCCCTGTTCTTTGCCTCGCCTGCGTCGGATTTTGTCACCGGCCAGATTCTTTATCTGGACGGTGGGATCACCGCCAGCCAGTAGCAAACTCCAGCATTGGCGCGGCTTTCCGACAATTTCTGCCCCGGAAAGCGCGCCGAATGGCGAGTTTCAACTCTAATTGTCCTCTTCAAATCCGTCGTTCCCGCGGAGGCGGGAATCCAGCGTCGTTTGTCGAAACTCTTCAAATCCGTCGTTCCCGCGAAAGCGGGAATCCAGCGTCGTTCGTCGAAAAGTCACTGTGTCCCCGCAAAGCGCAACCCTTGTGGTTGTCCGCGAGGATGACGGATGCAACGTATTAAATTACGGCGCCCAATTTAGTACGCTACTTCGCTGCCGCCGGGAACGCCGGCAATTTGTTCACGTCACGCAAATCGTGCTGTATCACGACCATCGCTTTCAGATTTTTCGCGATGGCCTTGATGCGTTCCAGTGAAGCAATCGTGTCGCTGCGACTGACGTTGAAAGAAGGCACGCCGTTGCTTTCATAATTTTCATGAAAGTGCGCCGCGTCCCCGGTGATCAGCACATTGCCCGTTTCTTTCAGGCGCACCAGTAAGCTGTGATGGCCGGGTGTGTGGCCGGGCGTATTGAGGATGACAGCAGTGCCATCGGCAAACACATCCTTGTCCCCCGGCAACGCTTCCATCTTGCCGCCGCCACTCATCCAGTGGGCGAACGGCGCAACACTGGTGCCGGCATTGGGTTTGGCTGCGGTGATGCTGTCCCAGTCGCCCTTGCCGATCAGCACCGTCGCGCCGGGGAACGAAGCCACCTGCCCGGTATGATCGGCGTGGTAATGGCTGATGCCGACGAACTTGACCTGTTCGGGTTTAAGTTTCAGCTGCGCCAGTTGATCGACGATGCTGACCTTGGGTGCTACCGCACCGGCGGTCATGGCGTGGCCGGTGTCCCAGAGCAAATAGTCGTCGCCATGCTTGATGAGATAGCAGCTGTAGGTAAACATCACTTTGAGGCCGTTGTACGCGTAGCTGTCGGTGAAACGCACGCTGACGTCGTTCTGCATCGGCGTGCCGCAGTCGAGGCGCGTCAGCGTCACCTCGGGGGTCGCGGGCGCGGCAGCC
>JBDTWS010000052.1:0-21179 GCA_040006575.1 Betaproteobacteria bacterium
GTGCGACGAACTATAATTTCCGTGATTCTCAACAACCGTGACGGATGTCACGTTTTCACAGTTGGTCACAGGGAATTTACAAATATCCACGTTCCATGTAGGACACATGAAGGAGCGCAAGGGTGAAACGCATGACACTTACGCACGGGACGCAGACAAGGATGTATTTCGGCATGCAAATAATCGCGAACAGGAAAAGCCATGTTCGGCACACATGACCTGGCGCTCTTCGTCGTCTCCGGCCTGCTGCTGAATATCACGCCGGGCGTCGACTTTATTTTCGTGGCAGGGCGCAGCGCGGCACAGGGATTTCGCGCGGGCATCTGGGCTGCGTTCGGCATTGGCGCGGGGTGCGTCGTGCATGTGGTTGCAGCGGCGTTGGGGCTGTCGGCCATCCTCGCCACGTCCGCCACCGCATTCACCGTGATCAAGTGGATCGGGGCGGCGTACCTGGTCTACATCGGCTTGTCGATGCTGTTCGCGAAAGCGGCGGCACCTGAGGCGAAAGCAGTTGAGGCTTCATCCCCTGTTGCCACGCAACGCACCGCGCACGCCAGTATTTTCTGGCAGGGCCTGCTCACCAATGTATTGAATCCGAAAGTTGCACTTTTCTTCCTGGCGTTTGTTCCGCAATTTATCGACGCGGGCAGCACCAGCAAGGTGAGTGCGTTCCTGTTTTTGGGCCTGGTGTTCAACGTCAACGGCACACTCTGGAATATTTTTGTGGCGTGGTCGGCCTCGCGCCTGGCAAGGCCCATCAACGATTCCACCTCAACGTCAAAGGCGCGCGGATTTTTATGGCTGAACCGTGTGCTCGGTGGATTTTTTATTGCGCTGGGTGCAAAGCTCGCGCTGGCCGATCGGGCCTGAACACCATCCTCAGTGGTCGCCAGCGTCCTGGCGTCCCGCTTCATTCGCCAACTTGTTGCTGCGGCCGAACTGGTAAATCCAGCGCCGGTCACGCGGCGTTAATCGTCGTTCCGGCGCCTCACCCAATAGCGGGCAGGGAGGATTGCGATAGCCTCCCGGTTGCAGCGTCACATCATCGGCGACCTCCGACCAGATGCCGCCGCGCACCGGGCGGAACAGCCATTGCACGTAGCCCGAGCGCCCGGCCACTTCGATCAGCTCGTCGGCATCGGGCACCTCGGCCACGAACGGTGAATCGCCTTGCACCACCAGGGGTGAAGAACCGAACGCATGCATGCCGTCGATCGATTCCTGGCTGGGTGCGCCGACGCGGGTAAAGGGACGCGCTTCAACACGCTCGAGATTCCATGCGCCCAGTTCCCACGCGGCTTCGAGTGTTTCGTGGTCCAGGTCGTCGAAGTGGTCCCAGCGTGAATTGATCTGTAATGCTGAGCTCGGTATGGGCTGGTAGTTCACAGCAGCGCCCGCTTCCGCCAGTTTCATTTCGACAAATCCATGCCAGTGCAAGGTCAGCACCGTGGGCGTGTTGCTGTGCGGCACGGCGGCGAGCGAGACCGCTACAAGTGGCAGGCGGTTGGCGATCAATTGCGTTTCGATCAAATCCAGCAGGTTCATGAGAGGTCCTTTTGGCGTGGTCGGGCAGGCCACCCCATTTCGCCATGAATTGCAACGAAGGTGTTGTTAGCACTGGCAGTGATCGGATGCCAGCGCTTGCTAACGAAAACGCGAGCAAACACGAGCGAACGCAATCGCGCAAATGTCGATCTGTTGTCGTTGTAGGACCACAGCGTATTTGCCGATAAAACAATCACTTGGGTTTGCTTCGGATGCTGCGTCGGGCTTCGGCAACAACTTCGTCACCAGCATCGTGCTGACTTTGTTTTTATTCAACAACTTACGTGTTGGCACGCACAGTGCGATGCCCTACGTGGGTTGGGCCATGTGTCCCACCTACAAAAATGAAAAGGGGAAAAAACATGGCTCATCCCATATCGGACGATTGGGGTTGCGAAAGCGCTTTTGCGGCTGAGGGAAGCGCGCTGCATCGCGCGATGTACGCCGAACCCGATGCACAGGAAGGAAAACTGTCAACGCCGGAGCCGCAGCCGGCTGAAGTCAATCGCTTGTGGCATGCAAGATACTGGCTGGTGCCGGTGGTCATGCTGGCTTTCTGGCTGCTCACGTGCGTCACCGCGCTGGCCCAGGCGCCAGCTGCGTGGCCGGGCGTATACCTTGTCTATTCGCCGTCAACAGGAAGTTACAGCTACACGCTGAACGGCACGGCGCCGGCCGGCTGGCGAAGCGAAGGCATCCGTTTCCGCGTACATGCCGATGCGTCGGCCATCGACGGGCAGGCGGCCATCGCGCTGCAGAAATTCCTGTTGCCACCGCTCAATCGTGTCGCGCTCACAGCCAGCAACGAAGAGGCCGCCACACTCCGGGCACAGGGCTGGCAGAGCGATGGGATGCTGGGCTATGTCGCCGGCGTGCAGACGGCAGGCACCGTGCCGCTGCATCGGCTCACGCACGATGGATTGAAACTCAATGTGTTCACCACCAAGGCGCCGGGAAAAAATTTCCTCGTGGGCACCTTCGGCTGGCGCTATGCGGGGATCGTGGGTTACGTGAAATCCGCATCCGACAACGGCAGCGGTACACCCGTGACACCACCCTCGATGCCTTCCGCACCGGTGACACCAGCGGCTGCGCCGACGTTGACCAGCTTCTCCCCGCAAAGTGCGGCGATCGGCGCGACGGTTACTTTCACGGGCACCAATTTTGCCAACGGAAGTACAGTGAAATTCAACGGCATCGCATCGTCCAGTGTCACCTGGCAAGCGGCAACATCATTGAAGGCAGTCGTCCCCGCAAACGCGACAACCGGCAAGGTGGTGATTATTTCCGCCGGCAGCAGCATTACATCAACGAGCGATTTCGTCGTCAGCGCGCCGACCACACCGGTCATCACCAGTTTCACACCGACCAGTGGCGAAGCCGGCACCGTCGTCACCGTGAATGGCACCGGACTATCGGGCGTTAGCGCCGTGCGCTTCGGCAGCGTGGCCGTCGTTACTGTCGCCAACGTTACCGCGACATCGCTGCAGGCGACTGTGCCGGTCGGTGCCTCCTCAGGGAAAATCTCCGTCACCTCCGGGTCGGCCACGGCAACATCCCCCACCGACTTCACCGTGATCGTTCCGCCGCCGATGGTGGATGCCGGCTATCGCGACGCCGCGCGATTGCTGACGCAGGCCACGTTCGGACCGAAGACAAGCAGCATCGAACGCGTGAAGGCCATCGGCGCGCCAGCGTGGATCGATGAGCAGATCGCGCTGCCCGCAGCTTCGCATATGGCTTATATCGATGCGGCCAAGGCGCGCCGCCTTGCCGAGACCGGAAAGGGTTATTACGCCGAGGAAGGTTCGTACGAGGCGATCTGGCAGCAGTGGCTGCTGGGCCCGGATGAGTTGCGCGCGCGCATGACGTTCGCGCTGTCCGAAATCATGGTGATTTCCAATATCGCGCCGGACCTGGAACCCGACGCCATGTCCTCGTACATGGACATGCTCAACACCCGCGCCTTCGGCACCTATCGCGACCTGCTGGGCGCGGTGGCGCTGCATCCGGCCATGGGCTATTACCTCAACATGCTGGGCAGCGAAAAGGAAGATGCGAAGAACCAGAAATTCCCCAACGAAAATTTCGCGCGCGAGGTGATGCAGCTGTTTTCACTGGGCGTATACCAGCTCAATGCGGATGGTTCACGCAAGGTCGATGGCAGTGGCGTGCCGCTGGCAACGTACGACGAAGGTGTGGTGAAAGGATTCGCGCGCGCCTTCACCGGCTGGACATTCTTCGGCAATGATCCGGCCAACCCAAAGAAATTCGACCGTCCTGAAGAGAGCTGGACGCAACCCATGATCGCGTTTGCCAGCAAACATGAGACGGGCAGCAAGACGCTGTTGAACGGCATCATCCTTCCTGCGGGCCAGACACCGGAGAAAGACTTGAAGGATGCGCTCGATACTATCGCCAATCATCCCAACGTCAGCCCGTTCATCAGCCGCCAGTTGATCCAGCGATTCGTTACGTCGAACCCCAGTCCCGCGTATGTCGCTCGCGTGTCCGGCGTGTTCGACAACAACGGACGCGGCGTGCGCGGTGACCTGGCGGCTGTTATCAAGGCGGTGCTGATGGATCCCGATGCGCGTGGCAGCACAACGCTGTCCGATCCTAAATTCGGCAAGCAGCGCGAGCCGGTGATCCGCCTCGCCAACCTGCTGCGCGCCTTCAACGCCACGTCAAAAAACGGCCGCAACAATATTCACTACCTGGACAGCGCCGACGATGCGCTGGGCCAAAGCCCGCTGCTGTCGCCTTCGGTGTTCAACTTCTTCTCGCCTGCGTACACCCGTCCGGGCAAGCTCGCGCAGTCGGGCATGGTCGCGCCGGAATTCCAGATCACCAATGAAATTCAAACGGTGGGAACGGCGAATTTCTTTTATCAATTGGTGAAACAGGAGGGCTATGGCTCGGGCGACAGCCAGCTGAAACTGGATCTCACCCAGCCAAAAACATTGGCCAATTCACCGGCCGCGCTGGTGGACTACCTGTCCACGCTGCTCACCTATGGCGAACTGAATACCGCATCGCGCCAGACCATCATCGACGCCGTCGCCGCCGTGCCCTTCAACAACAAGGACTCGGACCGCACCTGGCGGGTGCGAACGGCCTTGACGCTGTTCGCGCTTTCATCCGATTTTGTGATCCAGAAATAAGGGGACGCCATGAAAACCAATCACACCGGCCGCCGCAGTTTTCTCAAGGGTGCATCGGGTTTGCTGCTGCCTGTCATCGTTCCCTTGGCGGTTCCCATTACTGCACGCAACGCGCATGCGCAACTGCAGGACATCGCACACCTGGCCGCCGGCGACGACTACCGTGCGCTGGTCTGCATCTTCATGTTCGGCGGCAACGACGGCAACAACCTCGTCGTGCCACGCGACCCCGCCGACTACGCAAAGTATGCCGGCCCACGCGGCCGGCTCGCCCTGAATCGCGACCAGCTGCTGTCGATCAAGCCAACCAATGTGCAGGGCCGTGAATTCGGTTTGCATCCGGCGATGACGGGAATGCAGGGACTGTTCAACCAGGGCAAGGCCGCCGTGATTGCCAACGTCGGCACACTCGCCGCACCCATCACCAAACAGCAATACCAGAACGGCAGTGTGCAGCGGCCGGCCAATCTTTACTCGCATAGCGACCAGCAATTTTTATGGAACACCGCGATGGCCGACAACTCGGTACGCAGCGGCTGGGGTGGGCGGGTCGGTGATCGCGTTGCAGCACTCAATCAGTCGGGCAGTCTCACCACCTGCATGTCGGTGGCGGGAAATTCCACGTTTTTATCCGGCGACACGATTCGCTCTTTCCCGGTGTCGCCATCGGGCCAGTTCGGCCTGGATTTCTACGAGACCAGCAACGAGACCAGGCCATTGTCCGAAGGCATCCAGAAACTGCTGGGGCAATCGTCATCGCGCGTGAATGTGATGGACGGCGTGTGGCTGGATATTCTGTCGGGCGCGATCACCAACCAGAAACAGATTTCCACCGCGTTGAACAACGCCACCCCGTTCACCACTGTGTTCCCCAACAGCGGCCTTGGTCAGGCGATGCGCATGATCGCGCGCCTCATCGTCGCACGCACGGCGTTCGGCGCGAAGCGGCAGGTGTTCTTCGCCGGCATCGGCGGATTCGACACGCATGGCGATGACCAGCTCGACCGGCAGGATGAATTGCTGGGCGATGTGTCGGCATCAATGACGGCGTTCTACAACGCGACGGCGGAACTGGGACTGGCCGAAAACGTGACCTCCTTCACCGCGAGCGATTTTGGCCGCAACTTTCCCACCAACGGCAAAGGCTCCGATCACGCCTGGGGGAGCCATCACCTGGTTGCCGGCGGCGCGGTGCGCGGCAACGCGATGTATGGAACGTTTCCCTCTCTTGTTGTGGACGGTCCGGACGACGTCGGCAAAGGCACATGGATTCCATCGGTGTCGGTTGATCAATATGCGGCGACGATGGCGACCTGGTTCGGTGTGGGGCCGGGGGATTTGAATGCGGTGTTCCCGAATCTGTCACGGTTTTCCACGGGGAATTTGGGATTCATGGCCTGATGCGCGGCGGCGGAAAGTTACATTCAGCTTTTGGCGCATCGCCTCTGAAACAGCCTAAAATTAGGATGAAACTCCAGCACTGGAGCCAAGCACAGGCCAAAATGGTCCTGAGAGCCGCTCCAGTGCTTGAGTTTAGACTTTTGCGCAACGGTCATTGTCGCGATTGTGCTACATTCCCAGCCCATGCCGACCACCAATCGCAACACCGACTTTATCGCCCGTTCGCTGGCCGCTGTCTGGCATCCGTGCACGCAGATGAAGCACCACGAACGCTTCCCGCTGGTGCCGATTGTGAAGGGCGAAGGTGCATGGCTGATCGATGCGGAAGGCAAGCGCTATCTCGACGCAGTCTCATCGTGGTGGGTCAATCTTTTCGGCCACGCCAATCCGCGCATCAATGCAGCATTGAAGGACCAGCTCGATCGGCTTGAGCACGCCATGCTCGCCGGCTTCACACACGAACCGGCGATTGCATTGTCGGAACGCCTCGGAAAATTGACCGGCCTCGGTCATGCGTTCTACGGCAGCGACGGTGCCAGCGCGGTCGAGATTGCGCTGAAGATGAGTTTTCACTTCTGGCGAAATTCCGGTCAAAGCGACAAGAAAAAATTTGTGAGCCTGCAAGGCAGCTATCACGGCGAAACCATCGGCGCGCTGGCAGTCACCGATGTGGCGATTTTTCGCGACGCGTATGGACCACTGCTGAACAACAACCTGCTGGTGGAGTTTCCGGCTGGCCCCGGCGCAAGCACGGACTCTCTGGAACAACTGCTGTCGCAGCGCCATGCTGAAATTGCCGCGCTGATCGTCGAGCCGCTGGTGCAGGGTGCAGCAGGTATGCGCATGTACGACGCAGCGTGGCTGACGAAAGCGCGTGCACTGTGCACGAAGTACGGCGTGCACCTGATTGCCGATGAAATCATGACCGGCTTCGGCCGCACCGGCACCCTGTTTGCGTGCGAGCAGGCAGGTATCCGGCCTGATTTCATGTGCCTGTCGAAAAGCATTACCGGCGGCTACCTGCCGCTGTCGTGCGTACTCACCACCGATGAAATTTATGCCGCGTTTTACGATGACGATGTTGCGCGCGGATTCCTGCATTCGCATTCGTACACCGGCAGCGCGCTGGCCTGCCGGGCCGCTCTGGCGACGCTGGATATTTTTGAAGAAGACAACGTGATCGAGGTGAACCGTGCGAAGACGGCACGTTTTTCCGCGCGCCTTGAATCGCTCCGCCGGCACAAACGCATTGAAAATTTCCGCACGACCGGGATGATCTGGGCCTTCGATGTGAAGAGCACCAACACCGCGTTCGCACGTGAGTTTTTTGCGGCTGCGCTGAAACGCGGTGTGCTGCTGCGTCCCATCGGCAGGACGGTTTATTTCATGCCGCCCTATGTGATCGACGACAGCGAGTTTGCATTCCTTGTCGAGCAGACGCTGGCAACCATCGAAGAAATCGCGGCATCTTGAAAATAATCGCCGCAATATTTTTATGCTGTGCGTTCGTCGCCTTCAATATCGGCGCGCAGCCCTTGCCGCTTTCTACCCCGCTACCGCAAGCCGTGATCGATGCGCTGGCCGTTGCCCAGGTACCGCTGGACAGTGTCGCCGTAATCGTGAAAGAAGCGGGCGCACGTGAAACGTTGATCGCACTCAATGGCGAGAAGCCGATGAACCCGGCCTCCGTCGTCAAGCTGGTGACCACCTATGCCGGGCTCGAACTGCTGGGGCCGGCATACACCTGGAAAACAGAAGCGCTGGTCTCCGGCGAAGTGCGCAGCGGCAAGCTGAAGGGTGACCTGATCCTGAAAGGTTACGGCGACCCGAAACTGTCGGTGGAACGTTTCTGGCAACTGCTGAAACAGCTGCGCGATCGCGGGCTCACCACCATCGGCGGCGACCTGGTGCTCGATCGCGGATTTTTCCAGGGCGCACCGCATGATCCTTCGCGCTTCGACGGCGAGCCGCTGAAACCGTACAACGTTGGGCCCGATTCGCTGCTGCTGAATTTCAAAACGGTCCGGTTCTTTTTCTCGCCCGGCATGGATGACCGCTTCGTGGCGATCTCGCCCGATGTGCGTCCCGTGCAAATGGAAATCGTCAACCGCGTGAAATGGAGCGAGGGCAATTGCGGTGAATGGCGCGACCGGATCGCCGTGGATATCCAGGTGCCGGCGCCGACCAAATTGCGCATTTCGTTTACAGGCAACTATCCGCGCCGCTGCGGTGAGAAGGTATGGAACCTGTCACTGCTCGATCATCCGCAATATGTGGGCGGTGTGTTCGCGAGCCAGTGGCGTGACCTGGGCGGCATCTGGAACGGCGCCGTCAAGCTGGCGCCCACACCGGCCGATGCGCGCCTGATTACAACTGCGGAATCCCCGGCGCTGGCCGAGATCATTCGCGATATCAACAAATACTCCAACAACGTGATGGCGAGGCAATTGTTCCTGACCCTCTCCGCAGAGCTCTCCAAGGCGCCGGGCAGCGAGGCGGCCTCCACGCAAATCATTCGCGACTGGCTCGCGCGCAAGAATATTGCTGCGCCGGAGCTCACACTCGAAAACGGTTCCGGCCTCTCACGCAACGAACGGTTAAGCGCATCCACGCTCGCGCAGCTGCTGGACGCCGCGTGGAAATCCAGTGTGATGCCGGAATTCATGTCGTCGCTGTCGCTGGTCGGCGCCGACGGCACCATGCGCCAGCGCGCGAAAAACGATTCCCTGGCCGGCAACGCACACATCAAGACCGGTACGCTGACGGAGGTGCGCGCCATGGCGGGCTACGTGCTCGATACCAGTGGGCGGCGCTGGATCGTCGTGATGCTGATCAACCATGCGAATGCCACGCAGGCGCAGGCGGCGCAGGACGCCTTGCTGGCGTCGGTCTATCGTTCATCGCCCGTTGTTGGCACAAAGTAGCGACGCACAAAAAAAAATCCGCCGCGCCATTGCAGGCGCTGCGGATCGAGTGCCATGAAACCGGTTGGGTGATTTCGCGGCGGCAAAAATTTGTTGAAGCAATAGATGTAATAAAGGCTACAAGTGGAGCCGAATCACCTTCCCCGTAGACCGGGTCGATTCGTTATTGCCTTCGCTTGTCGCTTGCGACAGGCCACCATCCAGGATGGTGCTGCGTTCGCCGCGATGGCGACGATCCACCAAGTCACCACACAGTACGACCATGCGCTGCTCAAGTTCGAACGCACAGGAAAGCGTCAGCGCGCCGGCCGTGCGTGCTGCATCCGGATCCGCTTCGGTGGTAATGTGAACCTGGTGCGGCGCGGCCAGTGCCTGCTGCAACACCTGGTGTAGTTGCTCGAGGGAGCTGCTTGCTGCGGGCAAGGATGTACCGATCTCTGCACCCGCTGATGTAGCGTAGTTTCTTGAGCCCGGCGCAACTTCGATCATGTCGAGGATGAGGCGCGATGCCATGCTGCCGGATGGCGTGTTTTCCGCGTCGGCAGTCGCAAGGCAGATTCGCAATACGCGTGGCAGTGCCAGGAAACTCTCAGTTGCCCGTGCAAACGTGGCGCCGCGCTGCAGGTCGAGGATGGCGAGGTTCAGTGCATGCGCGTAAATATCGAGATCGATGTTGGGCGCATGGTCCTGTGCCGCGGCAACCGGGCGGTGTTCCTTCATCAGGCCGGCGAACATGTTGTCGCAAAGCGCCTTCGGCACGGCGGCCAGGCCCGGGCGCGCGAAATAATAGCCCTGCACAAAATCGGCACCGGCTTCGAGCGCGACCAGTGCTTCGTCGCGAGTTTCGACACCTTCGACAATGACCTGTGCGCCGCACTCATGGATCAGCTTCACCATGTTGGCGAACACCAGGCGTGCATGCGTTTCGCGCACGGCGGAGACGGTGACGCTGCGGTCGATCTTCACGAAATCGGGGCGCAGGCGCCACAGACGATCGAAATTGGAAAAGCCGATGCCGAAATCGTCGATGGCGATGCGGCAGCCCAGCTTGCGATAGAGGCGCGCTGCATCCACCAACTGCGCTTCGTCAGAAACGCCGGTCTCGAGGATTTCCACGACGACGTTTTTCGGACTGACGCCGTAAAACTCCATCATGTTGGCGAACACCTGCGGATGGTGCGGGTCTTCAATGGCGGTTTCCGGATAGGCATTCAGGAACACCAGGTCGCCGGGTGCCGACAGGTTGCTGAAATTGCGCAGGTGCAATGCGCGGCACAGGAAATCGAGGAACAGCTCTTCCTGCTGGTTGGCGGAAACGGCGAACACGGTTTCGGGACGCATCGCCTGGCCCATCAGGTTGTTGGCGCACAACAGGCCTTCATAGGCCACACAGCGCTGCTCGGCGACACTGAAGATCGGCTGGAAATGCGAACCCAGCGTCAGTGTGTTGAACGGGTAGCTGGCCCAGCCACGGCCCTTGGGGATGCCTGCATAAATCCGGTCGAAGCCGGCATGCAGCGTAGCGCGCGCACCGATCTGCGTGTCGCTGGAAGTCGTTTTGCGTACCATCGCCTGCATTTGCATCCCCGTGGTTCTTTTTGTCAGGAAGGCATTCTTGGTCGTGGCCGTTACGTGTCAATTACGTAGGACGCATTGGAAATTACCGATGTAATCCAAGGCGTATCGAATTGCGACAATTTTGGCCGGCATGACACAGACTAAAACGCGCGAAAACCGCACTACGGCGACAGACAAGGCACTCGGGGTAAATAGGCGCTCACTACCGCAATTTCAAGACACCCTTCGACGCGCGAGCAAAATGCAAATTATTGTTTCGTCCGATTAACGGTCTGTAAATTTCCGGTCCGCCGGCCGAGTGCACCCGCCAGCGCGTGGGCGAGCGCATTCTTCTGGTAGGGCTTCTTCATCACTGCGCTTACACCGGATTGCTGCGCTCGCAGTTCGAAGCCGGCGCCTCCATAACCGGTGATGATGATGATCGGCAGTCCGGGCTTCAGGACGTGGATACGGGCGGCCAACTGCGTGCCGGTCAGGCCCGGCATCACTTCGTCCGACACGACCGCATCGAACCGATCCGGCGCACGCTCGAACGCGGCGAGCGCGTCCTCGCTGTTTTCATAACTCGCCACCTGGTACCCCAGTTCCACCAGAATTTCTTCGGCCAGGCTGCGCAAGGCGGGCTCGTCGTCGACCAACAGGATGCGTTCGTCCTGGCCGCGTGGAATCCCTTCCAGCGGGGCGGCCGGCGCCTCCGCTGTGCCTTCCGCGAGTGGTAGATAGACGGTAAAGACGGTGCCGCTGCCCACGGTGCTGCGCACGTCGATGCCCCCGCCATGTGACTTCGCTACTGACATGGCCAGCGACAAGCCCAGTCCGGTACCCCGGCCGGCGACCTTGGTGGTGAAGAAGGGCTCGAACATGCGCTGCTGCGTTGCCTCGTCGATGCCTTCGCCGTGGTCGGTCACGGCGATTTTCACGTAATTCCCGGCGGGCAACTGATCCTGCATTACGGTCAATGGCGTATCCAGTTGCACACTGTCGACATCGATATCCAGCACGCCGGTTCCCGGCATCGCCTGCAAGCCGTTGACGCAAAGATTCATGAACAGCTGGTGGAGTTCAGTCGCGTTGCCACGCACATTCACGTGGCCGGATGTCTCCGCGATCTTCAGCTGAATCTCATGCGGCGTGGAGCCGCGAATCAGCATCACCACTTCCTCCAGCACATCGGCCAGCGCCAATACCTGTGCATGCTCGGGATTCTTGCGGCTGAAGGTCAGGATCTGCGAGACCAGGTTTCGCCCACGTTCGCCGGCTTTCAGGATGGTGTCCAGGTGGCGTAACAAGGCGGCATCCTTTTCCGGGTTGGGTACCGCATTTTTTGCGAGCCCCGCTTCGACGCGCGTACGCGCCAGTTCGCCATAGCCCAGTATCGAGGTGAGGATGTTATTGAAATCGTGCGCGATGCCGCCCGCCAGCTGGCCGATCGCCTCCATTTTCTGCGCCTGCCGCAGTTCGGCTTCCAGCCGCTTGCGCTCTTCCTCCGCACGGCGGCTTTCGGTGATGTCCTTGACGAAGCCGATGATGCGCCGTCCGCGCGCGCGGCCCAGCGACAGGTCCGACGCCGGCGCATTCACCGAGTACGCGTGGACGCCGATCAGGATGTAATTGCCGTCGCCACGTTGCACACGGTATTCCAGCGCCAGCGAAGGCAGGTCACCCGAGGCGAGCCTCCGTCGCAGGCCAAGCAATCGCTCACGATCATCCGGATGCACCCGCGACGTCCACTGCCGCGTGGTCTGCAGGTCCTCGGCGGACAATGCCAGCACCTTCATCGTATCGCCGGCCCAGTCTATCTGCCCTGTGTCGGCATGGATTTCAAACACGAGATTTCCGCTGGCATCGATGGCGGACTGGAATCGCCTGCGCCACGACTCGCTATCCGCGAACGAGTTGCGGCGTTCGGTCATCAGTGCCGCGCCGATCAGGATCATCACGGCGATGACCCCCAGGAATACCTGCAGCGACAACACCGTCGCACCTGCGTCCTCGCGCGTGGTCGAAAACGGCCCGGTGCCGTTCGCGGTGTACCAGAGCGTCATCAGGGCATAAATGGTGATGCCCAGCGTCGAGCCGCGCAGGCCGAAGCGCAGCGCCGCCCACACCAGGAATGGGATGGTCAGGTGCTGCCACTGCGGCACCCAGCCGGCACTGTCAGGTGAAATGCCGAAAACGAATTTCGTGGACACCACCAGTCCCGCGAACACCAGTGCCGCTTCGATTTCGCGACTGGCCACGACGGCTCGCAAATGACGCCGGCCCTCGCGCGACCACGTGACGATGAGCGGTGCAACAATAAGTATCCCCAGCGAATCGGAAATAAACAGCGCCTTGAACTGGTTCCAGAACGTCTGGCCCGCGCTCAACACTTCGTCCATCGCGCCCATGACCGAGGACAGCACGTTCACCGCCAGCGTCACCAGCGTGAACATGAGGATGCCGTGGACCGTGTCCACCTGCCGTGGCAGATTGAAATAGCAGCGCAGCAGCCAGGCGGCCATCGCGGGTTGCATCACGTTCATGCCGGTGAAGCCGCTGATCGAAAAACCAAATCCGCTCAGGTGCGCGCCCAGCGCATTGGCCAGCAAGATCATGATGCAGTAGGCGGGCCACTGGCGGTAACCCACGCGCATCAGCACCCCGACCGCGAGGCCGTCGGCGGGCCATATACAGGCGGCCTCGCCGGCACGGAACGGCAGCGAGATGGCAAACACGAATAGCGCCACATACACAGCGCCAAACACGATCACCCAGAACGCATCCACCCACAACGGCCGCGACAGGGGCGCATGCAGCGATGGCGTGGAACTGAACGAATCAAATGTGTCAGGCATTGGCGCGGACGCTTACTTTCGTGTCCATCTCGTGTCATTCAGTGGGCGAAGGTCCTTGTAGGGGAAAAGCTGAATGTGAACCCTGTCGCTTGAATTCAGCCTTACCTATTGTATGCTGCACATATAAGAATTAAACAGTGGTCAGGGTGGTCATCCATGCCGCATGTCCTCGCCGTCGATGATGATGAATCGGTTCGCAATCTGATCTCGGAGTACCTGACCGAGAACGGCTATCGCGTCACGTCGGTGGGCAATGGCCGCGACATGGACGCCGTACTGAAAGCGGACCCGCCGGATCTGGTGCTGCTCGACGTGAAATTGCCCGGTGAAGATGGATTTTCACTGGCGCGCAACATCCGGCAGACCTCCAAGATTCCCATCATCATGCTCACCGGCCAGGGCCATGAAGTCGATCGCGTGCTCGGCCTCGAGCTGGGTGCAGACGATTACCAGGTCAAGCCGTTCAGCCCACGCGAATTGCTGGCGCGTATCAAGGCGGTACTGCGGCGCTATGAAAGTGGTGGTGATGCCGCCGGCGCCGCAACGCCCGCCGGACGACGCGAGGCCGAATTGCGCACCTATAAATTCTCTGGGTGGGAACTATCGACCGGCACACGCCGCCTGACCTCCGCTGCCGGCGTACGCACCGAACTCACCAATGGCGAGTTCGCGCTGCTGATGACGTTCCTGAAATCGCCGCGCCGGGTGCTTTCGCGCGACCAGCTGCTGGAAGGCAGCCGTTTGCACGACGACATTTACGATCGATCCATCGACGTGCAGATCCTGCGCTTGCGCCGCAAAATCGAGGGCGATCCGAATGAGCCGAAGCTGATCCGCACCGAGCGCGGTGCCGGATATTTTTTCGACAGCGACGTCAGCAGTTAAGTCTTCGTACCGAAACTCCCTGCTTAATCCAGGTAGCGCGGCCTATAATCGATGAGGGCGATCGCTCAATCCTTGGGCGATGCCCATTGCTTTCGACAGGTGCCCCGACCGTGAATCCGGCCTTCGCCAGCGTAGTGGATGCGGTGCGTCACTTCCGCTTCAAACCGCGACTGTTCGAACACGTCAAGACGTACAACCGCGATGATTTCGCGAAAGACTTTGCGGCCGGGCTGACAGTGGGCGTGGTTGCGCTGCCGCTGGCGATGGCATTCGGCATTGCCTCCGGCGTGCGCCCGGAGCAGGGTATCGTTACCGCAATCGTCGCCGGATTTCTTATCTCCGCACTGGGCGGTTCGCGCGTGCAGATCGGCGGCCCGGCCGGCGCTTTTGTCGCGCTGTTGTACGGCATTGTCGAACGCTACGGCGTGGCCAACCTGCTCATCGCGACCATGATGGCGGGCGTACTGTTGTTTGCCATGGGTGCCTTCAGGATGGGCAGCCTGGTGCGTTTCATCCCGGTGTCGATCGTCATCGGTTTCACGGCGGGCATCGCGGTGATCATCGCGCTTTCGCAAGTGAAAGATCTCCTCGGCCTCGATATTCCCAAACCGCCTTCAAATTTTTTCTCGCAGATCGCGCTTATCGCGGAACGCATTCACACCTTCAACTGGCGGGCCCTGGCTATCGGCTCGATCTCGCTCGCGCTGATCGTGTTCTGGCCTTTGTCTACCACCGTCACCGCCATCTCCACATCCGTGCAGCATTCGCGCTGGCGCCGCGTCACGGCGAAACTGCCATCGACCCTGGTGGTGCTGGTGCTTTCCTCGATTGTCGTCTGGTTGCTCAATGTGCCGGTCGAGACCATCGGCAGTAAATTCGGTGATCTGCCGCGCGGCCTGCCCCTTCCGCATTTCCCCGCGTTCGACTGGGATACCGCACGCAATCTGGTAGCACCGACGATTGCCATTGCCCTGCTGTGCGCGATTGAGTCGTTGCTGTGTGCTCGCGTCGCTGACGGGCTGATCGATGACCGCCACGATCCCAACCAGGAGTTGATGGCGCAGGGCGTTGCCAATTTCTTCACGCCGTTTTTTGGCGGCATTGTCGCCACCGGCACCATTGCGCGCACCGTGACCAACATCCGCTCCGGTGCGCGTTCGCCCGTCGCAGGAATTGTGCATTCACTCACATTGCTGCTGGTGATCGTGGTGGCGGCACCGTTGGCGGTGCACATCCCGCTGGCCGCCCTTGCAGCCATATTGCTGTGGGTGGCTTACAGCATGGGCGAATGGGGTGAGTTCGCGAAACTCAGGCAGTTCTCGATGTTCTATCGCATCACCATGCTGTCCACGTTCGCACTGACGGTGATCTTCGATCTGGTGGTGGCGGTGCAGGTAGGGCTCATCCTGTCGAGCCTGTTTTTCATCTATCGCATGTCGTCATTGACGAGGGTGGACACGATCACACTGCCGCTGGAGAAATCGCGCCTGCCCGATGGCCGCGTGGTGGGTGCGGTGCGTATTTTCGGTTCGCTCTTTTTTGGATCCGTCACGAAACTCGAAAACCTGCTCGACCCCCACGGCACGCTGCCCGATGTGCTGATTGTGGAAATGCACCAGACCATCAACATGGACAACACCGGCCTCGATGCATTGGAGAGCTTGCGCAAACTCATCACGCGCCGTGGTGGCTTGATGATGATTGCCGGCGCCAATGAGCAGCCGCTGATGCTGCTGAAGCGCAGTGGATTTGTGCAGCGGCTGGGTGCGGACAACCTGCGCGCTTCGCTGGACGATGCGCTGTATATCGTCGGCGCGCCGCCTGAATCATTGACGCAGCCCACTTCTCCGCGAAACGCCTGACCTAGCGCTGCGGCAACGAAGTCGCGAAGTGGTCGGCCAGGAAATCCACGAAGGTACGGACCTTCGCCGAGAGATGGCGGCGGCTGGGGTAAACCGCATAAATGTTGTAGGGTGCCGGCTGGTAGCGTTTCAATATTTCCACCAGCTCGCCAGACTCGAGCAGCGGCCTGATCACGAAATCCGGCTCGAGCGCGATGCCCACCCCTGCCGCCGCGATGGCGGCCAGCATCTCGCCGTTGTTGGCGTGCACGCTGCCGGCGATGCGCACCTTGATATCGTTTATTTTCGAATCGCGATTCTTCGAATCCCGAAATGGCCACACGTTTTTCAACGGTGAATACTCGTAGGTAAAACAGTTGTGCTTTTGCAAATCGTCAGGATGGCGCGGTGTGCCGTGACGCTTCAGGTACGCCGGTGAGGCGCAGGCAAGCAGTCGCATGCTGCCGATCCTGCGTGCGATGAGATTGGGATTGCCCAGTTCACCGATGCGAATGGCCAGGTCAAGCCCTTCCTCGACGAGATCGACGAAACCATTCGATGCCGAAATATCGAAACGTACCTCGGGATAGCGCCCCTGGAATGCGCCGATGGCCGGCGCAAGGTATGGCACACCGAAACTGGTGGAACAGGTGAGGCGAATGGTGCCGCGCGGCGCGACGGTGCTGCTGGAAACCACTGCCTCGGTTTCTTCCAGGTCCGCCAGCAGATGCAGTGCGCGCTCGAAGTAAGCCTGGCCACTTTCGGTCAGCGACAGCTTGCGTGTCGTGCGGTGCAGAAGACGGGTGGAGAGATAGCTCTCCAGCTCAGCCACATGCCGTGACACCGCCGACGTTGACATCGACATGCGCTCGGCAGCGCGCGCGAAGCTGCCTTGCTCCACCACCTTCACGAACACATTCATTGCCAGCAGGCGATCCAGGGCCATAAGTCACTATTGCGCTATTCGGGATAATTAATTGCCATTTAAGCTCTTTATCCCTTGATACGCAATCACCATAATTCACCTGTCAACACCTGTTCGACACCGGTTCACACCGAATTGCAGACGCCATCAGCGCGCCAATTGAAAAACTTTAGAAAGGAAAACCTCATGAAACTCTATTTCTCCCCGGGCGCATGCTCACTCTCGCCGCGTATTTCTTTGCTCGAAGCCGGCCTGGATTTCACGACTGAAAAAGTCGACACCAAGACCAAGAAAACTGAAAGTGGCGGCGATTTTTATGCCGTTAACAGCAAAGGTTATGTGCCCGTGCTGCAGCTCGACAACGGCGAGTACCTGACCGAAGGCCCGGCCATCGTCCAATACATCGCCGACCTGAAACCCGAATCAGGACTGGCGCCAAAAGCCGGCACGATGGAACGTACGCGACTGCAGGAAATGCTTAATTTCATCACGTCCGAAATCCACAAAGGCTTCAGCCCGCTGTTCGATGCGACGCTTTCGCCCGAAGTGAAGCAGGTATTCAAGGACAAGCTGGGCAAGCGATTCGACTGGCTCTCTGCTGATCTGCAGAACAAAACCTGGGCGATGGGCGAAAATTTCAGCGTGGCCGATGGCTACCTGTTCACGGTCCTGAACTGGGGCCAGTGGGTTGGTGTTGATTTGGCGAAGTGGCCGGTGCTGCTGGCTTACCACGCTCGTGTTGCCGCCCGTCCGAAAGTGCAGGAAGCACTCAAGGCCGAGGGCCTCGTCAAGTAATCGCAATCAAAGGAAACATCATGCAAAAGCTGCCCACACTTTTTATTTCGCACGGCTCACCGATGCACGCGGTCAACGCGGGCGCGGCAGGCGAGGTGTGGGCGGCATTGGCGAAGAATTTGCCGACGCCGAAGGCAGTGTTGATGGTGACCGCGCATTGGGAATCCAACCTGCCGATGCTGTCGGGCAATGCGAAGCCGTCAATGATCTACGACTTCGGCGGATTCCCTGAAGCGCTTTACAAAATCCGCTATCCGGCACCGGGCGCACCGGACATTGCGGCGCGCGCGCAGCAGTTGCTGAAAGACGCGGGCATCACGGCCGGCATCGACGGCTGCCGCGGATTTGATCACGGCACCTGGGTGCCGCTGCTGAAAATGTATTCGCACGCTGACGTGCCGGTGGTGCAACTCTCGGTGCAAACCGCCATGAGCCCGCAGCACCATTACGAAGTCGGTCGCGCATTGGCCCCGCTGGCGAAGGAAGGCGTGCTGATTGTCGGCTCGGGCCATCTCACGCACAACCTGCGCGACTGGATGGGATCACATGGAAAAGGCGGCGGCCAGGCCGCGCGTGCGCCGTATGCCCAGCATTTCCAGCAGTGGGTGTATGAACATCTCACCTCTCACGATGTGGAGGGGCTCACACGTTACCGCCATGACACGCCCGATGGCGTGCGCGCGCACCCGACCGAAGAGCATTTCCTGCCGCTGTTCGTGGCGCTGGGTGCGGCCGGGGAAGATGCGGAAGTCGAACGGGTGTTCGACGGATTTGAAGGCAATGCGCTGGCGATGGATGCATACCGGTTCGGGTAGCTATAAATCCACGCTATTCTGTAATCCCGTGACCTCCGCTTTCAGAATCGCATGTCAATTCAAGATGCACTTGCCGCGCACCACCGGTCCGCGCCGGCGCCGCAACCTGCTCAAAAATCACGCGCCGCGATTTCAATCGGCAACGCCGGCACGCTGGGCGAGGCGGTACTGGCGCGCTTGCTCTCCGCGCCGCATTACAAACGCGTCCACGTCGCCACCACGATGCCGATGCGCACCAGTGCGCCGCGATTGTCGTCGGTGGATTATGCGGACCTTGCTGCAGCACAAAGCTGGCCCATGCCAGCGAACGAGAACGAACACATTACCGACGCGGTACTAATCGTCGGCGGACAACACAGCTACTTTCGCCGCGACAACGCGTTTCCAATTATTGGTGAAGAAGACGCCATCGCGTTGGCCCGCATCACGCGCGAAAATCATTGCACGCGACTGATGCTCATTGCGCCGATGAGCGCCTGGACCGCCATGACGCTTGGCGGACTGGCGCACTTCGATGAACTCGAACGCGCCATCGGCGCAATGGGATTTGAAACGCTGGTGGTCGTACGTCCTGCAGCGCATGCGCAATCCCGCACTGCCGGAAACTGGATTGCGCAAATTGCGGACGCCCTATTGTCGACCCTGACGCAATACATGACCAGTGCATCACGCCAACCACTGCGTGCGCAAATCGTGGCGCAGGCCGCAGTGGATTGGTTCACCCACCTGCCACCCGGCCATCATCGGCAGGATGCGACGGTGTTGTACGAATGGCTGGAAAAGAGAAAGCAGCCGGCCTGACGCCATGTGTGCGGCCGCTGCCAGACTTTTATTACCGCGCCCGCGTCATCAGCACGGCAGGACCGTCCGGTGTCCACACATTGCCCTGTAACTCAAAGCCTGCACGCTGGTAGCAGCGGATTGCACGATCGTTATCCGGCGACGGGTCGGCCTGCACGCGCGTCACGCCGGAATCGTCAAACAACCGCGCAACAAAACGGCTGACCATTTCAGTTCCCAGCCCCCTTCCCAAATCATCGACATTCGCCAGGAACTGATCCATCCCTCGCGCGCCGGGATCAGTTTCGTTTTCCCACCAGCCATCGCCGGCATGCATGACCACATAGGACTGGACGAAGCCGACCGGCATGTTGTTCCGCATTGCGATATGGCAGCTGACCGTGGAATGCTCATCGAGTACGCGCGAATATTCTTTTTCGAACCCGGCGTAGTCGGCTGGTGGTCCCCACCATTCTGCGACGTGTGGCCTACCCAGCCATTCGTGGAGGAGCGGCAGGTCCGGCGGGGTCATCGCGCGGAATGAAATGTTGGACAAATCGTGTGACAACTGAACCGGCCCGCGCCACTGGCCCTGGTCAGTCCGCCGCCCCATCCAGCATTTCCACCGGCACGCCCTCGAGCACGGACGGTTCGAAGTTGCGCGCGTTCACGCCCATCTTGCTGCCTTCCACCGGCACGATGCGCTCCCAATGCGTGACGCAGCCGCAGGTGCCGCACGCAACGAAACGCAGCACCTTGCGTCCCCAGGAATATCCCCTCGTCGCGCCCGGCTCAGCGTGCACCGTCACTTGCGCTGACTGGTAATATGCCCAGCGCGTGCCGTAGCGCCGGCAGATCGAGCAATTGCAGTCGGAGACCTTGAGCGGCGGGTTGGGCACGTCGATGCGGACGGCGCCGCAATGGCATGTGGCAGTTAGCATGAGTGTTCCTGTTTTTGCGGGACGACAGCGCATTGAAACACGCCCGTCATTGGCACGACGGCCGAACAAACCTGGCTTTCACGAAAACGCCGAATTGCAAGTTAAAACTCCAGCATTGGAGCGCCTTCGCGGACAAAATTACCCCGGAAGCCGCGCCAATGCTGGAGTTTACCTTTGCGCGACGGTATTCCCGAACGCGCTAAATGCGAACAGCCGTCTCCAGCGCCAATTCAATCATTTCGCCGAAACTTGTCTGCCGCGCTTCCGCGCTCATGTGTTCATGCGTGCGAATCTGGTCCGACACAGTGAGAATCCCCAGCGCGCGCGCGCCATATTCGGCGGCGAGGCCATAGATACCGGCCAACTCCATTTCCACCGCCATCACTTTCATCTTTTCCAGCTTGTCGAACATCTCCGGCTGCGGCGTGTAGAACAGGTCGGCGGAAAATACATTGCCCACGCGCACCGGCTTGTTCTGTTCCTTCGCCACATCGGCCGCCGTGCGCAATAAATCGTAGTCGGCGATGGCCGCGTAATCGTGGTCCATCAGGCGCATGCGGTTGACCTTGCTGTCGGTCGAGGCACCCATGGCGATGATGATTTCGCCCAGCTTGATATCGGCCATCAGCGCGCCGCACGAGCCGATGCGGATGACGTTCTTCACGCCGTAGTCCTTGATGAGTTCGGTCGCATAAATGCTGCAGGACGGAATGCCCATGCCGTGCGCCATGATGGAAATGCGCTTGCC
>JBDTWS010000053.1:0-20988 GCA_040006575.1 Betaproteobacteria bacterium
TTTTCTTCACGGCAGGTTTTTTTGCGGCAGTCTTGCGCGATGCAGGTTTCTTCGCGGCGGCGACGGATGCGGCGGTTTGGGTGGTCTTGCGGCTCATGTCATTTTTCCGGTTCATTGAGAAAATTCGGCAAACACCCCGGAATCCGGCGGTGATGCGCAATCGTGTAAACCGTATATACCGTTATTCCCGGGTTGGCGTCAACTTTATCGCGTGGCCGACGTCGCTGTGCATGACGGCGTCCCTGCGGATTTACGGCCAGTGAGAACTCATTGCCGGCGCGCGCGGACGAAGACAATCCACGCCGCGCCCAGCGTAAATGTCGCCACAATCACCACCACGATCCAGAATCCGGACGGATTCTGCGCCAGGGGAACGCCCCCCACATTCATGCCGAACAGTCCTGCCAGGATGTTGATGGGCAGCGCCAGCACGGTGACGATGGTCAGCACATAAAGGCTGCGGTTATTCTGCTCGTTGATCTGCGCGGCAATTTCTTCCTGCAGCAGCTTGATGCGCTCCTGCAGCGAACTGATGTCGTTGATGGCCCCGGAAAATTCCTCGGTCGATTGCCTCAGTTCCTGCACATCGGCTTCCGCCATCCAGCCCGGTGGATGATTGAGCAGGCGAAACAGGGCGGCAGGCTCAGGTGCCAGCAGCCGCTGCAGGCGCACCAGCACGCGGCGCAATTTTCCCAGCTGCCCGCGCCGCTGGTCGAGCCGCCCCGCCAGCAGGCGATCCTCGATATCGTCGACCTGGGCAATCGAGCTGCGCACAATCTGCATCAGCACATCGGCCTGGTCACGCAGCAGGTGCACCAGCAATGCCACCGACGTGCGAAAGGTTTCGCCATTCCTGACCGAGGCGCGCAGTTTGTCGATGGAACGCAGCGGCCGGGTGCGCGCACTCAGCAGAAGGCGCGAATCCACGCTCATCCACAACGTGGAAATATGCGACGCGTCGAACGAAAAATCGTAGAGCACATCGTTCACCACGGCGATCAGGTCGTTGTCGGCGAACTCGATACGCGACGATCGCGTACCTTCGCCAAGCGCGTCGAAGAACAGGTCGGAGAGCCCGAAATTCTCGCGCAGCCAGCGAGTGGTGGCGGCATTGGAAAGATTGACATGCAGCCAGGCGAAGTCGTTCGCCGTCTCCGTAGATGGACGCGCCAGCCATTGCAGCGCCTCCGCAGATCCGATATCGCGGCCGGGCTTTCCCGGCGAAAACAGATAGCCACAGACCAGGCCGGTGGGATCGGAGCCGTAGACTTTCATCTGCGGCGTGGCGGATTTTTCTGTGATGGCCATGGGCGCGGGCGGGCGGGAGTGCGAAAAGCAAACGACTTGCTGACCACAGGTTGACCTCAGGTGTCAGCGGCGACGGATTATGGCCATGCTATGACGCCTACGTGACACATTCATTACGCGTTCGCAGCAGCCCGCAGGGCCGGCATTGGCACAGAAACACCAGCACCGGAGCGGACCGCAGCGCATTTCCGGCCTGTCAGCCACGCCGATGCTGGAGTTTCACTCTGGATTTCGAAACAAGCGCCGTGCCGCGCGGCTAGGAAGCAGCAGCACTGTCCGTGTCTATCGGCGACTGCAAAAGCAACAAGTCCGTCAATGTCGTGCGCAGTTGGTGCCCATCGGGCGTCAGGAAAATCGAACGGCCGGTGCGCTGCAATTCCTCATCGTTCACCAGTCCGTAACGCGGCCGCGAGAAGCCTTTGCTGCGCCACGCCAGAAGCAGCGCGATTTTCAGGTGGGGTTGGGCCGGCGCTCTTGTGTTCCGCGTGATTGCGCCCGGGCTGTCTTGCGTTGTCATGAAATCGATTCCTTGTTGACGGTGTCAGGCCCGGCACTTTGCCCGCGCAACGTGTTCGTTTCGTGACACGGGCGCGCATCAATCTGCAGAAGTCCTCCCTTTTTTCACGCTGCACATCGCGCTTTAACCATCCTGTCATGTTGAATCGCGAGAATGTATTCATGAAACCGCTCGACGAAACAAGGGAACAATAAAAGCAGTCTCCAGCAGTGAGTGCTCTGATTTGGCCCGGGTAATACCGGGCCATTTTTTTAGTCCGCTGCCGAACTCACCTGTTCGGTGTCCCGCGTCATGACAATCACGTTGCCCATGCGCGCGGCCTTATTGCCTGCAGGTGCAGCCGGGGCCGTGCCGCCATTCTTCAGTTGCGGAATCCACAGTGGCGCCTCGCCGACGCCGGCCGGCACAAACGCCTGCTCTTCCAGTTTTTTCTTGCGGCGCAACTGCCGGCGATACGCATCTGAATCCAGTACGGCCGTGAACGGCTCATCAACGCGGTTCGCTTCGGCAAAATCACGCGCCGCGCGCCCCATCGTCGCGCGCACGTTCGGGTCCATTAATTTCAGCATCGCAAATTGCAGGCTGCGCACATCGTGGCCTCGCACCATTTCACCGGTGACGCCGTCCTGCATCAGCTCCGCCGGCCCGCCGATATCGGTGACGATCACCGGCAGTCCCGAGGCCTGCGCTTCCAGCGGCGCATTGCCCCAGGTGTCGGTGGTGCTGGGGAACACTTTCACGTCGCAGGAAGCCAGCGCAGTGGCCAGCTCCTCGCCGTGCAGATAGCCGGTAAAGGTAGCTGGCAATCCCAGCAGCGCTTTTTCCAGCGCTGCGCGATAGGGGCCATCGCCGATAATGATGAGGTGCGCATCCCTGCACGTCTCGCGCAGGTTCCGATAGGCCTGGGCCAGCAGGTGCAGGTTCTTTTCGATCGCCACGCGGCCGACATAAACAAATTTCACCATGTCTGCAGCCACATCATTGCGCTGCCAGTAGGATTCCACACGTTTAGAGGGATGGAAGCGGTCGACATCGACCCAGCGATCCAGCACCAGCAATTTTCGATTCCGCAGTCCCCGGCGATGCAGCAGCCTGGCGACCCATTGCGAAGGCACCAGCATTTCATCGACCGAGTGATAAAACAGGATCATGTATTTCCAGGCAATTGCTTCCAGGCTCACGTCCTTCGTGTAGTTCTCGACGTACTCGGGAATGCTGGTGTGATAGGTGGCCGCCGTCTCAATCTGCAGCAGCTTGGCTGCTACCAGCCCGGCCACGCCGACGACCCCCGGTGTGCTGATCTGCATCTTGGTGAAGCCCGATTCCTGCAGGTACTTGAGAAGATCCAGCATCGGCGGAAAGGCAATCTTCAGGCCGTCGTATTGCGGCAAATCCAGGCTGGTGATGGCGCTGAAAATCTTCAGGCGTCCCGTCTCGACGAAGCGCCGCGCTTCGGCATCCTTCAGGTGGCGCTCGATATCCTGCTCGGCCACACAGGTGACTACGGTGAAATCGATGTCGCGCCGCACGGCCTCGCGGATCATGCGCTTGATGCTGTTCGATACGCCGTTCACATCGAAGTATGTGTCGGTCAGCAGCACCAGCCGCTGCGGCTCGCGCACCTTGAACGACTTGCGGACATCTCTCGCGATCTGCCCGTCCGCGCTTTGCTGCATGAAGGCCAGCAGATAAGGCAGCGAGACGAACAGGTTCGACGACACCAGCGCCACCGTTTCCTTGATGGCCGACACCAGGTTCATCGATTTGCCCTGGCTCAGATTGCGAACATAGTGGGCGAAGATGCGATTCACCAGTGTCTTCACCACCAGGAAGATGCGGTCATCCATGCTGCCAGCGGATGCCAGCTGCGCGTGGAACGTGGCGTCGTCCAGCATGGAAAAGATTTCGCCTTCGAGCACATCGTCGAAAGGCTTGCCGGCGCCGGGCCGACCGTGCGATTGCCTGAAACGATGCAGCAGCAGGCGCGCCTTGAAGGAGATTTTTTCGCCCAGGCTGCGATCATCTGCATCGAACACCAGTTTCAGCAAAGACTGCATCGAACCGCCCACACTCACCGGCACAGGCGCATCTGCTTGCGCCGAGCGGCCCTTTGCTTTTGCCTGCATGCCGCCCTCGTAGAGCAACTTCAGTATCGAATGCGCAATGGTGACCGGGCCACCGTGCCCGCCCGCCGGCCGGCTGGTGCGCGCGCGAATGGAGTCAATCATCACGTCCACGTTCGGCGCGCGATCGTTGAGTTCAAATTCGGTCCATGTTTGCCCCGGGTTGATACCCGAGTGATCATCCGACCCGCCGACAATCGACTTGAGCCACGGCGTCGGTCCCTTCGGCAAAATGTCGTGTGTATTAGCGAAGCGCTCGATCGTTGCACGATCCAATCCGCGAATAATGTCCGACGTCAGGCTGTTGATGGCGCGAGTGCGCGCGCCGTTGTGCACTTCCAGGCAATTGCACAGCAGCAGCGCCTTCTCTATATGCGCCGTGGTCAATGAGCCTTCGCGTCCATAGGGGCGATTCTGCGTACTCATCAGCGGGTGCGTCATGAAATACACCAGCCGGTTGCTGTTGCGGCGCTGCAATTCCAACTCGATTTCCTGGTCCACATACGCGACCATCTCGTAGACGTTGCCGCGCAATCGATCGATCTCGGCGAACTGCGCCTCGGTCATATTGCCGACGGTGATGTGGATATTGCAGCCGTCTTCCGGAAAAGTCGTTGTCATCTCGGCGCTGATGAAAACATCGCTCAGGCCGTGGTCCAGCATCTCGCGCACGCCGTCGATCGAGTTGTGATCGGTCAGGGTCACCAGCGACATGCCGCGCTGTTTCAGCAGGTGATAGAGCTTGATCGGGTCGGAGTACGACTCCGGAATCGAGAAGCTGTTGGCGGCATAGTAGTCGGTGACGTTGGACGCGTAGGAATGCAGGTGGAAATCGACGCGGCCAATGGCTGCCGGGCTCTGTTGGCCTGGAGAGATGCTCGAATCTTTGTTCATCGTCTGCCCTTCCCTGCCGGGCCGCATCAGTTCGCGGCGTCCGGCGGTTATGAAAATGGTGATGCGCAGACTTAACCAGAGCGATGTGACCCTCGCATGGCGATTCCATTGCAGTTATGCGTCAACCATGTTTCCGCGAGCGCCAATCATTCGTTCATCTTTCTGTCACGCACTCGCGCTATACCTGTCATGTGTCAATACCAATACCGAATGCCGGCAAGCCCAAAAGGAGATGCTATGAGCGGATTCATGGAAACACTGCGTGAGCAGCGCTGGGACGATCATCGTTACTACCATCACAGCCGCATCAACCAGACCCTGCACCTGGTCAGCGCAACAAGTTTCGTGGTGGGCTATGTGTTGTTGTTTTATGCGCCCGCCATCGCGGCGCTGGTGTGCTGGCTGATCGGCATGGTCAGCCGGCAGTCGGGACATTTCTTCTTCGAGCCCAGGTGTTACGACGAGGTCAACCAGGCGACGCATGAATACAAGGAAGAAATCAAGATCGGCTACAACCTGCAGCGGAAAATTGTGCTGATGGTGATCTGGGCGGCGTCACCGTTGTTGCTGCTGGCTGATTCGACCCTGCTCGGCCTGCTGCCGGCCCCGGACGGGTGGATGGGATACATGAACAACATCGGCCTGATGTGGATCGCCATCGGCGTTGGCGGCCTGCTGTTCCGCACTGTGCATCTGTTTTTCCTGCGCGATGTGCAGACCGGCGTGGTGTGGTTCACCAAAATACTGACCGATCCCTTCCACGACATCCTGCTCTATCACCGCGCACCGTTGCACCTGATGCGCGGCGAACTCATCGATCCGCATGTCGCCAAACGCTAGCGATGCACACGTACCCGAACCTGGTGTACGACCGGTCGCGCATTGCCTGCTAGCGTTCACCCTTGAGGTGGGTCTGTGCCAGCGCGGGAGATGGCTGGGGCCGGCTTTGCGGCTGCGGTCCGACACGCGACATCCCGCCAAGGCGCTGCGCGATCATCTCGCGCAGGATGCCGCGGCGGATACCTTTATTGGTGATATTTTCGCCGCGCCACCACCAGCCGTCGCGCTGCATGGCGGCTGCGGCCGCAACGAACTTGTCGCACACGATATTGAATTCCTCGTCGCTGTAATTGAGGCTGAAGATCAAGCGGCCGGTGCCGACCCAGGACAGCGCCAGCCCTTCGGCGCGCAGGTAGTACTGCAGCATCCAGTTGTAACGGCCAGGTTCCGTGTACAACACGGTCCAGATCGAGGAGAGATTGGCCATCTGCACCGGCAGCCGGGCATTGCGCAATCTGGCGTTGAGGTCCGCTGCGCGCCGCGTCCACACGCGGTCGAGGCTGGAATAGATGCGTTGCACCTGTTCGGTATCGATGTGATCAAGAAAGGCATCCATCGCGCCCATCACGTACGGGTGCGAATTGAATGTGCCGCGGGCGAAACAGATATCGGCGGGACGATCTTCGCGATATCGTTTCATCCATTGCGCAGCACCACACACCACACCCACCGGCAGGCCGCCGCCCAGCGATTTGCCGTAGGTGACCATGTCCGCGCGCACGCCGAAATATTCCTGCGCACCGCTGCGGGCAAGGCGGAAACCGACGAATACTTCATCGAATATCAGCGCGATGCCGCGTTCGCTGCACACTTCACGCAATTGCTTCAGCCATACGGCGTAGGCGGCGCGTTCCACACCGGCCGCCCGCGAACTGTCGACCAGCGACGAATCGCCCGGCGCGCCGGCATTGGGATGCAGCGCCTGCAGCGGATTGACCAGCACGCAGGCGATGTCACGACGGCTGCGCAATACACGCAACGTGGCCGCATTCATGTCACGCAGCGTATAGGTGTCGCGCGCGGGCAGCGGATTGCCGACACCCGGCTGCACGTCGCCCCACCAGCCGTGATACGCGCCACAGAAACGCACGAGATGCGTGCGGCCGGTGTGATAGCGCGCCAGCCGCACCGCCTGCATCACCGCTTCAGTGCCGGACATGTGGAAAGAGACATCGTCGAGCCCGGAGATTTCTTTCAGCCGCGTGACGTTCTTCGCCACCAGCGGATGCAGCGCGCCCAGCACCGGCCCGAGATCGCGCACCCGTGCCACACCCTGCTCGATGCACTGTTTGTAAAAATCGTAGCCGAATACATTGACGCCGTAGGATCCACCCAGGTCGTAGAGGCGATTGCCGTCGAGGTCGGTCAGCATGACACCGACGGAGGCCTTGACGAAGCTGCCACCCTTGAGGTGTTCCTGCACCAGCCGGCTGAACTGGAACGGCACGCGGTAGGCCGATGTGAACTGCAGGTCCGGGAGTCCTTGTGCCGCTTCAGCCGTCAGCTTCGCCGATTGCGGGAAACGCTCGGCATACAACGCCGAGAGGTGTGTGAAACCCGCACGCCGTTTTGCGACCACGTCGGCGGGCGCGTCATCGGCATTGAAGAATTCCGCTTCGCCATAGTCGAATCCCGGCAGGAGTTTCGCCACCTGCCGCGACATGCGCGCATGTCCGGTGAGCGAAGGATGTTTCGCCTGCGACAGTTCAAGCCGGGCTTTCAGTTTGGGCAACACGGCCAGCGTTGCGACACCGCCCACGGCGTACCAGAAAAAAATCGAATCCATATTTGCATTTCCTCCTCCGCGACAAATAACCCAGGCACATGACATGTTGATGACGCTACGCACCACCGTGCTGCAAATCATCGGGCAGGAAGACGTGAATTTCCTGCTCACCAATCGCATTCCGCGGCTATCGCTGACGCGGTTGATGGGATGGTTCAGCAAGATCGAGCAGCCGTTGGTCAGCCGGCTTTCCATCGGCCTCTGGAAACGTTTTGCCGAGCTGAATCTCGAGGAGGCGAAGAAGGATCGCTTCGCCAGCATGCATGACTGCTTTACGCGCGAATTGAAGCCAGGCATGCGGCCGGTGGACGAGGACAGCGCGATCCTTACCAGTCCCTGCGACGGCATCGTCGGCGCATGCGGGCCCATCGACGGCGTGCGCGTATTCCAGGCCAAGGGTTTTCCGTATGCGCTACACGACCTCCTGGGCGATCCGGAACTCGCGCGCCGATATCGTAACGGTTGCTACGCGACCATTCGTATCACTTCGAGCATGTATCACCGCTTCCATGCGCCGCTGGATTGCCGCGTGCGGCGTGTCGACTACATTTCCGGCGATACATGGAACGTGAATCCGATTGCGCTGAAACGCGTCGAGCGGCTGTTCTGCAAAAACGAGCGCGCGGTAGTGCATGTGGAGCATGCGCCCAGCGGCCAGGCGCTATTGCTGGTGCCGGTGGCGGCGGTGCTGGTAGCCAGCATCCGGCTGCATTTCATCGATGTGCTGCTGCATTTGCGTTATCGCGGGGCCAATCGCATTGACTGCGATGCTCGCTATGCAAAAGGTGAGGAGATGGGCTGGTTCCAGCATGGCTCGACCATCATTGTGCTGGCGCCGGGAGGGTTTGCGTTGTGCGATGGGATGATGGAAGGAACGCGTGTGCGGATGGGGGAGAGGTTGATGCAGTTGCCGGAGGGCATATAGGAAATCTGGTTCGTCTATCGAGAAACTATCGACGTCGTCCCCACGCAGGCGGGGATCCAGCGGCGTTTGCGTGCACTTGCGCCCGCGCCCGAACGACACTGGGTCCCCGCCTGCGCGGGGACGACGGGCTTTGGGATAGTCGTTGCCTGACTAAGTCACGCAATAAACCCTGGCACTGGCGGGGCTCTCCAGCCATTTTCAGCCTGAAAGCGCCGTCAGACCTAGAGTTTCATCCTTCGAATTCGGCAGGATTCGCATCATAGTCCGCCGAAAATTCACGCCACTGCTTCAGCGTCAGTACGCTCGCCCGCCCGGCACACTCCATCACACGGCTTTGCCAGCCCTTGCGCGATGCGAACCCAACCAGTTCATCCATCGAGGCGGCACCGTGACGGCCGCAAGTGCGCAAATGCGCCCACGCAGTGACGGCGGCCATGGTTTGAATCACGTCGGCGAATTCTTTGCGTCCTGCCGATTTGCCCCCGGGCGAATTCAGCAGCGCGTGCAAATCGATGCGATCCGCCGTCGGCTGCAATTCGCGTATGAGGTAGGTATGTTGTCCCACTTCAACCGTTCCCAGCAGCGCGGGTGGAATGGCCTGAGAGATTCTCTGGATAGTGGCTGCACGCACAGCGTTTTTCCATTCAGGCTGGCCCGCGCCAACATGCCTCGCCAGTGCGGAAGGCGCAGCAACCTTGATGTCGATCAGATAGCGGCCGTCGGCGTTGCCGTCTCCGCGCACCAGCGCCACGTAGCGCTCAAGCCCCAGGCTGCCGGTGCCTGCGATTCGCCTTGCGATATCGATGGGCGCAAAGAACGCCGGCTTCTCATGGCGTGCGGCGAACCTGGCGAGAATCGATTCCGCCCGGGAGCGATCTTCGGCGGTGAGGGCCAGCGTTTTCTTCCCGTCAACTTTCAGCCGGATTTTTCCTGATTTGCGGACGGTGCGCTGCAGGATCAGGTCGCGGCGGCGGCGGCGCTTCAGCCCTTGCAGCAACGACTTTACCGGCCCGGTCGCCACCGAGCGTTCGACCCAGCGCGGTTTACCGGTGGCGATATTTGCGGCGTACGCCTCCAAAAAAACACCCAGCAATTTCATCGCGTGCTCGTGGCGAATTTTCAATGGTCCGGCTGCCACCAGGACGCTGGTGAGGAATCGCACCACGTCCAGGGACAACGGCGCGACACAGCTCTCGTCGAAATCGCTGATGTCGAAATAGACCAGGCGGTTGTCGGCTTTGTAGCTGGCGAAATTTTCGAGATGCAGGTCGCCGCAGGCGAGTACCAGCGGTGCGGACAGGAGCCTCCTGTCGAGTGACAACGTCTCGTAAAACAGCGGCGCCGTACCGCGAAAGAATGCGAACGGATCAGTGCGTAATGCCGCGAATTTCATTCGCAGGCGCTCGGGATCGCGGCCGAGGTTGGATTCGATGATCGATTCGGTGACTGCGTTCATGGCCGTCGTCCGGTAGTGAGCACTGCGCCGCAGCTTATCACCCGCGCGCCTTCGCGGTCCGCAGGTTTGCAAATTCCGAAAACCGCATGTGACGGAGAAATGACACTATCGTTACACCTGTGTGAATGCATGCGGCGCCAACCCGTCGACTGTCAAGAAACAGTAAGAATTTTCTGGTACCGCGCGAAAAATAAAAGGTATACACTGTTTTTCCCGATGCGCAAAAAATGGCACCGTCATTTGCGCCACGCTGCAATATTTGCACGCACCGGCGCCGACTTCACCCCTTTAATTTCTCGCCCTCAACAACATCATGTCGTCCGGAATCCTCCTCTGGTGGGCCCTGCTCTCCGCCGTTGCCGTCGCAAACATCCTGGCGTGGTCGTTCACGGCCAGGGCTCTTTCGCACCGCCGCGAGTTGCTGCCCGCTGAAATCTACAGTTCTCGCCGCCTGCAACTCATCCTCGCCGCAGGATACGTATTCGGTTGCGCCTATCGCTCCTTCCTGCCGGTCTACGACGTGCCGCGCATGTGCCTGTTCGACTCCTGGTTCTCCAGTGTCATCGTCGGCCGTTCGGTGGCCACGATCGCGGAACTGTGCTTCGTCGCGCAATGGGCATTGCTGATGCACGAAATCGCGCGCCATGGCGGCAGCCGCTTCGGCACGTGGTGTGCACAGGTAATTGTGCCGCTGATCGTGATTGCCGAAACCTGCTCGTGGTATTCGGTGACGACCACGTCGAACCTGGGCCATGTGTTCGAGGAAACGTTGTGGGGCATCAGCGCCGCGTTGATGGCAGCGGGGCTGGTGGCGATATGGCCGCGTTGCGACCCCTCGCGGCGCCCGCTGGTGGCAGCCGTCTGCGTCGTAGCACTCGGCTATGTGGCGTATATGTTCCTGGTCGACGTGCCGATGTACTGGTCGCGCTGGCTGCACGATGAGTCGATCGGCCGCGCCTACATGAGCGTGCGCCAGGGCGCTGCGGATGCCTCCGCGCGCTGGGTGGTGTCGCAGCACTGGGAAGACTGGAAAAACGAGGTGGTCTGGATGTCGCTTTACTTCAGCACCGCGGTCTGGCTCAGCATTGCCTTCGTGCACACGCCACCGGTCAAGGGATTCCTGTTTGCCGGTTCGGCTACACGCTCTCGCGCGGGACTATTTCCAGGCGCTGGGAGTGCGCGGCGCGCCCAGGGCGCGGACTGATAACGCGCGCAATACCAGGCACCAGGCTAAAGGTACTCCGGGCAAACAGCCGCGCGCAACGTAAGTCTCGGCTGCCGCAACTGTTCTTCCTCGCGCGCGCGGTTGGTCATCCACCACGCCGCGCCCTTGCGCATGCTGAGCTCCTGCTCCTGGCCAAACAGCAGCAGCGACGCGACCTGGCCCAGCGTGGGCTGGTGACCCACCACCAGCACGGTATGGCGATTGTCCGGCCAGCCGGCCGCGATCAGCACCTGTGCTGCATCCGCGCCCTGCCCGAGTTCCGGCACCACGTGAAATTTGCGACCCAGCGCCTCGGCGGTTTCACGCGCCCGCACGGAGGGACTCACCAGGATGCGCGCCGAATCGGGCATGTGGCGTTCCAGCCACTGGCCTACATGCGCGGCCTGCTTGCGCCCCTTGCTGGTGAGGCGGCGCTGGAAGTCCGGCTCGCTTTCATTTTTAACGGCGACAGCATCGGCGTGGCGCCACAGAATCAAGTCCATGCGCGCACGCTACGCCAACCCTGTGACAGGGCCATGACGGCTGCGGACTCTTAACTGGCGGCCTGTCACAAAGGCGTCACACAAGCGTCTTATCCTCGCTAGACCTGAAAAGCCCAAATACGCAAATCCACCACAAACGGAGTATCGAATGACCTTACGTAAACTTGTTTCCAGCATCGCGCTGTTCAGCGCAATGGCCACACTGAGCGCCGGCGCGATCGCCGTCGACATCACCGGCGCGGGCGCTACCTTCCCGTACCCCATCTACGCCAAGTGGGCCGAAGCCTACAAAACCAAGACCGGCACCGGCATGAATTACCAATCGATCGGTTCCGGCGGCGGCATCAAGCAGATCCAGGCCAAGACCGTTGATTTCGGCGCTTCCGACAAGCCGCTGACACTTGAAGAACTGAACAAATCCGGCCTCATGCAGTTCCCCGCCATCATTGGTGGTGTTGTTCCGATCGTCAATATCGAAGGCGTGAAGCCAGGCGAAATGAAGCTGACCGGCGCCGTGCTGGCTGATATTTTCCTGGGCAAGGTCAAGAACTGGGGCGACAAGGCCATCACCGACCTGAACCCCGGCCTGAAGCTGCCGAATGATCCGATCACGGTTGTCCGCCGCTCTGACGGTTCGGGCACCACATTCCTGTTCACCGATTACCTGTCGAAGGTAAGCCCGGACTGGAAAGCAAAAGTCGGCGCCGATGCATCGGTCGCCTGGCCGGAAGGTGTGGGCGGCAAGGGTAACGAAGGCGTGTCCGCTTACGTCCAGCGCATCAAGGGTTCGATCGGCTATGTGGAATACGCCTACGCCAAGAAGAACAAGATGAGCCACGCACAACTCAAGAACAAGGATGGCCATTTCGTTCAACCGGATGATCCGTCGTTCCAGGCCGCCGCTTCCTACGCCGACTGGGCCAAGGCACCAGGCTTTTACGAAATCCTCACCAACGAACCGGGCAAGGACAGCTGGCCCATCACCGGCGCCTCGTTCATCCTGATCTACAAATCGCAGGCCGACGCCGCCAAGGGTGCCGAAGTCCTGAAGTTCTTCGAATGGGCACTGAAGAATGGACAGAAGATGGCTGCCGAGATGGACTATGTTCCACTGCCGGCCACGCTGACCAAGCTGATCGAGGATTCGTGGCGCAAGGATGTCAAGAGCGCTGCGGGCCAGGCACTCTGGAAGTAACGGTCAGTTCATGACCGGGCGGCCGCAGGACATGTGCAATGTGCGCATGTGACCTGCGGCCGCTTCACGCTGAACGCATGCAACTCGCAGCTACACCTTACTTATCGCGAGCGACTCGCGACCGCATACATTAAACTCCCGTCGAAGCGGATGCCATGAATTCCCCGTCAAGTTTCGCCCACATCCGTCCACAAGGAGCCCGGGACGTGTCGACCTCTGAAGAACAAGCGCGAACCGCCGCGCGGCTGGCGGGTAAATTACGCCAGCAAAAATGGCAGGACCTGTTGTTCCGTTACAGCACGCTGGGCTTCGCACTGCTGGTGCTGGCGTTGCTCGCCGCCATCATCGGTTCGCTGCTGATGGGCGCGTATCCGGCCTTTGCCGAATTCGGCCTGGGCTTCTTTACCAGTACCGAATGGAATCCGGTGACCAATCGCTACGGCGCGGCCAATGCGATTTACGGCACCGTGGTCACCTCAATCATTGCGTTGCTGATCGGCGTGCCGGTCAGCTTCGGTATCGCGGTCTTCCTCACTGAACTCTGCCCCGCCTGGTTGAAGCGTCCGCTGGGCACCGCCGTCGAATTGCTCGCCGGCATTCCCAGCATCATCTACGGCATGTGGGGCCTGTTCGTATTCGCACCCATCTTTGCCGACTATATCCAGCCCGCGCTGGGCAACACCATCGGCAAGATTCCGGTCATCGGCGTGGTTTTCCAGGGACCTTCAATGGGCATCGGCATGATGTCGGCCGGCATCATCCTCGCAGTCATGATCATTCCCTTTATCGCCTCCGTGATGCGTGACGTGTTTGAAGTCGTGCCACCGGTGCTGAAGGAATCGGCTTACGGCCTCGGTTCCACCACCTGGGAAGTGGTGCGCAATATTGTGCTGCCCTACACCAAGGTGGGTGTCATCGGCGGCATCATGCTCGGGCTGGGACGCGCGCTGGGTGAGACGATGGCAGTGACCTTCGTCATCGGCAATGCACACCGCATGAGCCCGTCCATGTTCGACCCGGGCAACAGTATTGCCTCAACCCTCGCCAACGAATTCGCCGAGGCCAGCAAGGACCTGCACGTGGCCTCGCTGGTGTCGCTGGGGCTGGTGCTGTTCCTGATTACCTTCGTCGTGCTGAGCTTCGCCAAGCTGCTGCTGCTCCAGCTCAACAAACGCGAGGGACTGAAGACATGAGCCTGATCTACACGCGCCGGCTCTTCATCAATCGACTTTCGCTGGTACTGGCGATGGCTGCGATGGCCATCGGCATGATGTTCCTCGCCTGGATTCTGTACACATTGCTGTCGCGCGGACTGGGCGGGCTGGCATTGTCGATCTTCACGCAGATGACGCCGCCACCGGGCAGCGAAGGCGGGCTGGCCAATGCTATTTTCGGCAGCTTGCTGATGGTGGGTTTCGCCACCTTGATCGCGACACCGATCGGCATTCTCGCCGGCGTGTACCTGGCTGAATTCGGCGGACGCGGCTGGGTGGGACCGACAACGCGCTTCATCAACGACATTTTGCTGTCGGCGCCTTCAATCGTGATCGGCCTCTTCATCTACACGGTATACGTCGCCAACGTAAAACATTTTTCCGGATGGGCCGGCACATTCGCGCTGTCGCTGCTGGCGATCCCTGTGGTGGTGCGCACGACTGAAAACATGTTGCGCCTGGTGCCTGCCAGCCTGCGCGAAGCGGCCGCCGCATTGGGTGCGCCGCAGTGGAAAGTAACACTGACTGTTGCTTTGCGCGCGGTGCAAGGCGGCGTGATTACCGGCATCCTGCTGGCCCTTGCGCGGATCAGCGGCGAAACCGCGCCGCTATTGTTTACCGCATTGAACAACCAGTTCTGGTCGACCGACATGAACGCGCCCATGGCCAACCTGCCGGTGGTGATTTTCCAGTTTGCGATGAGCCCGTTTGAAAACTGGCAATCGCTGGCATGGGCAGGTGCATTGCTGATCACGGCCTCGGTGCTGGGCCTCAATATCCTCGCGCGCACGATATTCGCGCAGCAAAAAAATTAATCAAAGGAATGGCGTGCACATGAACATCGCTAACGTAAACGACGCAAAGCCGATGCCGGCGCCGAAGATTCGCGTCAAGGACCTGAATTTTTTCTACGGCAGTTTCCAGGGGCTGAAAAGCATCAACCTCGATATCGCCGAGCGGCACATCACCGCCTTCATCGGGCCTTCGGGCTGCGGCAAATCGACGTTGCTGCGCACCTTCAATCGCATGTACGACCTGTATCCCGGCCAGCGCGCCGTGGGCGAAATCGTCATGAACGGCAAGAACACCCTGGACAAGGACCAGGACCTGAACCTGTTGCGCGCCAAGGTGGGCATGGTGTTCCAGAAACCGACACCCTTCCCCATGTCGATCTACGACAACATCGCCTTCGGCGTGAAGCTGTACGAAAGCCTGAGCAAGGCCGAGATGGATGAGCGCGTCGAATGGGCGCTGAAAAAAGCGGCGCTGTGGGACGAGGTGAAGGACAAGCTGAGCCAGAGCGGACTGTCATTGTCCGGGGGCCAGCAGCAACGCCTGTGCATTGCGCGCGGCGTGGCCGTGAAGCCGGAAGTCCTGCTGCTCGATGAGCCCACTTCGGCGCTGGACCCCATCTCCACCGCGAAAGTCGAGGAGCTGCTGCATGAACTGAAGAACGACTACACCATCGCCATCGTCACGCATAACATGCAGCAGGCGGCGCGGGTGTCGGACTTCACGGCATACATGTACCTGGGCGAGATGATGGAGTTCGGCGTGACCGACCAGATCTTCATCAAGCCGCGGCGCAAGGAGACCGAGGATTACATTACGGGGCGGTTTGGCTAGGCGCCGATTACTTGCGCCGGCAAATTATTTGCCGGCGTAAAAAAGAAGGCCCGCGATCACATGATCGACGGGCCGTTTTTTTGGGCCATTTTTTGGCCCTTTGCGGGGACGTCACAAGTTTTTTCACGCTGTCATGTCGTCGCAATGCGTACTGCGTATAAATCGTGCTCCCGTCGTCTATCGACCAGCCTCCACAGGGACGTCATGCCACGTTTTCGATTTCATCACGCGTTCTCGTTCTGTATCTTCCTGGCACTTCACGCATGCGCATTGTGCGCGCACGCAGCCGACATACGCCTGGGCGTTGTAAACGACCAGAGCGGGCTCGGCGCCGACGTCGGGCGCGACTACATTGCCGGCGCGCGCACCTGGTTCGATCACGTAAATGCGCAGGGCGGCATTCGCGGCCGCAAGATAACCCTGGTGACACGGGATGACGAAGGCGTTCCGGCGAATACTTTGCGCCTTACCCGTGACCTGGTGGGCGTCGAGCGCGTCGATGCGCTTTTTGGTTTCACCGGCGACGAAAACATCGCGCTGGTGGCGAAGGACACGACCTTTCGCGCATCGCACACCATATTGTTCGCGCCGTTGTCGGGGGCCGAGATCGGCGAGGCCGGCGATGCTGTGATCTTCGTGCGTCCCACCTATAAGGACGAAGCGCGGCACATCATCCAGCATTTCGCGCAGCTGCAACTGAAGCAATTTGTCACCGTACATGCGCGCGGCAAATTCGGCGAGAGCCTTGCCGACGAAATTGCCGCCGAATTAAAGGCGCGCAACCAGCTACCTGCGATGCGCTTCGAATTGAATCCCACGCTGGCGGGGCTGGACGCGCTGGTGCGCAATGTCCTGAAGGCACAGCCGCAGGCCATCATCGTTGCGGCCGATACCATTGCCATGGCCGAGTTCGTGAAGAAAATTCGCGCGACACCAGAGGGACGCGGAGTCAATATAGTCGGACTGTCGACCGTCAATCACCGCACGCTGATGGAGTTGGCAAAAGCAGATTTCGCGACCGGCACCATGATCACACAGGTGGTGCCCAATCCGCTTACCAGTGCCACCCGGCTGCAGTCCGAGCACCTCGCACTGATGGCGAAGTATCGTGATGAGCCGCCTTCGCACCTGACGCTGGAGGGCTTCATGGCAGCCAAGGCGTTCGTGAAGGCGTTGGAAAAAATAAGTGGGGAAATCAATCGCACCAGTATTGCAGCCGCACTGGCGGGCAACGGGCGCTATGACCTGGACGGCATGACACTGGCCTTCAGCAAATCAAATGATCGCGGTTCGCATTTTGTTGATATCGCCTACCTGCGTCGTTCGGGACGGCTGGTGCAATAGCTGCATCTGCAGACTCACTACGGCAAACGGAGGTCGGGTTTCCCATCACCGTCGGGGACTTTCGTTTCCTTGCTCACTGCGATTCCTGCCGGGACTGCCAGTTTTATTTTCTCGATCACGTACTGGTGATGGATATACCTGATTTCGTTTCGAGTTGAAATTACCAGCACGCTGCCAAAGCGTTTTGTGACGAAAGACAGGCCCCAATCGATGCGCGTTCGATATAGGTCGGATTGCGACCTATATCATCCTTACGCTGCGAACTCTCCAGCCACAAAGGGTATGAAATGAAAATTCCAGCGGCCATGTGCCTTTCATTTGCAGCGTTCATGACAACTTGCGTAAATTCGTCCACACCCACGCCCTCCGGCGAAAATTTGGCCGGCCTGCACGATTTCGATTTCCAGGTGGGTGATTGGCGAGTGCATCACCGAGTCAAGCGCGACACGGCCTGGCTTGAATTCGACGGCACCTGCAGCAATCGCCGCCTGATGGAGGGACGTTCCAATGTCGAAGACCACCGTTTCGACAAACCCGCCGGCGTAGCCCACGGCGTGGCCGTGCGGGCCTACGATCCAAAGACCGCTCAATGGGCCATCTGGTGGATTGACAGCCGCGATCCTCACGGTGCAATCGATCCGCCGGTGAAGGGGAAATTTAAAAACGGTGTCGGTACGTTTTATGCCGACTACACCAGCAACGGCAAAGTCATGCGTGCACGCTACATCTGGTCGCATATCACGGCCAATTCCGCGCATTGGGAGCAGGCGAACTCAGCCGATGCGGGTAAAACGTGGGAAACAAACTGGACGATGGAGTTTCGCCGTACACGCTGATTCGCTTTAACTATGCTGCAGTTTGCGAATGGCTAATTCGGGCTTGCTGTGCGCAGGTCAAGTCGAACATCTGTTATTGGCCGTTCTCGACCCGAAGCGGACACTCATCTTTACGCACGCCGTTCGACACTATTCAGAACAGCTTGCCTACGCAATAGTAGGCCAACAGCAATACCGGCGACCTGAAGAATTGGACCCGTCGTCGTAAAAATGACGTAACTCATGCCAGCCTCCGCAGCTGCTACCTGAGCGATGCCGCCATCAGCCATTTCCCCAATGAGCCCGGTGAAATATAGTCCGCTCAACAGGCCGATCATAATCAAGGACAGCGGTAAAAAGCGCGCAGCGAGGAAACTTACGAGCGCAATGAGAATGGCGATTGAGGAGACAGCAAAAAAAGAAAGCTCCTTGTCCATGACTTCCGCGTGCGCCGTGATGGGCACCAGGCAAAGCAACGTTATGAGTGGACGCGTAAGCATGAATGTCGAAGTGGTTCCAATATTTGGAGGTACAGTCCGAGTCTCTTGTGATTACGGCAGCAATTGACCCATTTCAGCCGTTCGGTCTTGAGCAAAATTATTCCACGGCAAAGAAGTCGGTTCGACCTACGCCATACTGCGAGCGGGAAATCGCTCGTTCAAGGTCGTCGAGTGCATCAATGTCGTAGGAGTAATACTTTCCCGCAGTCAGCTTTATTCCGTGGGCGTTCAAGTCGATCTGCGTCCCCACAACCGAAGGGCAGTTCGACCAGTCACACAACCGTCGCTGGCTTTGATAGTCGGCAGGCCTGTTCCACTCAGTTAAGCTGAGGCGATATTTGGACGCGCCTGGGTAAGGCTTCCAGCTAATCAACTCGGGAGCGGACACCTTCACTGCGCCGGTTGGGGCCACCTTCACCACGGGTGTCACAAAGTCGAGATCAATTCCCCTGCCATGGACGGTTTCCGAGACTTTTAGAATGTCCCTTGATATGGCGTTTCGGGGACTCTCGATTTTCCCAACTAAGAGTTTGTTGACGAGTTCCGGATCCAGGTCGTATCCATTGATACGATATTCTCCCGTAGGAACGGATATTGAATACTTGCCCAGCGCGTCCGTGACGACCCATTCGGACCAGACGGCTTCGTTAAGGGCAAGCCTAAGCCGTAGGCCGCTCACCGGGATCGGGCCGGCACTCACATTCCCGTCTATCCGACCTTTCCCTGCGGCGAGCATATTATTGCGGTTGACGAAGCGGCCATCAACCTGTCCGACCGACCCTAAATACTTACCTTCTTCGTCGCTCTTGATCGGTGGCGCTTCGGAAACGATTTCCGTCTTGGAAAACAAGCCAATTGCCCTGGATGACTTTCCGTCAGGCCCCATGAATCTATTTACCACGGCGACGAAGATAATGATGCCGGCAATTGCCGATCCAAGCATCAGCAGGATCGTATTTATTGTTTTGCGCTGCATAGGATCGCCACAATATTTCTCTTGAAAAGTTAGTGTCTGACCGATTTGGAGGGAGACATCGACCGTCTCCTATTGGCCGAGGCTGTGTGAAAACGCTATCGATCTTTGTGCACGATGATAGCTTGTGTGCGTTAGAAATTCATCTGAAACCGGGAGCGGCAGATGAAGAGATTCATTCAAGGACGGGAGCGGTCGCAGGCGACGTTGTTGCCTGAGTGCCTCGACGATTTTGTTGCCGAGGAAAGTCCGGTTAGGGTCATTGATGTCTTCGTCGATCAACTCGACCTTCGGACCTTGGGCTTTGAAGGGGCTGATCCTGCGACAACCGGCCGCCCTGGGTATCACCCAGCGGTGCTGCTCAAGATCTATCTCTATGGATATTTGAATCGCGTGCAGTCCAGCCGCCGCCTTGAGCGCGAAGCGCAACGCAATATCGAAGTGATGTGGCTGACGGGCCGGCTTGCTCCTGACTTCAAGACCATCGCCGACTTTAGGCGCGACAACGGTCGCGGGATTCGCAACGTCTGCCGGCAGTTTGTGCAGCTCTGCCGGAAACTTAATCTGTTTGCCGATGCGCTGGTCGCCATCGACGGCAGCAAGTTTAAAGCCGTGAACAGTCGAGACAAGAACTTCACCAATGCCAAGATGGAATTTCGGATGGCGCAAATTGAAGAGAGCATTGAGCGTTACCTAGTCGAGATGGATACGGCCGATCGCGCCGAGCCCGAAGTCGCGAAGCTCAAGAAGGAGCGGCTTGCCGACAAGATTCAATCGCTCAAGGCGCAGATGCAGAAACTCAAGAACATTGATGCCTCCCTTCAGGCGCAAGCGGGTGATCAGCTATCTCTAACGGATCCGGATGCGCGCTCGATGAAGAATCGTGACGGCAGTATTGTGGGCTACAACGTTCAGTCGGTCGTGGATGCGAGGCACCATTTGATTGTTGCCCACGAAGTGACTAATGAGGGAGTTGATCGCAATCAGCTGAAGCCGATGGCCGAACTGGCGCGAGAGGCGATGGGCCTCGAGAAAATTACTGCCGTTGCAGATCGCGGCTACTTCAAGGGTGAGCAGATCGCGCAATGCGTAGAAGCGGGAATTGTGCCCATCGTGCCGAAGACCATGACGTCCAGTAATAAGGCGGCGGGCATGTTTGACAAGCAGGACTTCATCTATATTGCTGCCGACAATCAATACCGCTGTCCAGCCAACGAGCGAGCGATCCATCGCTTCACGACCATCGAGAAAGGGCAGACCATCCATAAGTACTGGTCCTCAGACTGCCCACGCTGCCCTCTGAAACCTAAATGCACCAGTGGAACGTACAGGCGAATTAGCCGATCGGCACATGAGCAAGTGTTGGACGAGATGCAAGTGCGGCTGGATCAACAACCCGAGATGATGCGTATCCGTCGCCGTACCGTTGAGCATCCCTTCGGCACCATCAAAAACTGGATGGGATCTACCCATTTCCTGATGAAGACGCTTTCACATGTGCGCACGGAGATGAGTTTGCACGTGCTGGCCTACAATATGAAACGGCTGGTAGCGATAATGGGAATTGCTGGGCTGATGGAAGTGCTGCAAGCAAGGCCCGCATAGGCTCAATTTGCGCATTCGCCGCGCCTGAAACCCAACTGTCCTAAAAAATATCATCGGACAGTAGGTCCTACGCTATCGCTTCAAATGCAGCGCCGAAACGCGTAAATTGCTGGAAAAATTCTTGCCTCAGGCAAACTTGCGTTTCCACACAGCCTCGGCC
>JBDTWS010000054.1:0-20972 GCA_040006575.1 Betaproteobacteria bacterium
GCAGCGGGAGCAGTTCTATGCCCAGGTTCTGCAAGGCCATGACGCCGAACAGGCACAACTCATCGCGGCCGGCATGATGCCCCGCACCTCGATCCAGTTTCACTGGCGCAACACCGGCTTCGCCACGTTCGATGACTTCCTGGCGACCATGAGCCACGACAAGCGCAAGAAGCTGAAGCAGGAACGGCGCAACGTCAGGAATGCCGGCATCACCTTCCGCCGTGTCACCGGGGCAGACATCACACCGGCAGACTGGGATTTTTTCTTCAAGTGCTACAGCCACACCTATCACGCCCATTTTTCGACGCCTTACCTCAATCGAAAATTTTTCGGCCTGATCGGCGAACGCATGCCGGAAAATATCCTGCTCATCATTGCCGAGCGCGAAGGCGAACCGGTTGCCAGCGCGCTGAATTTATGGGATGCGACCACGCTGTATGGCCGCTACTGGGGCGGCCTGGAATTTCACTCGGGCCTGCATTTCGAAACTTGCTATTACCAGGCGCTGGAATTCTGCATCGAGCGCGGCATCCAGGTTTTTGAAGGCGGCGCGCAGGGCCAGCACAAACTCGCGCGTGGATTCCTGCCGGTGCAGTGTCACTCAGCGCATTGGCTGAAAGAGCCGCGCTTTGCGCGTGCCGTGGAGGATTTTCTTGCGCGCGAGAGCGACGGGATTGCGCAATACGTGAATGAACTTGCCGATAGCAGTCCGTTCAAGACTTCATAAATTTCACAAGCCAAACTCCAGCACTGGCGCGGATTGCAGGCGACAAATGGCTGGAAACGTGCACAGAATGGCGATCTACGGATTTGAACTACGACCGCGACGTGTTCCCCGCGTGTGCGGCCACCGCGGCAAAAACTTTCGCGGCAAAATCGCTGCTGGCTTCAGCGCGACCGAACAGGTTTAACTTACCGCGCGCAATTGCCTCGCGTATCGACTCGTTTATTCCCCGGTTGGACGCAATGTCAACGGCCTTCCTGACATAGTCGTCCACATCAGCCGCGATCAGCTTTTCCAGTCCCATCAATCGAAGCATCGCCGCCGTCTGCCGCCCGCGCATGAATTCTCCCGGCAGCGAAATCACCGGCACATCCGCCGCAAATGCATCGAGGCTGGTGCCGCCACCAGACCAGTGCAACGTATCCAGCATCACATCAGCGAGCGTCAGCGCGCTGCGGAATTTTTCTCCACTCAAACGCGGCAGGAATTTGACCTGGCCTTTGGCTTGAACGCCCGCGCGCGCAAACTGTTCGCCCAGCCGGTTGGCAAACGACATGGTGATGGCGCGCGTCCCCGCCTGGAAAAATACCAGCACGGCGGCGGGATCGGCCTCGATGATTTTCAGGAACACCGCGTCCATGTCCGGATGAATCTTGAACAGCGACTGCGGGCAAAAATACAGGCGAGCGCCGGCGGGTAAACCGAAAGACGAGCGCGCGATATTGCGAACAGTAGCGGGCAACGCAATGTCCACACCGATACCTTCAAACAGGATAAGTTTCTCGGTGTAGTGCGCAGCATGATCGATGGGTTCCATCGCGCCGCAACTCAGGAAATAATCGACAACGGCGCTGCCGGTGGTGACCGGATGTCCCCACGCTGCCATCTGCACGGGTGCCAGTCGCATCGCCGATAGCAGGCAGGAGCCGGTACTCATGCCGACTTCGGGATGAACCAGCACATCGAGTTTGTCGGCAAGGATGCGTTGTCCGTCCGCAGCAGGTCCGTTGAACAGGCGCGAAAAATGCTCGCTTCCCGCCTCGATACGGCGCGTCACAGCGTCCTCGCCCTGCCCGGTGTAAAAAACAAAGCGCTCGAAACGCGCCGGGTCAAGTTGCGTGATCCAGCGTTCGAAATAATTGCCGGCGGTGGAATCGTAGAACCACTTGCCGACAAAACCGATCCTGAGCTTGCGCTGCCCGTCGAAGGTGCAAGGCAATGCTTGTCTCAATTCCGGCGCCGCTGTGCCGATCAATTCGCCGATGAAGGTTGCATACTGTTTTTGCAGGTCGCGATCATTTTGTCCCTGGTACGCCAGCAGGAAATTGGAACGCTCGAGGCTGAGAACCTGCAACGCATGCTTCTTCCAGCGTGGGAGCTCGGCCGTCAACGCGGCCATCGCGCGGGTGTAGGCCGCCCGCGACTCGTGCAGCGCACCCGTGCCCTGGTAAATCATCGGCAGCAATAATTTCGCATCCAGCGCGAGTGACAGCTGATCCGGGTGGCGCGCTGTCGCCGCGATTGCCGCATCGCGCGCCTGGGCGTCGAGGCCCAGTTCGTGGCGCGCATAGACCTGCAAAGCCAGCAGCGCAACATCGTTTCCATCGATCTGCAGCGCGCGCGATATCACCTCATCGGCGCGTTCGAACTGCCAGTTCTCCAGCAGCAAACGCGACAGCCGTTTCCACGCGGCGAAATATTGTGGCTGCGCGGCCACGATGGCTTCATACAGCGAAATCACCGCCGGCAATTCACCTCGCCGGTAATGCACCCGGGCCAGCGTCTCGCGAAAATCTATGTTCGCTGTATCCGATGCGACGGCCGCCTGTGCCTGAACCAGCGCGGCATCCAGTTCGCCGCGCGCCAGAAAACCAAGTGCGAGATCGTGCGGGCCGGCAGCACCTGTCTCCGACATGGCGCAGTGCTATTTCCAGGCGCCGGCGAACGCTTTCCAGTGGGCCGCCGTCGAATTGGCGTCGAGGAAATCGCGCGCGACTTTTATTTCGGCGTTGTAGGCCGCCTTGCTGAGCGAGCCGCGCATCAGCTGGAAACGCAGGAAGACCAGCCACGTATTCATCACGTCGGTTTCGCAATAGTCGCGGATATTCTGCAGCTCGCCGCGCTGGTACGCGTCCCACACCTGCGAGCCATCCATACCCAGCTTGCCGGGAAAGCCGCACAGCTGCGCCATCTGGTCCAGTGCGGCCGTGGCGCGCGGCTGGTACATCGCCAGCAGGTCCATCAGGTCGAGGTGGCGCATGTGATAGCGGCCGATGTAGTTGTTCCATTTGAAGTCACGATCGTCCTCACCCATGTCCCAGTATTTGCCCGCCGTCACGCCGTTGATAAGCGCGCGATAGTGCAGCACCGGCAGGTCAAAGCCGCCGCCGTTCCATGACACCAGTTGCGGCGTGTAGCGCTCGATGCCGTCGAAGAAACGCTGGATCAGCACGGCCTCATCGTCGTCAGCCTGGCCGATGGTCCAGGCTTTCAGGCCATCGTCTGTACGCAGCACGCAGGAAATCGCCACCACACGATGCAGGTGATGCTGCAGGAAATCACTTCCGCCGGTGGCCTGGCGGCGGCGCTGGAACGCGAGTTCGGCCACGGCGGTATCGCTCATGGCGGCATCGATTTCATTGAGCTTGCGCAGCCCCGCGATGTCGGGAATGGTTTCGATATCGAACACGAGGACGGGAATCACGGGCGGCACTCCGGCAGGGAAATACGTAACGAGAACAATGAAAAGAGCGGCGGAAAAAGGCGGATTACCGAATCACCAAGGGCGGATTTTTGGACAGGCAGAACGCCTGATACCTGCCGCCCCCGGATGGATCAAGAGGTTGACGGTGCAGGCGCTGGAAGCACCTTCCGTATCCACTTTCCACTACCGTCGCGGTAATACCAGCCCACCGGCGCCCGGCTGATCCAGCGTTCGGAAAACGTATAGCGGAACTGCATTTCCCAGTCAGGCCGGCCATTGGCGCGAGCCATTTCGCGATAGAGCGCCCCGCGCTCCTTGTTGTCTTCGGCGATCAGCATTCGCATTTCGCCTTCCGCGACCAGCGTGAGTCCCGAACCATCGCGCAACGCAATCATGCCGTCCTGCGTGAAGCCGATGACACCGGCCTCAAATTGAGGTTGGAGCTGCGCATAACGCAAGGCCAGGCTCTTCCTGATAGCCACCACGGTCGGCGTATCAGTTTCGAACTTCACCTCGGGTTGCAGGGCATTCAGCGGCGCCATCAGCGTCGAACATCCGGTGGAAAGGCATGCCGCTGTTGCCAGTACAACGATCAACAATGCGCGCGAGAAACCGTTTTGGCCGATGCTCATGGCTTCTTCGCTTCCGATAACTGGCGCGGTGATTCGCCCGTGGCAGTGGAACCATTGGCTCCACTCGTGGACGCATTCCCGGTCGCGCTGGCCGGCAATATATCGTCCAGCACCTTATCCGCGGCTTTCGCGGCGGACTGGTAGGGAAACGGAAAAATATTGATAGAGCCGCAGCCGCATAGCGGCAAAATCACAACCAGCAGCAGGAGCGCGCGCGAAGCCCGGATCTTGTTTTTTCTCATGGGCCGTATTTTAGCGTTGTCTGCTGCCCCCGGCAGCCCCGGCGCAACTCATGCCGGAAACACCCCCGTCGACAGGTAACGGTCACCGCGGTCACAGACGATGTGTACGATCACGGCATTCTCAACTTCGCGCGCGATGCGGATGGCCGCCGCCAACCCGCCACCCGAGGACACACCGGCGAAAATCCCCTCCTCGCTGGCCAGCCGCCGCGTCATTTCCTCGCTCTCGGGCTGGCTTACTTCCAGGATGCGGTCGATGCGGGGCCGTTCGAATATTTTCGGCAGGTAAGCCTCAGGCCATTTGCGGATCCCCGGCACATTGGCGCCATCCTGCGGTTGCACGCCGATGATCTGGATAGCTGGGTTTTTTTCCTTCAAGAATCGCGACACCCCCATGATGGTGCCGGTGGTACCCATGGTCGCCACGAAATGGGTAATTTTCCCGCCGGTATCGCGCCAGATCTCGGGCCCGGTTCCCACGTAATGCGCCAGCGGATTGTCGGGGTTGGCAAACTGGTCGAGGATGAAGCCATTTCGCTCGCCCTTGATGCGTTCTGCCGTGTCGCGCGCGCCTTCCATGCCGATATCTTTCGGCGTCAGCACCAGTTCCGCCCCGAAGGCGCGCATCGTCTGGCGGCGCTCTACGCTCAGGTGCTCGGGCATGACCACCACCATCTTGTAGCCCTTGATGGCGGCCGCCATGGCCAGCGCAATGCCCGTGTTGCCGCTGGTGGCTTCGATAAGCGTGTCACCTGGCTTGATGTCACCGCGCGCCTCCGCACGGCTGATCATGGACATGGCCGGGCGGTCTTTCACGGAACCGGCGGGGTTGTTGCCTTCGAGCTTGGACAGGATGGTGTTCGAGGCCGCAACGCCTTCGCGAGTGGGGATGCGTTGCAGGCGCACCAGTGGGGTGTTGCCGATAAAGGATTCGATGGTATTCATGGCAGGTGGTCGTTGAGGCTTAAAGCGTTGACGTTTGAAATGCGGCGATGGGTTAGCGGTCCTGCAACTGTGCCGACAGGATGGCAATGAAATCCTTGACGTATCCGCGCAGGTAGGCGCCCTTGCGGAACGCCAGTTTGGCCACGCGTTCGGGAAAAAGTTTGCTGCCGTCCAGCGCGACCAGGTCGGTATCACGCTCAGCATCGAAAGCGACCCCGGCGATGATGCCGATGCCCAGGCGCTGCCGGACATACGTCTTGATAACGTCGGTATCGATGGCCGTGAGCACCACATTGATGTCCACACCGGCGTTGGCGAAGGTTTCATCCAATGCGGTGCGCCCGGTGAATGCCGCATCGTAGGTCACCAGCGGAAAAGCGGCGATACGCTCCAGCGTCAGCTTCTTCTCACGCGCCAGCGGATGATCTTTCGGCACCACCACGCAATGGTGCCAGCGGTACAGCGGCTGCGTCAGCAGTTCGCTGTAACGGTCCAGTGTCTCGGTGGCGATGGCGATATCGGATTCCCCGGCAATCACGCCATTGGCCAGGTCGCGCGGGCTGCCCTGGTGAATGGACAAGCGCACATCGGGATATTTGGCCGTGAAGAGTTTGATGGCGGGCGGCAGGATATAGCGCGCCTGCATATGCGTCGCCGCAATCACGAAGGTGCCCTGCTCCGCATTCGTGTATTCCTGGCCCACGCGTTTCAGGTTTTCCACTTCCGCCCACAGGCGGTCGGCGATGGCGAGGACACTTTCACCGGCGGGCGTCAGCGAGGTCAGTCGCTTTCCCTGGCGCACGAAGACATCCACCCCCAGTTCATTCTCCAACTCGCGAACCTGGCGCGACACGCCCGGCTGCGAGGTGTGCAGCGCTTCGGCGGCGGCGGAAAGATTGAGTTTCTGGCGGGCGATTTCGCGAACGTAGCGGATTTGTTGGAGATTCATATAACCAGCGGGACTGATTTCAGGGAAATGCGTTGTATTTTAGTATAAACGCCGAATTTCCGCTTTCTTCGCCCCTTCCGGCATAGCAACACCCGCTCACGCCCGCAACCAATCAGGAGCCCGTCGCATACCGCCGAAAGAAACTATCTGCTTTCCATGCTGGCGGCGTATCCGCATCAGCCACCTTGCTCATCAACGCGCGAATGATGTCTTCGTATTTCCCCGCCGACGCCAAATCCACCGGCTGGCTCAAGTCATCCGACGGCGCGTGATAATTTTTTGTGCTCCAGTCCCTCACGAACTTCTCCTCCTCGGGTGTCGTCGGCGCGATGCCCATTACCAGGGCCGGTACGCCGTGACGCACGAAGCTGTATTGGTCGCTGCGGATAAAGATATTCCGCAGCGGTTGCGGATCGGCGCGCACAGTCACGCCATGCGATGCCGCCACATCGCGCGCCATGTCGCCCATGTCCGATTCGGCCAACCCATACACCGTGAGCATTTTCAGCGGCACGATGGGCAGGAACATGTCGATGTTGATATTGGCCTTCATCGATTTGATCGGCACCGTCGGATGCGTGCTGAAATATTTCGAGCCCAGCAGTCCTTTTTCCTCGGCCGTGACAAAGACGAAAAGCAGCGATCGCCGTTGCGCCTGGCCCTTCAGCGACGCAGCCACGTCGAGCAGTACGGCACAGCCGGATGCATTGTCCATGGCGCCGTTGTAGATCCTGTCGCCCTTGATAGGCTCGGCAATGCCGAGATGATCGACGTGTGCGGTCAGCACCACGTATTCATTCTTGAGGATCGGATCGGTCCCCGGCAGCACGGCGACCACGTTGGAGGATTCGAGCTGTTTCCGCTCAAAGCGGGTGCTGGCCTTGATGGACACAGGCAACGGAAAGCGCGGCAGGGCCTTGCGGTCCTTGGCAAGTGCAGCCAATTCGCCGAAGGTGTGTCCCGAATTGCGGAAAAGTTTTTCGGCACGCTCGGGATTAAAGAACATCCACAGCTTCTGCCCCGCCGTCTCCGCGAATTCGGCGCCGACCAGGTCCATGCTGGGCCGCTGGCGGTTCAGCGCGATGCGCGACCATGGCACGTTGCTGGCGGCCGGATTGGCCAGGCTGACCAGGCCCACCGCGCCGGCATTGCGTAACAACTTCCAGCGCTCGGCAGTGGTCTGGTGATGTGAACTCACGGACGCAGGAATTTCCGCCGGCGAACCGGTGATGATGACGGCAATCTTGCCGCGGACATCAATGCCGGCGAAATCGTCGTGTTTGTATTCAGGAATGCCCAGCCCGTAGCCGAGGAAAACCAGCGGCGCTTCAACGTCGGCCGCGTCATCCACGCGCGTCAGCAGGATGGCATCTTCACCGAGCACCAGCGGCTCAGGCTTGCCGTCGCGGATGAATGTGGCCGACGACTCCTTTTCCACCAGCGTGCGTGATTCGAACTTGATCGGCTGGTAATAGCCCTGTGTGCCCGCAGGCTGCACGCCCGCTGCGGCCAGTTGTGAGGCGATGTAGGCTTCCGCACGCTTCAATCCCTCGCTGCCGGTTTCGCGTCCTTCCATATTGTCGTCGGCCAGAACTTCAATGTGCTTCCACCAGCTGCGCCCGTCGAAATTCTTCCGGCTGGAATTGCCTGCGCCGGTGACACAGCCTGCGACGAGCAGCAAGGGCAACAGCCATGCAACATGAGCTTTGTTCATTTTTATCCGCGGGATTTTTGACTTGAGGGCTTGGGAAAGCGGATCGCAAATACGGATCACAAATACGCGCCGGGGCAGGCATGGATCACGCATGAGGAGATCGGGCCGCGCCATCTGGCGCGGCCCGTCGTATCGCGACTACTGGAGTGACGGCAATACGTCGCCAATGACCGAAACGATCTGGTCGATCTCCTTGTCCTCAATAATGAAGGCGGGAGAGAGCACCAGGTTGTCGGCCGCACTGCGAATGAGCACGCCCTTGTCGTAGATTTTCAGGAACGCCTCGAAAGCGCGCGCGCCTACTGCGCCGGCACGTGACTCAAGTTCGATCGCCGCGACCAGCCCGAAGCTGCGGATATCGATGACATGTTTCGCGCCCTTCAGCGAGTGCACCGCTTTCGCCAGCACGTCGCCTTTCTGTTTGGCCCGCGCGAACAGCGATTCATCCTTGTACAACTGCAAGGTAGCGATGCCCGCAGCGCAAGCCAGCGGATGCGCCGAATATGTGTAGCCGTGGAATAACTCGACCGCACCGGGCGGGCCGGTCATGAACGCATCATGGATCTCGCCCGAGCAGATCACGCCGCCCATCGGCACCGTGCCGGATGTCACGCCCTTGGCAAACGTAATCATGTCGGGCTCGACGCCGAAAACATCCGCCGCAAACGCACCACCAAGGCGGCCATAGCCGGTAATGACTTCGTCGAAAATCAGCAGTATGCCGTGCTTCTTGGTTATTTCGCGCAGACGTTGCAGGTAACCCTTGGGCGGGAACAGTACGCCCGTTGAACCTGCCATCGGCTCGACGATCACCGCCGCGATGGTCGACGCATCATGCAGCGCCACCAGCCGCTCCAGTTCATCAGCCAGGTGTGCGCCCCATTCCGGCTGGCCCGGTGAATAGGCGTTTTCCTTGAGATTGTGCGTATGTTGCAAATGATCAACGCCATAGAGCATGTTGCCGAACATCTTGCGGTTGGCCACCATGCCGCCCACGGAAATACCACCGAATCCGACACCGTGATAGCCGCGCTCACGACCGATGAGGCGCGTGCGCGAGGCCTCGCCGCGAATGCGCTGCCAGGCAATGGCAATCTTCAAAGCGGTATCGACGGCTTCAGAGCCGGAATTGCAGAAGAACACGTTCTTCATGTTCTTCGGCGCGATATCGATAATGCGGTTGGCCAGTTCAAAGGCCAGCGGATGCGAGAACTGGAACGGCGGACAGAAATCCAGCGTGGCCGCCTGCTTCTGGATCGCTTCCACGATCGGCTTGCGATTGTGCCCGGCGTGGCAGCACCAGAGGCCCGCGAATCCATCGAGAATGGTCTTGCCGTCATCCGTCTTGTAGTACATGCCATCGGCGCTGGCCAGCATGCGCGGCGCGGCCTTGAAATGGCGGTTGGACGTAAAGGGCATCCAGTACGCACCCAGTTGATCCGGGTGAAGGTGAAGCTGGTCCGAGAGAATCGTCATTTTTGATTTCGCCTCATTGGGTGAACGGCTAGTCTAGCAACTCGCGCGAAGCACTGCATGTACCGGTCGCAGGACATGTTTCGCCACATGCTGCCAAGCTGCTGCCCTCTATTGCACCGGTTCCACAATCACCGCTGTGCCATAGCACAGTACTTCCGTCAGGCCGGCCATCAATTCGGTCGCGTCGTAATGCATGCCGATGATCGCGTTGGCGCCCATCGATTGCGCATGCTGGCGCATCAGTTGGAAGGTATCGGCCCGCGCCTGTTCGCACAGGCTGGTGTAGATGGTGATGTTGCCACCGAACAGCGATTGCAATGCACCGGCAATGTTGCCGACGATGGAGCGCGAGCGAACCATGATGCCGCGCACCACGCCTATATTGCGGACGATCTTGTAGCCCGGCAGGCCGAAGGCGGTGGTGATCATTGAATTTTCCATGGAATCTTCCTTTTTGCTGAAATGGGTGGCACTTGTGGCGGGTGGGAATGGCAGGTGGTAGCAGGCAGCGGCAGGTGGGCAGGCTTCCCGGTATTACTCGCCTTCCAGCGACTGGCGGGGCCGGCCACACGGGCTGGCGTCAGGCACCCGGCGTCGCACCGTCCTGCTTTGCCGCACGCCGCCAGCGCAGCAGTCCCGCCGCATAGGTGGCGTAATACGCCATCATCATGCCGACGATTACCAGCGTGAGCGGGCTGCGGCCAAAATCCTGCATCGACGCCGGCGAATCGGCAGAGGTCAACGCATAGACCTGGAACATCCTGAAACCCACGCGGGCGGTCAGCAACAACGAAAGCGCGATGCCGATATGCGCGTTGGGCGTGTAGAAAAAATCGCTACCGATGCGTTCAAACCTGGTCAGCCGCAAGCCCCAGAAGCCGAGTCCGATGCCCACCGCGACACCCCCGACCAGCGCCACCATGCCAAGGGGTGCGAACAGCGCGCCCAGGCCCAGCAGCAGCACCAGCAACGGGCACAGGATGAGGGCCGCCCAGTGCCGCCACAATCTCGACCGCTGTCGCCCAATCAGGCGGCGCATGCGCGAATAGACCCGCCAGACGATCAGCGGTACCACGGCCAGGGCGATCAGCGAGGGGGAGACCATGCGCAAATTCCATTCATTTTTGGTTGATTGTCCGGGGCAGGCTTACAGCCCCATCAGTTCACGTACGTGGCGGACCGAAATGGTACCGAAGGACAGCATGCTGTCATGCATTTTCCGCATGTCGCCCGCGCCGTATTTCGCTTCATAGGCACGACGCAAATCGATCACTTCCGCGCTACCCACGTAATACGTCGATAGTTGCGTGGAAGTCAGCAGCGCCCGCCGCCATTTGCCGGCTGCTTCGCGCTCCTCCTGGAATCCCTCGTTCATCATCAGGTCCATCGCCTCTTTCTCGGTCATGCTGCCGGCATGGATTTTCTGGTCGATGATCGCGTTGGTGATGACGCGCAGGCGCATTTTTAATTGCTGCATTTTCACCGGCGCGCCACCGAACCCGGCATCGGCCATCATCTGTTCCGCATAGACAGCCCAGCCTTCTGCGAACGTGCCGCTGTAGACGATGCGGCGCATCAGGGTCGGTGCGTAGGCCTTGTTGGCGATGACGCCCTGCACGTAATGTCCCGGCATGGCTTCATGCACGGTTAAGTCCTTGAGCATCGAGCGATTGTCTTCGCGATAGTACGAATCGATCTGTTCGGCGCTCCAGCCGGCGGGTGTGGGCGAGATGGCAAAAAAAGTATCCAGGTTTTTTTCCAGCGCACCCGGGGCGTCGCAATACGCCGTGGCCACACCGCGCTGGAATTCGGGCATGACGATAATCTTCACTGGTGCATCGGGCAGCGTCAGCAATTTCTTCTCGCGGATAAATGCAGTCGCTTCAGCCAGGTCATTGGTGGCCAGTTGCAGGACGTTGCCGTCGTTGGGCTGGTCGTCGCCCAGCTTCTTGAACACGGCGCGAACCACCGCCTTGTGATCCTCGGGCAATGGCATTTGCGGGAAATATTGCTTGTACAGCGGGGCGGCCACGTCATACAGCGCGCGTTGCGTAGCCGCGAACTCGCCTTCCGCACGGCGCAGGATTTCTTCGGGCGTGATGTCCGACTCAAGCGAGAATTTCAACTTGCGGCGATAGTTGGCTGCACCCAGCCTGAAGTCGCCGGTGGAACGCGGTAACAGTTCTTTTTCGAGCCATGCACCGTACGCCTCCAGCGCAGCGATGGCCTTCTTGCGCGAAGGCGCCAACGCAGCCTTCATCTGCGGCGCGTCCTTCACATACATGTCCAGCTCATCGCGTATCAGGCCGATGGCGCCCTTGTTCTGGTCTACGGCCGTTTCCGTGAAGATGCGCGGCGGATTCTTCAGATTCGCCTTCGCCACTTTCAGCGCACCCGGAATCTGCTCGAGCCGCGCCTTGACCGACGCCAGCCGCGATGGCAGCGGCGCAAAATCGCGCGCCAGCAATACATAAATTCCATTGGCCGGCACGTAGCTCAAGGCGTCCCAGTCCTGCTCTTTCAACACTTCAATGGCGAACAGGCGGCCTTCCAGTTCGTTCATCATGATGTGGTAATCGACGCGATATTGGCTTGACAGCGATGCCGCGTTGATGCGCTTCACGGCCGCAAGCGTAGCGTGATAAAGCTTGCGCTCACGCGCCAAACCGGCCACTGAGAGATCGCGCACGCGCTTGTCGAAACGATGCTCGCCGATGGCGGTCGCCTGCTCAGGATTGGTCTTGAAGAAACTCTCGACAAATTGTTTTGCCAGGCTTTCGAATTGGCGCTCGCCAGGACTCCGCACGACTTTCGCCGCGGGGGAAAGGACCAACGCCACCGGAATTTCAGCCGCGCCGGAGGCACCGGATAATATGGCCATCGCCGTGAAGCAAACCGCCAAAAACAAACGCTGGAAATTTCGTGCCGCCATGAAGTGCCTCAGATAGTTATTGCGGTAACGCGTGAAAAAACTCAAATGACTGCCGGCTGCGAGAGCGTCAACGTACACGCATCCGCATCCATCTCCGCTTCCAGCCCGATCGGCAAGGTGAATTTGCGCTTGATGTGCCCGAACATCGCGCCCGAATACACGGGGATATTCAGCGGCTTCAGGTAATCATCGAAAACTTCTTCCAGCGACAAGCGTCCGAAACCCTCGCCCGGTTTGCAATCCACAAACTGGCCGATGACCACACCCGCCAGCTTGTCCAGCACACCCGCGAGACGCAGATGCGCGAGCATCCGGTCCACGCGATAAATATATTCGTCGACATCCTCGATCACCAAAATGGCGCCGCGGAAATCAGGCTGGTATGGCGTGCCGAGCAAGGTGTTCAACACTGAAAGATTGCCGCCCAGCAGCCGGCCGCGTGCACGTCCACCGCGCACCGTCTGCGTGCGATCGGTCAATTGCGTCAACATGCCGTTGAGTTCCACCGGATTCCTGAAGGTTATCGCTTCGCCTTCGAGCAGCAGGCGCCGGAAATACCCCAGCGTAAATTCATTCCATTCCGATGCCGCCATCGGACCGTGGAAAGTCACCAGTCCGGTGCGTGCCTGTATTGCATTGAGCAATGCCGTGATATCGCTGAAACCGCAGAGGCATTTTGGATTGCGGCGAATGACATCGTAGTCGAGCAGATTGAGAATTCGCGTGGCTCCCGCGCCGCCGCTCATGGCGACGATGCCATCAACATCCGGATCAGCAAACATGGCGTTGAGATCGCCTGCGCGCTGCGCATCGCTACCGGCGAAATAGCCATTGCGCGCGCGCAGTGACTGGCCTTCCTTCACCTTGAAGCCCAGTGCCTTCATGTTTTCCGTGGCGATGGCGAAAGGCGTGCGCTCATAGCGTGCCATGGAGGGACTCACCAGGCCAATGGTGTCGCCCGCCTTCAGACAGCGCGGACGCAGCGGCACCTGGATCTTCGGTACTACCGGCGACAGCGCCGTTGCGGGAAAAGCCGTGGCGGCGGCGGCAACTGTGGTGGCAACCGAGATCGATTGCAACATCTGTCTTCTAGTAAACATGGGTTCCGGATCTGGATAGGAAGTATCTGTCGGCACTGAGCAATTCGACTGTTTCGCGCAGCCGTTCCAGCCAGCCAGCATGATACTTGATGCCCATGCCGGAAAACCTGCCCGCATTTCAGCCCCTGCGCCCTGCATTCCGTCCCGGTACGGGTGACCCGCGTTGGCAACTTGAGCAACATCTGCCTGCGTTGGAAACCGTGGCGGATATCGCCGCGTCATCGCGCACCGCCTAAGCTCTTCCATCCCTTTCTCAATGAGGAAATTCATGAAAATCTTTGCGCAGGGCGCCATCGCGCTCGCACTTTCTTCCATCACTTTGCTGACCGTCGCCGGCCCTGCCGCAGCGGCGGAACCCGCCACGGACACACGCAAAGTCCAAGCCAGCTTGGCAATGTCGCAAGCGCAATTGTTCACCCACGTCGAATCGCTGGACCGCGCCGTATTCGACGCCTTCAATACTTGCGATTTGAAAAAACTGGAAAGCTTTTTCATCCCGGCGGTCGAGTTCTATCACGACAAGGACGGCGCCAGCTTTTCACGCGACAAGTTCATGAGTGACGTGAAGAAAAACGTCTGCGGCAAATTCCGCCGCGAACTGGTGCCCGGCACGCTGGAAGTTTTTCCGCTGGGAACCTACGGTGCCGTTTATTCCGGCACTCACCGTTTCTGCCAGTTCGGCGCCACACGCTGCGAGGGCCAGGGGCGATTCATGAGCATCTGGCAGAACAAGGACGGCGAATGGCGGATGACGCGGCTGATCAGCTTCGACCATCGCGCCGCGCCATAATCCGTCGAGTGCGTTACCGCTGGTTCTGGCGCGTCCACTCTCGCGCCAGCCGCTGCGCTTCGGCAATTTGCTCCGGCGTCAATTGCGCCTCGACCAGCCGCTTCGATTGCGCCGCTGTGTTTGTGGCGGTTTTACCGGCGGCATTGGTGCTGTTTTCCTCGGCAATGCTGAACCACATATAGGCCTTCATGTCGTTGCGCTCGACGCCGCGCCCGACACCATACATCGACCCGAGGTTGTACTGGGCAAACGCGTCTCCGCCAGCCGCAGCCTTTTCGTACCACTGCTGTGCGCGCTTCGGGTCGGCTGCAATTCCCTGGCCGGTGTCATACATATACCCGGCTGCAGATTGCGCACGCGCGTCGTTTTGCGCGGCGGCTTTTTCAAACCAGGCCAATGCTGTTTTGTAATCCTGCATGACGCCGATGCCCTTGTCGTAGCTGTCGGCCAGTTGATATTGCGCTGACGCCGAGCCGAGCGCAGCGGCTTTTTCATACCATTGCACGGCGCGTGCCGGATCCTGTTTGATGACGACTCCGGACGCATATGCCAAGCCGATTCGCACTTGTCCTTCCGCCAGTTGCGCCGGCGTCATGCGCGTTTCCAGCATGGTGCGTTTTGCGTTGGCGCTGCTTTCACCATTGGCCGCCGCAAGTGACGCCCAGGTCAACGCCTCAACGTCGTCGCGCGCAGTACCCAAACCTTTCGCATACAAATCCGCCAAATTCTCCTGCGCGAGTGCGAAACGCTGCTGCGCGGATTTTCGATACCACGCGATGGCTTCCTTATAGTCCTGCGCCACGCCCTGCCCTTTTTCGTAGCGCACGCCCAGGCTGTTCTGCGCATCGGCATGCCCTTGCAGCGCTGCTTTTCGAAACCACGCTACAGCCTCCGGCTGGCTCTGCTTGACCCCCTGGCCCTTCAGGTAAATCCCCCCGAGCCTGAACTGCGCGTTGGCGTCTCCCATATTGGCGAGTTTGCGAAAGGTATTGATGGCAGCGGCGTATTGCTTTCGATTGAGCGCCTTGACGGCGTCGTCGTATTCGCCGGCTGAGGCGGGCGCTGCAAGTGAAGCCAGCAACAGCAGTGGCAGGAAAATCCTGGTGAGTGATGGAGATGGCATGGTTCGCATGAAGGATATTGTCAGAATTTAGTGATGGATCGTTGCAAACACAAGCACTGTAGCGGCTTCCAGGTCATTTTTGTCCCGCGAGGCGCTCCAGTGCTTGGTTTACAGGTCCTACTTTGTCGTTTTCGGCGTTTCGGCAAACCGTTTGAAAAATGCTTCCGCGCGCAACTTGGTATCTGCGGCCGCGTCGACATTGGCGGTCACTGCCGTGCGCTTCGGGTTGGGCGTGTCGTACGAATGGGTGGCGCCAGCATAGCGCACGAACTCAAGGTCACCGCCCACACTGTGATTGGCGGCAGCCAATTTTTCGCAATTGCGGTAGCTCACTTCTTCATCCTGCGTGCCGATCAGCAGCAGCACGGGAGCGTAACTTTTGTAATCGTGGCCGTAGTGTTTTGTCACCGGCGTACATCCGGGATAGACGGCAATGGCTGCGCGAAAGCCCGTCTCCGGGGTCGGCTTGTCCATACCCACCGTGCGCATTTCCATCGTTGATAGCGCCGCACTGCCGCCATTGGACCAGCCCTGCAGGAACACCCGGTCCTTCTGCACATCGGCGCGGCCGCGCAAATACTTGAGCCCCATGTAGGCATCAAAGGGACGCACGGTGATTTCGTTTATCTCCGGCGGACGCCGGCCGTCGTTGGTACCCGCCTCGAATCCTTTGGCGTGACCGCGCGGACCAAACGTATCGACGTACAGACCCACGTAACCCCGCTCGGCCCAGAATTTCCCCCACATCACCGTGCGCGCGGCGAGTGTCGTCGCATCATATTTTTTTGCCGCTGAACTGTAGACGCCTGAGCGACCGTGCAACATCACCACGGCGGGACGTGCGCCGGGGAATGTCTTTACGTCGGGCAGGTAGAGAAATCCAGTCAGTCTTACCTTGCCGTCGGCGCTGTCGAAGGTGACCGTCTTCGGCACTTGCGCATGTACGAGCGCGCAGCATGACAGCGCAGCGAGCAGGCCGAATTTCATAGCGCGCAATTTCATCAGAGTATTCCCGCTTCGCGATAAGGAGTGCCGCTGGCGACGCGCGCATAACCGAGCCGCGTCAGGTCGATGCCGGCAAATTCGCCTTTGACGACGAGTTCCGCAATGCCCCGCCCTGCCGCCGGCGCGTGCATCATGCCGTGCCCGGAAAATCCGGCGACGACGTAGAAATTTCCGATGCTAGTAGCGCCGATGATGGGATTGCCGTCGAGATCACACTGTTCATACAGACCCGACCAGGTGCGATGGCATTTTGCCGATTCGAACACCGGAAAGCGGTGCGCCACGGCGGGCCAGACCACGCGTTCGAAATAGTCGTGATCGACATCGAAATTGAAACCGCGACGTTCGTCGCCGTCGACCAGGCCACCCGAGAAACCCACACCTTCCGAGCGAAACGCCAGGCGCGAAAGATCTTTGACATATGGCAGACGCTCGACCGGATTGCCGCAGGTGAAGTAATGCTCAAAGCGTCGCATCGGCGCGACGGGTAGCGGCACGCCGGCCAATGCGGAGACTTCACCCGCCCATGCACCTGCCGCATTGATAAAAGTAGCGGCTTGCAGCGTGTCACCTGACGCCAGGCCCGCATGCGTGAGCGCCGCGCCTGATTTCGCCAGCGACACGACGCGATCCTTCACATATTCCACGCCGAGCGAAATTGCCTTGCGCCGGAAACCCTGCAGCAGGCCATTCGGATCGCACCAGCCGTCACCGGGCGAATGCACACCGCCCGCCAGGTCATCGACGTGCATCGACGGAAATCTCTCTTTCAATTCCGCCGGCGTCATCAGCCGCACATCGCAACCGTGTTCGCGCTGGATCGCGTAATTCGATTCCAGCATGCGCATGCCTTCCTGCGACACGATAAAAAGATAACCGCCTTCCACCCAGTCCACCGGCGCTTCTCGATCTCCCAGCGCCATCGCATCGGGAAATTTCTTGATGAAGTCGATGGAAAAATTCGACATCTCGATATTTTCGGGGCAGGAGAACAAACGCCGTGCCCCGCCTGAGGCACGCAGGGTGGAGCAGAATTCGTAGGTTGGGTCGGGCTCGATCACGGTTACCGCCAGCGATGGCGACAGCGTCTTCAGGAAATAGGCGGTGGCTGAGCCGATGATCCCCCCGCCGATGATGGCGACATCGGTGCGCGTCATGGGCGACCTGCGCTATGCCTGTTTCCAGGGCTCATCGGATGCTCTCCGCAATTTTTACCCGCATTTTCTCGTCCGGCAGGCGGCCGCTGCCCGCAGCCATGTTGTCGCGCAAATGCACCACGCGCGACGTGGCGGGAATGGCGCACGTCACGGCCGGGTGAGAGATCACAAATTTCAGCAGCAGTTGCGCCCAGCTGCTGCAGTCGATTTCCGCCGCGAACGCGGGCAGCGGCCGGCCGCGCAATCGCCGCAGCAATTCACCGCCGGCAAATGGCCGGTTGACTATCACCGCAATGCCGCGTTCGCGTGCCATCGGCAGCAGGCGCTGTTCGGCTTCGCGTTCGCCGGCCGAATAGTTGATCTGCAGGAAATCCACCTTGTGCGCAGAGATGACTTTGGCAACATTGTCGTACCCGCCCGGCGTGTAGTGCGTGACGCCCACATAACGCACGCGTCCGTCTTTTTTCCATTCCGCCAGCGTCCGCAAATGCGTTTCCACATCGAGCAGGTTGTGAACCTGCATCAGGTCGATTGGCTTGCCGACAGAAGGGGACGAAGCCACACGCAGCTTCCGGATCGAGTCGTCCATTTGCGCTATACCGGCAGCTTTTCCGCTGGTCCACACCTTGGTGGCGACAAACAGTTTTTCGCGCAGCCCCAGTTTCGCGATGAGCTCGCCGGCCACTTCTTCGGAGCGCCCGTACATGGGCGAAGAATCGATCAGGCTGCCGCCCAGCGCCACAAATTCCTCCAGCACTTCCGAAAGCGAAGTGCGCACAGCAGGATCATCGCCGACGTCGAAAGTCTGCCAGGTGCCCAGTCCGATGACGGGCAGGAGCTCCGCGGTCGAGGGTATTTTCCTTGTCATCATGTTTTTATTCTCGCCTGTCCCCACGGTTTGCGTTCGCACCGCAAGCGGCAGGCCCAGCGACATTGCCGCAATTATCCTGAGCGTGGAACGCCGGTCCATGGTGGTGCCTGCCTCGATTGGAAACTCCTTGCATTTTATTCCCGCGCCGGCGAATCGCCAATCTCCAACGTGGTGGTGCAAATGGCGGCACCGGCCTCTGGCAAAATGGCGGCTTCGAAAAGCAACGGAGCTTCACGTGCGCATTCTGGTCACCGGCAGTTCAGGACATTTGGGCGAAGCACTGGTCCGCACCTTGCGCAAGACCAGCCATGAGCTCGTCTCCATCGACATCGCCCCATCGGAGTTCACCAGCGTCACCGGGTCCATCGCCGATCGCGATCTGGTGGCGCAATGCATGCACGGCGTCGACGCGGTCCTGCACACCGCCACGTTGCACAAGCCGCACGTTGCCACGCACACTCGCCAGCAGTTCATCGACGCCAATATCACCGGTACCTTGAACCTGCTGGAAGAAGCTGTACTGGCCCGGGTGAAATCGTTCGTCTTCACCAGCACCACCAGCGTTTATGGCGATGCGCTCATCCCGGCGGCAGGCTTGCCGGCGGCATGGATCGATGAGGACGCCACCAGCGTGCCAAAAAACATTTACGGCGTCACCAAGGTTGCCGCAGAAAACCTCTGCCAGCTGTTCCACCGCAACCAGAAGCTGCCCTGCCTCATCCTGCGCACCTCGCGATTTTTCCCCGAGCCGGACGATGATCCCGGGATGCGCGCGGCCTTCAGCGACGCCAACATCAAGGCCAATGAATACCTGAGCCGCCGGGTGGCGCTGGACGATGTGGTGAGCGCGCATCTGCTGGCGATGGAACAGGCGCCGGCAATCGGCTTTGATCGATTCGTGATTTCGGCGACCACGCCGTTCACGCGTGAGGATTTGGCGCAGTTGCGTGAGGATGGCGCGAGTGTACTGGCCCGGCATGCGCCTTCATACGAGAAAATTTACGCGTCGCTGGGATGGAAGATGTTCGCGGGGCTGGATCGTGTTTACGTCAATGCGCACGCGCGTGAAAAATTGGGCTGGCGACCAAAGATAGACTTCGCGCATGTGCTGGAACAGCTTGAACTTGGCAAGGGATTAACCAGTGAGCTGGCCAGTGAGATCGGCATCAAGGGGTATCACCAGGGCAGTTACCAGGATGGGGTTTATCCGATCTAGTTCCTGCTGCGGCGTGGTATCGCTGCCCTTCGACAGGCTCAGGATGACCCTTCGACAAGCTCTGGACGACCCTTCGACAGGCTCAGGATGACCCTTCGACAGGCTCAGGACGAGCGGGCTTTGTTTTTGAAGGCCGGTGGCAAAAAATCACCGTTCGTGGTGAGCCTGTCGAACCACATCGAAACAAGGCCAGCGTAGGTACTTTTCGACAGGCCCAGCAGAAAAACAGCGTTTAGTTTGAACGCACCATCACTCCGAAGACCCACCCCCGCCCGAATCCCCGCCGCCGCCACTGTCGCCCCCGCCGCCTGAATCCCCGCTCGACGACGACGACGACGAACTGCTCCCGCAACTCGACCCGCACGACGAACCGCCACCACTTCCACGCCGCCGCCCACCCGACATCACACCTGACATCGACGGTTGCGCTGCAAAAAGTGAGGTCGCGAACAGCAGGTTCATCACCACCCAGAAACCAGCGAGGATCATCGCGCCGGTGGATGCAAAGCCGCCGGCCAGCCCCGCCATCAACAGTGCGATCACCATGACGGCGCCGTATAGTCGCCATTTTTCCTTGCGTTGTACCTCGCGCGACCCCTCCGGGGCCATGCCGCCATTGGCGGGGCGGCGCCATGCGGTGGCGGAAAGGCGGTCGCGATTTTTCCACGCGACGACGGCGGGGATCACGAGCCAGACCAACCCAAACACCGCCACCCACGATTCCAGCATCCAGATATAAAAAACAAACATGGCGATACCCGATGCGATGCCGAGGCCCAGCCGCACGCGGACGTGGCCAATGCTGCTGAACAGGAAAATCAGGATGAGGAAAAAACCGAACTGGATGGCAGCCATAACCAGCAGCGAATGTTCGGCCCTGATCGAATCGGGCATCGTATCCGCGTCGATCGCGAGCGACTGCGGCGTGCGGATGGGTGCCTTTGATGGGGACGGCGCTGTTGCAGGTGCAGATACCAGCGGCGCTGTTTCCATCAGTTCGATCAACGCCGTGACGCCAACGCCGACAGCCGCCTGCGGGCCGGATTTGTCCAACGCGGGACGCATCTTCCCGGCGAGGATGCGCTTGGCCTTCGCGTCGGTCACCGTGCCTTCCATGCCGTAGCCGACATGGATGCGCATGCGCCGTGTCTTGTTTTTCACGGCCAGCAGCAACAGCACGCCGTCATCAATGCCCTTGCGGCCCAGCTTCCATGTGGTGAATACCCGCTGTGAATAATCTTCCAATGCTTCCGGGTCGGTGGTATTGACGATCAGCACACCGAGTTGCGAGCCGCGCTCGCGGTTGAGCTTGCGCAGTTGCGTACGAATGCGCTCCAGTTCGGCTTTTTCCAGCACGCCCGCCGTGTCGACGAGGAATGCCTCCATGGCCGG
>JBDTWS010000055.1:0-20917 GCA_040006575.1 Betaproteobacteria bacterium
CAGCCGGTTTCTTGGCAACGACTTTAGCCTTGGTCGTGGTTTTGGCGACTGCCGTAACTTTCTTGGCCACGGCTTTAGCGCCAACCTTCGCTTTGGTGGTTTTGGCCTTGCTGACTTTTGCCACCGCCACTTTAGCGACCGCTTTCGCTTTCGCCTTCGGCTTCTCGACGACTTCCACGGCGGCCTTGCGTTTAGACGCGGCTGGTTTCGGATGCTCCAGCTTGCCCTCGCCCCACAATTCTTCCAGCTTGTATTGCTCGCGCACCACCGGCTGCATGATGTGCACGACTACGTCGCCGCAATCCACCAGCACCCATTCGCCGGTCTGCTCGCCTTCGGTGCCGTAAATCCAGCCGCCCCATTCCTTGACTTTGTCCATCACGTTCTTGGCCAGCGCCTTGGTCTGGCGCGAGGAGTCCGCGCTGGCGATGGCGATGTAGTCAAAGACGGAGGTGAGCTTCGACACATTGATGACTTTGATATCGCGCGCCTTGATGTCTTCCAGCGCGTCGATGACGACAGCGGTAAGGTTTTTAGTAGCCAACTTGATTTTTCTCCTGGGAAAGGTAAAGCCTGTTTTGGTCAATATAGTCGCAAACGGTGTCGGGCGTGAGTTCGCGCACGGATTCGCCCTGTGCGATTTTCCGGCGGATGTCGGTTGATGAAATCGGCGGCGGCGCCATGCCGAGGATGACCACCGCACCGTGCGGCCGCGTGTGGGTGTCCAGCAGGCCCGAAATGCGCGCATCGACCTCATTGCGGAAGGCGGGCGAACCATCGGTAATTTCCAGCCTATGGCTGGGCCGGTCGATCACCGCGAAATGCGCGAGGCCAAACAATTCACCCCAGCGATGCCATGTGTCCAGATGCACGAATGCATCAGCGCCAATCAGCCACACCAGGCTCGCCTCGCGACCGTACTTGGCGCGCAGTTCCACCAGTGTGTCGAAGGTGTAGGTCGCACCCTGGCGATGCAGTTCGCGCTCGTCGATGTCGATATCGGGATCGTTGTTGAATGCGAGTTTCAGCATGTTGACGCGATGCGGGCCCGAGGCGAATGGCAGGCGGCCCTTCTGGTACGGGTTTCCCGCCGGCAGGATCAGCATTTTCTGCAGTTCCAGCTGTGTGAAGGCCGAACGGGCCAGCCCAAGGTGACCGTAGTGCACCGGATCAAAGGTGCCGCCGAAAAGTGCGATGGGGCTCAAGTAAAAATCAGGAAAAAGTCAGGAGATTTCGAAGCGTCACGCTATTCGCGAATCTGCCCATTGCCGAACACGATCCACTTCTGCGAGGTCAGTCCTTCAAGCCCCACCGGTCCGCGCGCATGAAGCTTGTCGGTGGAAATGCCAATCTCGGCCCCCAGCCCGTATTCGAAACCGTCGGCAAATCGTGTCGAGGCATTGACGATGACTGAGCTCGAATCAACCTCGCGCAGGAAACGCATGGCCCGCGCGTGATCTTCAGTGATGATGGCATCGGTGTGTTGCGAGCCGTATTTCGCGATGTGGGCCATGGCTTCATCCAGGCCGGCAACAATGGCGATCGAGACGATGGGCGCCAGGTATTCGGTGTGAAAGTCTTCCTCGGTCGCGTCGCGGATACCGGCAAGTCCTGCTGCTTCCAGGATGGCGCGGCTGTCCGCGCTGCAGCGCATCTCGACATTCTTTTCTGCGTAAACACGGCCGATCATCGGCAGGAATTCGGCCGCGACCGATTGCGCGACCAGCAGCGTTTCCATCGTGTTGCAGGGTGAATAACGCTGCGTCTTGGCGTTGTCCGCGATGCGCAGCGCCTTGGCGAGATCGGCCTTGTCGTCCACGTACACGTGGCAGATACCGTCGAGATGCTTGATCACCGGCACGCGCGATTCATCGGCAATGCGCGAGGTCAGGCTCTTGCCGCCGCGCGGGATGATGACGTCGATCACACCCTTCATGCGCAGCATCTCGCCGACGGCCGCGCGATCGGTGGTGGCAACCAGTTGTACTGCCGCGTCGGGCAGGCCTGCCTCGCGCAATCCTTGTGTGAGGCAGGCGTGGATGGCCTGGTTCGATTCACGCGCTTCCGAGCCGCCGCGCAGGATGCAGGCGTTGCCGGATTTGAGGCAGAGCGCGGCTGCATCGGCGGTGACGTTGGGACGCGATTCGTAAATCATCCCGATCACACCCAGCGGCACGCGCATCTTGCCGACCTGGATGCCGGTCGGACGTGATTGCAGTTCGCTCATCTCGCCGATCGGATCTGGCAGCAGCGCGACTTCGCGCACGCCCTGCGCCATGACGCGGATCGATTTTTCGGTCAGCGACAGGCGATCGACAAACGCCGCGTCATTGCCCGCCTCGCGCGCACGCGCCACGTCCTTTGCATTTGCCGCGAGGATCGTCGCGACGTGAGCGTCAATTGCATCAGCGGCCGCAACCAGCGCGGCATCCTTGTCCTCCGTCGACGCGTTGGCCATGGCCCGCGCGGCCTCGCGCGCAGCCGCACCCACGCCCTGCATGTAGGCAGGGACATCGCGCGTCGCCAGCACCGACAGGTCATTCATTACGTTCATGGGCTGATACCGTTTTTGTTCATTCAGGCGCCGTTCTTGTCCACTCACGCCGCCTTCATCAGTGGTTTCCCCGCCAATCCGCGAGCCAGTTCAGCCAGCGCATCCCACGGGTCGTTGGGGTTCAGGCCTTTGATCATGCGGTCGATTTCGGCGGCTTGCAACAACAGCGCCTGCAGCGAATCTGCCGTGTGATTGCGCGCAATGCGCTCCAGCTCGCGCGCCTTGCCCGGATGCGGCGGCCGGCCCGAACGCGTGACACCGCGCACCCGCGCCAGCAAACGGATTTCGTTGGTGATGACCCACAGGATCAACGGCGGCGCATCGCCTTCGGCTTTCAGTCCATCGAGCATGCGCTGGATGCGTGCCATGCCGGCCGAATTGCTACCAGCAGCGTCATATATCGCGGAGACCAGCTGGAATGGATTGAAGCGCGACACATTGGCCACGCTGTCTTCCAGCAACTCCAGGGAAATTTCACCGGGCGGGCACAGCAACGCCAACTTGCGGATTTCCTGCTGTGCCGCCAGCAGGTTGCCTTCGACGCGATCAGCCAGGAATTCAAGTGCTTCGGTATCGGCCGATTGCTGCTGTCGCGCGAGCCGGCCTTTCAACCATTGAGGAAGACGTGCGCGTTCAACCGGTGCTGCTTCGATCATGACCGCAATGGCTTCGAGCGCCACGAACCACTTGGTCTGTTTTCCCTGCCAGTCGATCTCGGGCAAGGACACCAGCGTGATCGTATCCTCGGGCAATCGTGCGCAGAATTTCTCGATGGCGGCGCTGCCTTCGCGTCCCGGCTTGCCGGTGGGAATGCGCAATTCGAGCAGGCGTTGCGTGGCAAAAAGCGAAAGTTCGCTGCCGGCCGAGGTCAGCTTCGACCAGTCGAAACCCGATTCCGCTGTGAACACCTCGCGTTCGACGTAGCCCGCCTTGCGAACAAGTTCGCGCAATGCATCGGCTGCTTCCAGTGCGGCCAGCGGTTCGGCGCCGTGGATGACGTACAGCGGCGATAACGTCTTGGGCGGGCGCTCGAGGAATTGTTCCGCGGTGAGGCGCATGTGCAGCGCTCCTAGCGCTTGATGGCCGTCATGCGGCGGAGTATCTGGTTGGCCGCGTCGACTTCCATGTCCTTGTACAACAGCGCTTCTTCCTGCTGCTTGGCGATGACCTGCGAATCGTCGTAGGTCATGATGCGCTGCAGCTGGATTTCGCTGGTGGGAATGGGCACGGCCCCTTTGCTGTCGACCAATTGGTAACGGACATACAGCTTCAACTGGTATTCGCGCACACGGCCCGCACCCGACAACGACAGGATGATGCGTTCGCGGCGTTCGTCGGTAATGTTGAGTTGCGCTTCGGCGTCCTTGGCCGTGGGCATCAGTTTGGTCGGGCTGTTGCTGAGTTCGCGACGCAGTGTGATCGCGACCTGCGATGCGCCCGACGTTGACAGGAACACGCTGGCAAATGGAACGTTGTATTCGCCGCGCAGATGGAAGCCGCAGGCCGTCAGCAGGGCGGCCGCACACATGAGCAGTACCGATGTGATCGCGAGAAAATTCGGACGCATGCCCGGCAACCTAGATGACCACATTGACCAGTTTCCCCGGTACCACGATCAGTTTTTTCACAGGCTTGCCCTCGGTATGGCGTTTCACGTTGTCGTCGTGCAGCGCCAATTTTTCGATCTCTTCCTTGGTCGCAGCTTTCGGCACGCGGATCTGCCCGCGCAATTTGCCGTTCACCTGTACGACCATTTCGATTTCATCCTGTTCCAGCGCGCCCGCATCCACCTGCGGCCACGCTGCATCGATGATACCCGCAGCATCCGTGGCGAAGCCAAGATCGTTCCACAGCTGGTGCGCGATATGCGGTGCCACCGGATACAGTACGCGCAGCAGGATCGACATGCTTTCATTGAGCGCGCTTCCCACTTCCGCCGCCTGCGAGCCGGCGTCCTCAATCGCGTTCAGCATTTTCATGCAGGCGGAGACGACCGTGTTGTACTTGAGGTGATCGTAATCGAACTGGGCTTGCTTCAGGACTGAGTGAATCGCGAAACGCAACGCGGCCGATTTTTCGCCGCTGCCACCGGCTTTCATCGCATCCTTGTTGGCCGCGCAGTAGGCCCACAGGCGTCGCAGGAACCGGTACACGCCTTCGGCACCTGAATCCGACCACGCAGCACTCTGGTCGGGCGGCCCGGCGAACATCACGTAGGCGCGCGCAGTGTCCGCGCCAAAGCGTTCGATGATGTCTTTTGGCTCGACCACATTGTTCTTGGACTTGGACATTTTTTCCATGCCACCCAGCATGACGGCTTGTCCATCGTCTTTGGCGATGGCGCCGGCGGGGCGACCTTTGTCGTCGTGTTTGACTTCGACTTCATCCGGGTAGTACCAGCGTTTCTTGCCGGCCAAATCTTCACGATAAAAACACTCGGCGGACAACATGCCTTGCGTAAACAAGTTAGTGAACGGTTCGTCGAACTTTACTAAACCCATGTCGCGCATGACCTTGGTCCAGAAGCGCGCATACAGCAGGTGCAACACCGCGTGCTCGATACCCCCGATGTACTGGTCCATCGGCATCCAGTAATCGTTGCGCGCATCGACCATGCGGTCCTGCGAATCGGGCGAGCAGTAGCGCATGTAATACCAGGACGAATCGACGAATGTGTCCATCGTGTCGGTTTCGCGGCGTGCGGCCTTGCCGCATTTCGGGCAGGCAACATTCAGGAAAGCGGCATGCTTGTTGAGCGGATTGCCGCTGCCATCCGGAATCAGCTCTTCGGGCAATACCACCGGCAAATCTTTTTCCGGCACCGGCACCACACCGCAATCGTCGCAATGAATCAGCGGGATCGGCGTGCCCCAGTAGCGCTGGCGCGAAATGCCCCAGTCACGCAGGCGGTACTGGATTTTTTTCTCGCCCAGGTTTTTCGCCTGCAGGTCGGCGGCAATTGCGTCGACTGCGGGGAGATAGGCGAGGCCATCATATTTTCCGGAGTGAATGCACATACCGGCCTGCTTGTCGCCATACCATTCCTGCCACGCGTCGTTCGAGTAATCCTTGCCGGCAATGGCAACCACCTGCTTGATCGGCAACCGGTATTTTTTCGCGAACGCAAAATCGCGCTCGTCGTGCGCGGGCACACCCATTACTGCGCCATCGCCATAACTCATCAGCACATAATTGCCCACCCACACCGGCACGCTTTCACCGGTCAGCGGATGCGTCACCGACAAACCCGTCGGCATGCCCTTCTTTTCCATCGTAGCCATTTCGGCTTCCGCCACGCCACCTTTTTTGCATTCTTCAATGAACGCGGCGAGTTCGGTGTTACCGGAGCCGGCCAAGGTGGCGAGGGGATGCTCCGGCGCCACCGCGCAGAACGTGACGCCCATGATGGTGTCGGCGCGCGTGGTGAAAACGAACAGCTTGCCGTCCTGCACCAGGGTGCCCGCATTTTCCTTGTCCGCATCTTTTATCTGGTGTGGAAATGCAAATCGCACACCCACCGATTTGCCGATCCAGTTTTCCTGCATCACGCGCACGCGCTCGGGCCAGCCGGGCAGCTTGTTCGTCACGTGATCGAGCAGCTCTTCTGCGTATTGGGTAATGGCCAGGTAGTAGCCGGGGATCTCGCGCTTTTCCACCAGCGCGCCGGAACGCCAGCCGCGACCATCGATTACCTGTTCGTTGGCCAGCACGGTCTGGTCAACGGGGTCCCAGTTCACCGTCTGTGTTTTGCGATAGGCGATGCCCTTGTCCAGCATTTTCAGGAACAGCCACTGGTTCCATTTGTAGTAGTCCGGCTTGCAGGTGGTGATTTCGCGCGACCAGTCGAATGCCAGTCCCAGCGGTTGCATCTGCGCCTTCATGTCGGCGATATTGGCGTAGGTCCATTTGGCCGGGGGTTCATTGTTGGCGATGGCGGCGTTTTCGGCCGGCATGCCGAACGCATCCCAGCCCATCGGCATCAGGACGTTGTGGCCCTTCATGCGCAGGTAGCGCAGCATCACATCGTTGATGGTGTAGTTGCGCACATGGCCCATGTGCAATTTGCCCGAGGGGTAGGGCAGCATCGAGCAGGCGTAAAACTTGGGTTTCGGCTTGCCGTTTTTATCGGTCGCATTTTCAACGACGCGGTAGGCGTTCGTGCGCGTCCATTCGGCCTGCGCTGCGGCCTCGATCTGTTTGGGTTGATACTGGGAATCCATGGGTACTCTGCGTGCGGCAAACGGACGGCATTTGCCGGATATTGTGTAATCTTCGATTATACAGGCGGCGCTGTGGCTCTCTCCCCTGGCGCAGGGGGAATAACCGCTGCCGGGAACATCCGTCTTCAGCGGCGTTGCGTATGAAAGACACGAAACAGCGGGAAATGCGGGGTGCAAAAATGAACGTAAAAGTAAACGGATTCATTTGGGCGGCAGCCATGGGATTGGCGCTGATGTTCTGCGGGTTGGCCCATGCCGCGATGGCAGGCAAGGTCGACGGCGTGCAAATGCCCGCATGGCTTGATCGTGGCGGGCTTTCGGTTCCGGTGTCACCCGGGCTGGCGCTTCAGGCCGGTGACACACTGCGCACCGGCGCGGGTGCGCGCCTGTTGCTGAAGCTGGAAGAAGGCAGCCTGGTCAAGCTGGGCGAAAACGCGCGATTTACCATTGAAAAAGCCCAGCCGGCCAAAGGCGGCGTTTATGAAGCCGCGTTCAGTGTCGTCAACGGCGCGTTCCGTTTCACCACGGAAGTGCTCTCGAAAAACATGCCTCGCGATGTGACGATCAATGTGGGACAGAACGCCACCATCGGCGTGCGCGGCACCGATCTGTGGGGCCGCAGCAACGAGGGCAAGGACATCGTCTGCCTCATCGAGGGAAAAATCGAGGTCACCGGCAACGATCGCAAAGCGCTGGTGATGGACCGGCCACTGCACTTTTTCCAGTCCACCCGCACGGCGCCACCGGAGCCGCTGGGTTTCCTGCCGGCTGATCAACTGAACGCACTGGCCGCCGAGACCGAACTGGAATTCAGCAAAAGTGCCAGCACCCTCGGCGGCTGGAAAGTCATCATCGATGGTTTTGCTTCGCGCGACGCGTCGCGCGAAGCCGCACGCAGCTTGCGTATCAACGGATATCCGGCCGAGGTGGGTGCTGAAAATACGTTGATCATCGCCAAAATGGATAGCGAGCTTTCGGCGCGCCAGCTCGCGGTGCGCCTGAAAGTCGGATCGGCATTCAAGGAAGTTCGCATCGCGCAGTAATGTCCGCGATCAGGACGGATTGCACTCGGCGGTAACAAAGTGGCTCGTGCGAACCTTTATAATGAGCGGTCAATCCTCATGGCTTCGCATGAACGCTCCCTCCTCGCAAATTCCGTTTCATCCGACGTCAGTACTTCACCCCCGCCTTCTCGATAATCTCAATCCCGAACAACTGAGGGCCGTTACGCTGGGCCGCGAAAGCGCACTGGTGCTGGCGGGCGCGGGCAGCGGCAAGACGCGCGTGCTGACCACCCGCATCGCCTTCCTGCTGCAAACCGGTCAGGTGAGCCAGTCCGGCATCCTCGCCGTGACGTTTACCAACAAGGCCGCCAAGGAAATGCTGGGACGCCTGTCGGCGATGATGCCCATCAACACGCGTGGCATGTGGATCGGCACCTTTCACGGCCTGTGCAACCGCATGCTGCGCGCGCATTACCGCGATGCCAATTTGCCGCAGACGTTCCAGATCCTCGACTCGGCCGACCAGCAATCAGCCGTCAAACGATTACTCAAGACGCTGAACGTCGACGAGGAAAAGTTCAAACCGCGCGAGATGTGCTGGTTTTTCAACAGCTGCAAGGAGCAGGGGCTGCGCGCCAATGCTGTCGAGGCGACGGATGAATTCACCCGCAGGCAAGTCGATCTCTACCGCGCCTACGACGAACAATGCCAGCGTGAAGGTGTGGTCGATTTCGCCGAACTGCTGCTGCGCTGCTACGAACTGCTGTTGAAAAATCCGGCGTTGCTCGAGCACTATCGTGAGCGTTTCAAGTTCATCCTGGTCGATGAATTCCAGGACACCAACCGCCTGCAATACCAGTGGATACGCCTGCTGGCCAGTGGCGGCGCGGCCATGTTCGCGGTGGGCGACGACGACCAGAGCATCTATAAATTTCGTGGCGCCGACGTGGGCAACATGCGCGATTTCCAGCGCGATTTTGCCGGGCCGAATGTCGTCAAGCTCGAGCAGAATTACCGCTCGCAGGGCAACATCCTCGATGCCGCCAATGCCGTCATCCAGCACAACAAGGAGCGGCTGGGAAAAAACCTCTGGACCGAAGCAGGCAAGGGCGAGCCGATCCGCATTTTCGCCGGCGCTTCAGATAACGATGAAGCGCAATTCATCATCGAGGAAGTGAAGGCACTCAATCGCAGTGGCACCGCGCTGGTGGACATGGCGCTGCTATATCGCTCGAATGCGCAATCGCGGGTGCTCGAACATGCGCTGTTCCGCGCCGGCGTGTCTTATCGCGTCTATGGCGGCCTGCGTTTTTTTGAGCGCCAGGAAATCAAGCATGCGCTGGCCTACTTGAGGCTCGCGGCGAATCCCGACGACGATGGTGCGTTTTCGCGCGTGGTGAATTTTCCGCCACGTGGCATCGGCGCACGTTCCGTCGAGCTAGTGCAGGAACTGGCGCAGCGGCACAGCCTGTCGCTCTATGCGGCAGCCGCATCCGGAATTGCCAAGGGTGAACTTACCGGGCGATCTGCCTCCGCGATCGGCGCGTTCCTGCGAATTTGTGAAAGTCTCAAGGCCTCCTCGACTGCGGTCGCGTTGCAGGAGCTGGCCGACGAATGCATGGAAAAAAGCGGCCTGCGCGCGCACTATCTCGCGGAACGCGAAGGCGCCGACCGGCTGGAAAATCTGGCCGAACTGATCAATGCGACGGCGCAGTTCCAGGAAGAGTACGAGGGCGAGGATGCCGCGCTGGTCGGTTTCCTCACGCATGCCAGTCTCGAGGCCGGCGAACATGAAGCCGGTGTCAATGACGACGCATTGCAGTTGATGACCGTGCACTCGGCCAAGGGGCTGGAATTCATCGCGGTGTTTTTGAGCGGGCTGGAAGAAGGCCTGTTCCCGCATGAAAATTCCATGAACGACCTGGAAAGCCTGGAAGAAGAGCGGCGTCTCATGTACGTGGCGCTGACGCGTGCGCGAGAGCGCCTCTACCTGTCGTTCGCGGGGCAGCGCATGTTGCACGGGCAGATGCGCTACGGCATTGTCTCGCGCTTTGTCGAGGAAATTCCTGCGCCCCTGTGCAAATGGATCGTGGTGCCGGAGCGGCAGGCAGGCTATCTCGCCGGACAGCAGATGTACCCGGCGGCGCGCAATGCAGGACAGTCGTGGGGTGCGCGTGGTGGTGGTGGCGGAGGCGGCGGTGCGGCCTGGCGCGAGGGACGCAGCAACGGTGAGGAAGGATTCTCCGAGCGAGGTAACCGTTATGGCGCCGGCTCAACTGACGCTGTTTACGGGCGCGAAGGTATACCCGATACCTCACGGGCCGGGTTTGAAACGCGACGCCCGGATGAGCATCCCTTCGCCATTGGACAGAATGTGATGCACGGTAAATTCGGCGAAGGCGTGGTCGTGAATTTCGAAGGGCGCGGGTTGGATGCGCGGGTGCAGGTGAAGTTTCGCAGCGACGGCATGAAGTGGCTGGCGTTGCAGTATGCGAAGTTGACCGCGGTGGAATAAGTTGCTGTGCGCCGTGATCGCGAAGTCACGAATTTAAAAACAAAACTCTATGTCCAGGGCGCCTCGCAAGCCATTTGTGCGCTGAAAGCCGCGTACATGCTGGAGTTTGCCTGTGTTACGCGGCGAAAATCCCCCGGCAAACCCTAGTCGTAATCGTCAAACCCCGACCCACCCGACACCGGCTCCTTCTTGCTCGCCTCTTCCAGCCTCGGGCGCAGCGCATCCACGTCCTTGAAAAATGCGTCAGGTGTTGACGGCGCTTTCACCAGCAGGAACGTAGGCATGAGTTGGGCCGAAATTCTTTGTGGCTGGGTGCGGTCACTTTCCAGCCGCAGCGAAATATGCGCGCCGATCGCGACCACCGTGACGATCGCGACGAGTGCGCCGGCCAGCCGCCGATGCCGTGGCGTGATGACAGCCAGGTGCGCATATATCAACGCGCCCAGCACCGCCCACGAGGCCATCGGCAACCAGCGCTGCGGCGCGGGCCAGACAATCGAGTAGGCCATCAGGTCGGTGGCGACATCGATAAAGTAGAACGCCACCAGAACCACGAAGACGATCAACACGTGACGCGCAAATTGCGCCTGCGAGGTGATGATGCGTGTCACCAGCGCCCATACGCCGGCCCACGCCACCATCGCCAGCGGAAAGATCACGGCGATCGGCAGGTAATTGGCCAGCTTGAATTCGGTGGTCTGCGTGAGCCAGGTCGCCAGCACGGACAACGCGATGAAGGCGGCGCCGAACATGAAGCCGCGTCCCTCGTCGCTGTCGATGAACCGGACTTTCTTCGGCTGCACCACGGCCAGCGCCGGCGGCACCGCATAGGCGCGCGTGCGCACACGCAGCGAGGTGTGGCCGATGCGAATGCCGGCTTCGGCATTGACCAGCATGCGTGTCACCGTTTCCGATTCGTCCGTATTGGCCGCATGCGCGGCCAGGTCTTCGATCCACAGCACGCCTTCTTCGTCGTAGCCGATTTTCAGATGCAGCGGCGCGACAAAAGCGTCGTCGACGATCAGGTCGTTTTCATAGGCGCGGCCGATGGTCATCTTGCCGTCATGCGCGCGCTGGCGCGACACCACGTTCTGGTGCCGGTCCAGCACTTCGACCCAGAACGGTTCGCTCATGGGTTCACCTGAAGTTCGGCCAGGAACCGTTTTGCAAAGCGCATCGCGTTAGCATAGGTCACGCCGGACAACGCCATCGTTACGGCTACGGCCTCATCGCTGCGATCCTGCGTAATTGCCAAAAGCGTGGTGTTGTACAGGCCGTCCAGGTCGCGATAGGCGGTGGCGCACCACATCACCCGCAGCTTCGGATGTTTGCCGTCGCTGTCGGCCTGGAAAACATCTTCGTGGCATGCGGGTGCGGTGAAGCGGCGCGGGTTCACTTCATCGCCGCGCACATGGGCGTTCTGCGAAATGAATTTGGCGAACTGGAAACTGTTGAGGTCCTCGGTCCTGAAATGGGTTCGCGACAAGGACACGTTGCCGGCGAACAGGTCACCGGCGAGGAACAGCCAGTTCTGCATGCTGCAGCCGGCGGAATCGGCGCGCGCCAGCGGTTTCGGCTTGGCATCGGCATTGGTGCGCGCACCGCAGGTAAACCAGTCGGTCGCACTTTCGGGGACGATGTAGGGACCGTTGGCCGTCGGCTTGAAACCTTTGCTTTCAAGTGCCGCAAACAATGCGTTCTGCCATTCGGTGACCTGCCGGGTAATTTCGGCGCGGGTGATTTTTCCGGTGAGTGCTTCAGGCAGGCGCGGCCGTTTCAGCAGCGCGACCGCATATTTGGCCGGCACCAGGAAGCTGACCTGTTCGGCAGACGTGGATTTGGCGACATTCACACCGGCCACGCGCGATGAACCATCCAGCGTGGGGCCGCCGCTCATGCCGGGATTGAGCGGGCCGGACAGGTGAATGCGCTCGCCGTAGCTGCGTTCCACCAGCCCGCTGTAGTTGCCTTCCATGACGGCAAAGCCGATGTCGAGCGGGTTGCCCAGGCTGAACAGTTTCTCGCCGCGCGGCAGCTTTCCTGCCAGCGCGCGCGGATCGAATTCAAAGTGGCTCCAGCCGCCCTTGTCCAGTTGCACCAGCGCCACATCGTTGACGACGTCGAACGCCAGCAGCTTCAGTTTGCCCCGGCTGCCGTCGGCCGATACATATTCCATGCGATACGTCTGCGGCTCCATCGCGTGTTGCGAGACCACGTGATAGTTGGTTATCGCGAGCCCATCCTCGCTCACCAGGAAGCCCGAACCGGTTGATGATTTTTGCGAGGCGGCGTTCAGCAGCGTGCGAATCTGCAGCAGTCGCGGCTTGGCATCGCCATAGATGGCCTCGGCCGTGGCCGAGATCGGCGCGTCCGACACGCTCGAAGGCGGCGCCGCGATGGCGTTGCGCGATGGGGGAGGAGGCGACGGAGGCTGCGCAGAGGCGTGGCCCAAAACCGCAAGCCCGGCCAGCAAACATAGCGCGCGAAAATCAGCGTACATGAACATTCTGGAAATGAGAGTCGGGGAATTGTACATGGGGCGCAAGTTTCGGCTTTTCCACTCCCACTTTGCGGTTTTTACCGCATCCGCAAAAACCGCTTGCGCAATAAATCCTTGTAGTCCTGCGCCTATAGCCAAATAGGACTGCGACGACGGTCTGGTGCGGCATGGGCGCGATATGGTCTGCGCTGGGCCGCGGGTAATCTGTGGGCAGACAGGAATGTGGAGGATTCGGTAATGGATGACCGGACATTGAAAATCGAATTGCGCGGTTGCAGCGAATCTCTGGACCTGCTGGACAACCAGGACGAACTGCAACGGGTACTGGCATGGGTCCTGATGATGAACCGGCTCGATCCGACGTCAGGCTGTGACGCGGCGATCGAATCGCATCTGGATGACGCATCGCTGAGCGTGCAAGTGAATTGCGCGCGCGCGCCGGCGGGTGAGGGCGCGAACGAGAAAAATGTTCGAAACGCGGTCGCCGACCTGCTGGGATTATTTGATCCTGCGGACCATGTGGTAACGACCGTATCGAATACCGATGCCGACCACGCCCACCTCGACACCGTGCCACTTTGGCCCAAGGACGCAAACTCGCACCGCTATGCGCATGCGGGCCGGCACCGCTGATGCGGCGGCCTTACAGGCAAAAAATGGCTGGAGAACCGCGCCAAATGGCGTTCTAGCCCCATGCGTCGTTGGCTGGCTGTGCCTTTCGCCTAGCTCAATCCGGCAAGAAATGTCTTGATCGCCTCACTCGCCTGCGGCTCCGCCAGCGTGGGTGCGTGTCCTCGCCCGTCGATGGTTTGCGCCACCAGGTGCGGCACCCGCCGCGTCATTTCTGCCAGCGTTTCCGCGGACAAGATATCGGAGGATTCGCCGCGGATGACCAGCACCGGTTTGTCGGCGCGTTCAAACAGCGGCCACAGGTTCGGCGCCGCGGTTCCTGCCGCAATGCCCTGCGCGATGTTGGGATCGTAGTCGAGTACCGGCGTGGTTTCTTCCTGCACGAAGAGGTCGCGCGCCATGGCGCGCCATTCGGCATCCCCGTAACCCGGAAACGCCACGCCATTGGTAAATGCCGTCAGCTCGGCTGCGGCGTCCCAGTCGCGCACGGGCGCCGTTTTGCCGACGTAAGCCGCGATACGCGCCAATCCGCGTGGGTCCACTTCAGGCCCCACGTCGTTGATTACCACCGCGCGCACGCGGGCTGCATCGCGCGCCATCAGGATCATGGCCATCAGGCCGCCGAGCGATGTGCCGATCAGTACCACGGCCTCGATGCGCAGCACATCCAGCAACGTACGCATGTCCTGCACGTAACGCTCCGGATGGTAGTTGGCGGCATTGGTATCGCGTTGCGAGCGGCCGCGGCCGCGCTGGTCCGGGCAGATGACGCGATAGGCGGCAGACAGGTTGTCCGCCAGTGCCGCGAAATCCTTGCTGTTGCGCGTGAGGCCCGGCAGGCACAGGATCACCGGCGAATCGCGTTGTGGCCCGGGATAATCGCGCGCATAGAGTTTCAGTCCATCGTCGCTTCGGTAAAACACATCGACATAGTTCATCACAGCGCCGTTTCGCGGATTAAGCAATTAGAATGGACAGATTCGCAGGCGACGCGGCAGTCACACATATTTACCGCATCGCATAAGAACCGTGATGTCACGGCGGCAACAGCGCCGCAGCTTTTCGAGGTCGAACCCCGATGAAACTTTCGCGCAAGAAAAATACGACTCGCGTTGACCCCGCTCCTGCCAAGGCAACCACCAGGATGACCAGCGCGCGCGCCGGCAGGCCGAAGCTTGCGAAGATGTCGGGCGCGAGCGCCGCGGTCGCGAGGCCGACGGCCAAGGCCCAATCCAAAGCCAAGCCCAAACGCGCCACCGTCGGCAGGCCGCGCAAAGTGGACGGCAGCGTGGTGGCCGCGGATCGGATCCTCGATGCGGCCGAAGATCTCTTTTCCAAATGCGGCTTCGACGGCGTGACCATGCGCGAGGTGGCGGAACTGGCCAATCTCGACGCGGCACTGGCGCATTATTATTTCGCCACCAAGCAGGGATTGTTCGATGCAGTGCTCGAGCGGCGTGCGGAGCTGGTGTTTTCCGAACGCATGGAGGCCTTCGACCTGTACGAAGCCGAATCGGGCGACCAGGTGACCGTCGAAGGCGCAGTGGCCGCGTTTGTCATTCCGCTGCTCGAACGTGCACGCAAAGGCGATGACGGCTGGAAAAATTACTTTCGCCTGATCGCGCTGGTCAACAACGATGCTTCGCACGTCGCGCAGTCCATCATGTCGTATTTCGATCCGCTGGTGCATAGGTTGATCGCCGTGGTGAAACGTGCGCTCCCGGAAGCCCGTGAGGAAGAACTGTTCTGGTGTTTTCATTTCCTGACCGGTTCGCTCACGCTGGCGCTGTCACGTACCGGACGGCTGGACCGCGTCAGTGGCGGACGCTGCCGTTCCGATGACCTCGCCTCCATTGAGCCGCGCATGGTTGAGTACTGTGCTGCCGGCTTTCGCAGCCTGTGTGGCCCTCGTGCCGGACGGCATCCCGCGAAGAAAACCGGCGGCGCCGTTGCCGGACGCCGCCAGTAATCCCGCATCAGAACTTGATCGTGATCGTGCCCTTGACGATGCGCGGATCGCCGTAGAACGCGGTGACGGTGTTGAAGAAGCTGACGAAGTTATAGCCCGCGACCTTGTAGCGCTTGTCGGTCAGGTTGCGTCCCGTCAGGCCCAGTTGCAGCTTGCCGTCGCGGCTGGTCCAGACCAGGCCCGCATCCCAGAGCGCATACCCTTCCTGCGCGAGCATCAGGTTTGCCGGTATCAGCGCGTCCGTTGCGGCGATGCCGGTGGGGCGCACGAATTCCGTCTGGTACACGCGGCTCTTGTACGAGAGCGTGTTGGAAAAGGACAGGCCACCATCCCGGCCGAACATCGGCAGCGGCATGTCGTAGGTTGCCGTCACGCTGGCGGACCGCTTCGGGGTGTTCTGGAATTCGGCCGAGCCCGCGACATTGATCAGTGCCGCTGCGGCGCCGGTCAAGCCGTTGGCCACCAGCCATTCCTTGTACTTGGCGTCGATAAATCCAGCCATGCCGCTCACCGAGAATGAATCGGTAATGCGTGCGATCGCTTCCAGCTCCAGGCCCTTGATCTTGGCCTTGCCGGCGTTGGTCACGTTGCCGGCGAAGCCGACGACGTTGCCGGCGGCGTCGAATGTCGGGATTGAGCCCGGAATCTGCACGTCCTTGTAATCGGTGAAGAACACCGCCGCATTGGTCTGGATGCGGCCACGGTTGAATGTCGACTTCAGGCCCATTTCATACGTGCTGACCTGCTCGGGTTCGACACCCTTGCGTTTCACCAGGGAAGGTGCGCTGTTGGGATTGCCGCCCAGGTCCATGCGCGGATCGAAGAAGCCACCCTTGAAGCCTTCGGAATAGGTGGCATACACATTGTGTTCCGGAGCGAATTTCCAGCCGAAGCCGATCTTTGGCGTGAACTTGGTATCGGTGCGGCTCAGGACATCCTTGCCGAGATCGGTATTGGCGGCAAGGCCGACGGCCGACGGATTGCCCAGGGTGGGGGAGCCAGTCAAACCCAGGTAAGTGCGTTTGAAGATGGCCGCTTCGCGCTGGTCATTGGTGTAGCGACCGCCGATATTGATGTTGAACGCGTCGGTGACGCTATAGCTGGCATCGGTGAATACGGCCCAGGTCTTGGAGTCGATATCGTCACGCGTGTAAAGCGAGAGTCCGCCGGAAGCGTTGAACAGCACGTCGAATTCATTGAAGGCATTGGCCTTCATGTAGTACGCACCCGCCACGCCCTGCCATTTGGTGCCGGTATAGGTGAGCTGGAATTCCTGGCTGCGCTGCTTGTTGGTGTAGATGGCGGGCGCTTCAAACAGCGGCGTGCTCAGCGAATCAAAATCGATCGGCGCGTACGATTTGTCGGCACGGCTGGCGGTAATGGATTTGAATGACAGCGTGGGATCGATGGCCCAGTCGACCAGCAGCGATTCGCCGTGGGTGACGACTTGCTGCGCATGGCCCAGCACCGTGTTCAGGTTGGAGCGTGTATCAAACCTGCCCGACAAAATCGGATCATTGCCCGGTGCCGGCCCTACGGTGAGGCGATAGCCTTGGCGCGGCAGTGAATCATCTACCGTGCGATCCGCGGCAACGCGAATGAACAGCGAAGCATTGGGGGTGAACTCGGCGCTAATGCGGCCGGCCAGCACGTCCTTGTTGTAGTTCTCGCCGCCGGTCAGGAGATTCTTTCCGTAGCCGTCGTGGTTAAACGTGGCGATGGTGCCGCCGATCTTGAACATATCCGAGACCGGCATGCTGCCCTTGATCACCAGATCCTGCTCGCCAAAGCTGCCGATGGTGCCCTTGAGGCTCAATTCAGGTTTGTCGGAAATCTTGCGCGTAACGTATTTGACCGCGCCGCCGATGGTGTTGCGTCCGTACAGCGTGCCTTGCGGGCCGCGCAGCACTTCGATGCGCGCCAGATCGTAAATATCGGTCAGCGCGCCTTGCGGGCGGGCCAGGTAAATGTCGTCGAGGTAAATGCCGACACCCTGTTCATAGCCGGCCACGGGATCCTGCTGGCCGATACCGCGGATGAAAGCGGTCAGCGTCGTGTTGGTGGCGCGCGACGTTTTCAGCGTGGTATTCGGAACGAGGTCGGTAAGCGCGGTGATATCGGGAATGCCGGCCTTGTCCAGCTGCGCACCCGAAAACGCGGTGACGGCGCCCGGCACGTCCTGGATCAGCTCTTCACGGCGTCGCGCCGTCACGGTGACAACTTCGACTTTTTCGGCGTCGTCGGTTTTTGCGGACGGGGGTACGGCGGGTGCGGGGGCCTGCTGTGCATAGGCGGATCCGGCACCGACAAGCATCGCCGCAATAGCGGCGCTCATTGACTTGATCTTCATGACTTTCTCCTCGGTTTTCCTGCGGGTTTTTTGCAAAACTTTTTTTGTTGAATCGAATGCGCCGGCCTGTTTTGCGATTGCGTCGCGCTTGTTTCGCAGTGCTTTGCGATTGCTTGGCGCTTGTTTCGCTTGTTGTTTTGAGGGCGGTTGCGCTAAAATTCATTAGTTGTTGAATTAATCGTAACAAAGAATTTGGCGCGATGCAAGCCATGCAAATTCGCCGGTGAGCGCCGCAGCGGCATGCAGCAGGATGGATTTCTGGTCGACAATGAGAGTGGCGCGACGGACCCCGGGTAACTCAAGAGGGTCTGCGAATCCGCTTCACACGAGGAGAGAAATAAATGAAAACCTGTTTCCGGATTGGCGCTTTTGTATTCGCAGCGTTGTTGTCATTGGTGGGCAGCAGCCACTTGGCCGCGCAGACGAAGGACATTCGTATCGCTTTCATCTACGACAAGACCGGGCCGCTCGAGGCCTATGTCAAGCAGACTCAGACCGGTTTCCAGATGGGCCTCGACTTCGGCACCAGTGGCACCATGACCGTTGCGGGGCGAAAGATCGTGGTGATCGAACGCGACAGCCAGGGCAAGCCCGATGTCGCCAAAGCGCAGCTCGCCGCTGCCTACGCCGATGACAAGGTCGACCTGGCCGTAGCCGCGACCGCGTCGGGCTCCTCGCTGGCGATGCTGCCGGTGGCCGAGGAATACAAGAAGATCCTGCTTATCGAACCGGCAGTAGCGGACTCCATTACCGGCGAAAAATGGAACCGCTACATTTTCCGTACCGCGCGAAACAGTTCACAGGATGCGATATCGAACGCGGTGGTTCAGGACAAGGCGGGTGTCAGCATTGCCACGCTGGGCCAGGACAACGCGTTCGGACGCGACGGGGTAAAGGCGTTCAAGGACGCGCTGAAGCAGGCAAAGATCGTGCATGAGGAATACCTGCCCGCCACTACCACCGATTTCACGGCCGGCGCACAACGCATCATCGACAAGCTGAAGGACAAGCCCGGCCGCAAACTGATCTGGATCATCTGGGCCGGCGGAAATCCGTTCAAGATCGCCGACCTGGACCTGAAGCGCTATGGAATCGAAATCGTGACGGGCGGCAACATTCTTCCTGCCATGTCGGTGTACAAGAATTTCCCCGGCATGGAAGGGGCCACGTATTACTACTACGACATTCCCAAGAATCCGGTGAATGGCTCGATGGTGAATCGTCACATGGCCAAATTCAAAACGCCGCCGGATTTTTTTACCGCGGGCGGATTTTCTGCGGCGATGGCGATTGTCACTGCGTTGAAAAAAACAGCAGGCGATACCAGCACCGAGACTTTGATCAAGAATATGGAAGGCATGGATTTTGAAACGCCGAAAGGCAAGATGACGTTTCGCAAAGAAGATCACCAGGCGCTGCAGAGCATGTATCACTTCCGGGTGAAAATCGATCCTGCGCTGTCGTGGGCCGTGCCGGAGCTGGTGCGCGAAATCAAGGCGGAAGAAATGAATGTGCCGATCAGGAATAAACGTTGAGGAAACCAGAATGAACATGAAGAAATACATCGCCGTTGCACCGCTGCTATTGCTCATCGCCACGGCCGGCGCCGCACCCCTGCCGCAATTGAATATCGACAAGGCGCAGACAACCGTTTCGGGTGTTTCCTCAGGCGGCTACATGGCAGTGCAATTGCATGTCGCCTATTCCTCGGTGTTCAGGAAGGGTGCCGGTGTGGTGGCGGGGGGGCCGTACAACTGCGCCGAGAGTTCAGTGCTGAGCGCGATCAGCCGTTGCCTGGGTAAATCATCCATTCCCGTGGCCGACCTGGTGAAAACAACCAACGAGTGGGCAAAGGCCGGCGCCATCGATGCAACTTCCAATCTCGCTGCGTCAAAGGTTTATATTTTCACCGGCGCAAAAGACAGCGTGGTCGGACAGTCGACTTCCACCGACCTGCAGGCGTATTACCTGAACTACCTGCCGCCCGCCAACGTCGTCCTCAAGAAAGACATCGAGGCCGAGCATGCCGTGGTCACGGATGACTATGGCGCAACCTGCACGACCAAGGCTTCACCATTCATCAACAATTGCGGTTTCGACATGGCCGGCGCCATGCTGCAGCATTTGTACGGCCCGCTTGCGCCACGCGGCAAGACGGCCGACGGCACGCTGACGGAATTCGATCAAAGTACATTTGTCACGGGCCACGGGATGGGTGCAAGCGGCTGGGTGTACGTGCCGAAAACCTGTGCGGCCGGTGCCAAATGCCGCGTGCACGTTGCACTGCATGGCTGCAAGCAGAACGTTGCGGATGTGGGACAGGAATTCGTTCGTAACGCCGGCTTCAATCGCTGGGCCGACGCGAACAATATCGTCGTGCTGTATCCGCAGACAGGCGCCAAGGCGGTCAATAGCTGCTGGGACTGGTGGGGTTATGACGATCCGAATTACGCCAAAAAATCAGCGCCGCAGATGACGGCGATTGTTGCCATGGTTGAGCAATTGTCGGCGGGCGCGACTGCCGCCAAATCAGCCCCGCCGGCAGTTCCTGCAAAGGAAACACGCTAGCGTTATGGGTGTATTGACGACCACCGGCCTGACGATCCGCTTCGGCGGGCACGTGGCCGTCAACGGTGTGAGCTGCAGCTTCGAGCCCGGCACGCTGACGGCGATTGTCGGTCCGAACGGCGCGGGAAAGACCACGTATTTCAATCTCATCTCCGGCCAACTCAAGGCGACCAGCGGCAGCGTGTCGCTGAACGGTCGCGATCTTTCGGGCCTGTCCGCATCGGCGCGCACGCGTGCAGGACTGGGCCGCGCGTTCCAGCTCACCAATCTATTTCCCAACTTGAGCGTGCTGGAAAACGTTCGTGTTGCTGTGCAGGCCACGCGCGAAGGTGCACATCGGCGTGGTCTCAATTTGTGGAGCATCTGGAGTGATCATCGTGCGCTGACCGAACGCGCGCATGAAATCCTGCACTCGGTTTCGCTAGACGCGAAAGCCGCCAGCGATGTCGCCAGCCTGTCGCACGGCGACCAGCGCAAGCTTGAAGTCGCCATGCTGATGGCGCTGGATTCGCAGGTATTCATGTTCGACGAACCCACCGCCGGCATGAGCGCGGATGAAATGCCGGCCGTGCTGAACCTCATCCGCCAACTGCGGCAGGACAAGACC
>JBDTWS010000056.1:0-20866 GCA_040006575.1 Betaproteobacteria bacterium
TGCGCGTCGAAGCGCAATCGCGTTCGGCGTTCCTGCTGGCGCAATGGCTGCAATCACTGCCGCAGGTCACAAAAGTGTATTACGCCGGTCTCGAATCGCATCCGCAATATGCATTGGCGTTTCGCCAGGCCACATCGCAGGGTGCGGTCGTGTCGTTTGAAGTCAACGGTGGGCGTGAAGCCGCATGGCGGCTGGTGGATTCGCTGCGGATGATTTCGATCACCGCCAATCTCGGTGACACCAAAACCACCGTCACGCATCCGGCGACCACGACGCATGCGCGCATCTCGCAGGTGGAGCGCAATGCGTCGGGCATCGCGGAAGGGCTGCTGCGCATTGCCGTGGGCCTGGAAGATGTGAGCGACATCCAGGCGGACCTGCTGCGCGGCCTGGCCGCAAACTAGTTCGTATTGGCGCCCAGCAAATGGGCGGTGAGCGTGTTGTGTGCCCCGGTCATCGCAAGATAGCCACCAAAGTCATGCCAGTCCTGCAGCACCCATCTGATACATGTCTGTCCATCGACAATCAATTCGTGTTTCGCGGGGCGGTGTGTGTGTCCGTGAATCATGATGGGATATTGGTGTTCCGCAAACGCCGCTGAGACCGCGTCCGCATTTACATCCATGATGGCTTCGGCCTTGATCGATTTCTCGACGTCGCTGCGCTGGCGGATCGAGCGCGCGATCTGCTCGCGTTCCGCGTACGGTTTGGCGAGTGCCACGGCCTGCCATGCGGGATTGCGCACCTGCTTGCGAAATTGCTGGTAGGCCACGTCGTCGGTACAAAGCGTATCGCCATGCAGTAACAGGAAGCGATCATCGCCGGTCGTGATCACCGTCGGGTCGGCAAGCAAGGTAAGTCCGGCTTCGCTGGCAAAGCGCGGCCCGACAACGAAGTCGCGATTGCCGTGCATGAAGAAAATCTCTGTACCTTCGGCGGCCAGTTTGGCGAGTCGTGACGCCACGTCACGCGCCAGCGGATCATGATCGAGCTGGTCGTCGCCCAGCCAGTGTTCGAATAAATCACCGAGGATGTAAAGCGCCTTCGCGCCCGGCGCAATGTCGTTCATGAATTGCGCGAAGAGGGCGCTGATGCTGGGCCGCTCTTCGCACAGATGCAGGTCGGAGATAAAAAGTGTGGTCATGCGATGACTATAAAACAGAAAGGGCGGCACGAGGCCGCCCTTCATTATTTTGTCTTGCCCCCAATTACTGGATGCATTCTGCCTTTTCGATCATGACCGTTTCCTGCGGTACGTCGGTGGGGAACATGCCCTTGGCACCGGTCTTCACACCTTTGATCTTGTCGACCACATCCTGGCCTTCAACCACTTTACCGAATACGGCGTAGCCATAGTTGGCCGGGCCCGAGTGATTCAGGAAATCGTTGTTGCTGACGTTGATGAAGAACTGCGCGGTGGCCGAATCGACCACGCCGGTGCGCGCCATGGCCACGGTGTAGTTGTCATTCTTCAGGCCGTTGGTGGCTTCGTTCTTGATCGGTGCGTTGGTCGGCTTTTGCGCCATGTTCTTGTCGAACCCGCCGCCCTGGACCATGAAATTGCCGATGACGCGATGGAAAATCGTGCCGTTGTAGTGGCCGCTCTCAACGTACTTGATGAAGTTCTCGGTGGAGAGGGGCGCTTTTTCCTTGTTCAGTTCGAGCACGATGGGGCCCATGCTGGTGGTGAGTTTTACTTTCATTGCGGTGTTTCCTTTATCGTCAAATTTGCAGGCAGAGGTTTTGCCGGTGGCTTTGGCAGCCACCTTGGCGGGAGCTTCAGCAGGTTTCTGGGCGAGGGCAGCCGTCATGAACAACGAGGCGAACACAGCGCACGAAACGGCGGAGAAAGAGGGGATGGAACGGATCATTGAATTTACTCCTGGGAATGTAGAACAGAACGGTTGCAGAAAAACGGTAAGACTTTATTGAGGACACACAGGTCGGCGCGAGTGCGCGGCGAAATTATAAGCGCGGTAACGATGAAGGCACCAATTATGAAGGCGCCATTTATGTAGCCGCTGCCTCGTAGATTATCTTCCAGCGGCCATCTTCACGCTGCCAGTACTGGCGCTTCTTCATTTTTGCAGCGTTGTTGCTGCTTTTGTAATCCTGGTCGAATGTCACCATCACCATCGGCGGGGTGCCGGGCGTGATGGGATATTCGAATACGGAGAGATTGGAAATATCAACTTTCACGTAGTTCTTGCCGGCATTGATGCGGCGCTTGCTGGCGTTCCAGTCGCGGATGTCCTTGCCCTCGGCGTCGAATTTATTCGAGTAATGCGCCAGGTAGCCGTCCATGCGCAGGCTTTCCCAGTCGGCCTTCCACTGGGTGAGCGTATTGGAAAATTCACCGCGGAATTCCTGCCATTTTTCGGGCGACTGCCATTTCACCGTCGGCACGATCACGATGGGCGTGACGCCCGGCTCGATGTATTTCGAGATGGCCGCAAAGTCATCGTTGGTCAGCACGACGCAGCCGTCGCTGGCGCGCGGCGGGCGGCTGTAGGTGGTCGAGGGCGTGCCGTGGATCCAGATGCCCGAGCCATTCTTGTGCAGCCGCTTGTCCCATTCGTTGGGGTAGTTCAGCGGAAATGCGCCGGGGCCGTAGAAATCGGTGAGCTTCTCTTTGCCCATGCGCGAGGTGATGTGGTACACGCCCAGTGGTGTGCGCTGGTCGCCTTCGCGATCTTTTTCAAAACCATTCTTGCCGCCGGAAATATAGAAGTCCGCGAGGTAGCGCGGCTGGCCATCGACATTCTGGAAAACGTAGATGCGTGATTTTTCGCTGTCCAGCAGCAGGGCGTGCTGCTGCGACGGCGCCAGTTGCAGCAGGGCAGTGGGCAGCGACTCGGGGGGTGGCGCATCGAAGTAGCGATTGAATCGCACCTTCGCTTCATCGCGCAGGCTGGCGACCAGCTCCGGCTGGCTACTACCGCCGCCAAACGCGACGGGCGAGCCGGCCTGCGCCATCAGCAGGTCGCCCTTCATCTGGTGGCCCAGGCGGAAATTGGGGTTTTTGGCGAGCGTCGCATCGAGTTCACGCAGTGCCGGCTGGATGCCGCCGACTTTCAGCTTTTCAAGCGCGCGCACCAGCGAGGCTTCGACTTCATTGCTGAACGCCACCGACATCATCGAGGTGGTCTGCGCACCGGCAAAATTACTGGTGGCAATCGGGCTGGCAGTAATCCCGGCCAGCAGCAACACTGAAGCAATACGTGACACGCGCAACGGTTTTTTCACTTTGGAGCCGATGTGTTCACTGTAATTGCGAAACGTCTTTTACGACCCTGCGCGCTCGGAGCGAATCAGCCATTTGTCACCGGAACGCACCATTTTCAAGGTCTTGGTGTTGTTGCTCTTCACGGCATCCGAGCGATAGGCCTGGCGGAATACGACCGTCGCTTCATCGCCCTTGACGGTGACTTTCGAAATCTTCACGTCCACCGAAATGGATTTTGGTCTTTCGATGCGCTCCTTGCGTTGCGCTTCCCACGCGCCGCGCGCGAGGCCATCGGGCGTTTCGAAGTCAGGTGCATATGAGCCGAGATAACCGGGCACATCCTTGGCAGCCCACGACTTTGCCCACGATTGCACGGCTGCGGTGACCTGTGCGTCAGCCTTGCCGGACGTTGCAGTAACGGGTGTGACCTTGACCGGCTCTGTTTTCGTTGGTGTGGCCGAGGCTGTGTTCGGTTTGAGCGGCTCGGTCTTTACCGCAGCGGTGGAAGGCGTTGACTTCGGCGGCTCAACCGCGGCGACGGTCACCGGCGGCGATCCCTTTGACGGCGGATTGAACAGATCCTTCACCATCGCGAGCTTGCTTTGCGCGGAGGTGTTGGTCTTGTCGAGTTGCAGCACTTTGTCGTACGAACGGCGTGCCAGCTGCGCGTAGATATCGCCCAGGTTTTCGTAGGCGGTGGAGTAGCTGGGATGGGTATGGATGGCGAGTTCCAGCGCGGCCTTGGCCTTGTCGTAATTGCCCTGGCTCGCATACAGCACGGCAAGGTTGTTATACGGCTCAGGCAACTCCGGATAATCTTCCGTGAGGCCGGTGAAAATCTGGATCGCTTCCGCGGTCTTTTTCTGCTCGGTGAAAATCAGGCCCTTCAGGAACCGGCCTTGCGCATCCTTGGGCTGTTGCGCCAGCGCGGCGTTGATCCTGGCGAGTGCAGGATCAAGTTTGCCTTGCTGGTAAAGGCGCGTAGCTTCCTTGGTATCTTCGGCCGGCCCCGCGTGAACGGAGACGGCGAAACCGACCAACAGGCCGAGTAATGAATGGCTGCACAAACGCAGGCTGCGAGCGAAGGTCGTGATGAGCATTCTGTTATAATTCATTGAATTTAATAAAAAACACTTTCGCGTCGAATAGCCCGTATTCTACCAAGAATGAACTCTCGTCACACGTCCCGCCGCACATTATCTGTGCACTTTATCGCCACAGCCGCCTTCAGGGCCGCCGGTGAAAAACGCCTGCTTTGCGCCGCTCCGGCGCGATGTTGCTGATCTTCCGGGTTCGCGCCGGCGTCCTGATCGAAGTGCGCTTCGGTTCACGCAACGCCTAGCCTGCGACACCCCATCGCTGTCCTAGTTCAGCCGAGGCCCAGCCTGCCTGAACATCCTGTCCAAATCAGGGCCACCTCATTTCTTCACGGTTCCAACTCATGCAAACCATCTACAACACACTCACGCGAAAAAAAGAAATGCTGGTGCCCATCGAGCCCGGCAAGGTCAGCATGTACGTCTGCGGCCCGACGGTCTACGATTTTTTCCACATCGGCAATGCCCGTACCTTTTCCGTTTTCGACATGATTTTCCGCTGGCTGAAGGCCATCGGTTACGAGGTCCGCTATGCGCGCAACGTGACGGACATCGACGACAAGATCATCGAGCGCGCCAACCAGAACGGCGAACCTATCGACGCGCTGACGGTGCGCATGACGGCAGCCATGCACGAGGATTTCGACCGACTGAAACTGGAGCGGCCGACGCTGGAGCCGCGCGCCACGCATCACATACAGGGGATGCTGGACCTCATCAAGGTGCTCGAGGACAAGGGCATCGCCTATCGCGCGCCGAACGGCGACGTTTACTTTGCCGTGCGCAAATTCGACGGTTACGGAAAGTTATCGCGCCGTAACCTCGATGATCTCCAGTCGAGTGAGAGAGTTGTCGTCGACAACAACAAGCGCGATCCGCTGGATTTCGCGCTATGGAAAGCGGCCAAGCCGCATGAGCCGCAATGGCCGTCGATTTTTGGTGGTGGCCGGCCCGGCTGGCATATCGAATGCTCGGCCATGTGCAAGGCGGAGCTGGGCGATCGCATCGACATCCACGGTGGCGGCTGGGACCTGCAGTTTCCGCATCACGAGAATGAAATCGCGCAGAGCGAGGGCGCGCTGGGGCATTCGTTCGTCAATATCTGGATGCACGCAGCGTTCCTCAATTTCGATAGTGAAAAGATGTCGAAATCGCTGGGAAATTTTTTCACGGCGCGAGAAGTGCTGAACAAGCTGAACCCGGTGCGCGGCGGCGAGGAAGTGCGCTTTTTCCTGTTGCGCGGCCATTATCGCGGCGAGATCAATTACACCTATGAAACGCTGGTCGATGCCGCCAATTCGTTGATGGGCATTTACCGGGTATTGAAGGACGTTCCGCCTGAAGCGGCGGCCATCGACTGGAACGACCCGTACGCCGCTCGTTTTCGCGCGGCAATGCTGGACGATTTCGATACGCCGATCGCATTCGCGGTGCTGTACGAACTTCGCGATGAAGTGCGCAAAACCGGTTCGGGCAGGCTCGCAGGATTGCTGAAGGCATTAGGCGGGCAAATCGGTTTGCTGCAGTCCGATCCAGCGGCGTTCGTGGCCGGTGAGGCCGCCGGTAGCATGGGCGGGGACGGCGTGATTGAAGATTTGATCAACGACCGCAACGCCGCCAAGAAATCGAAGGACTTTGCTGCTGCCGACGCCATTCGCAAACAACTCGACGCCATGGGCGTGGTGCTGGAAGACAAACCGGGCGGCGTGACGGAGTGGCGCCGGAAATAACAGTTTTTCGGCCGGCTCGCGAATATTTAAAGGTAAACTCCAGCACTGGCGCGCTTGTGCGGCTGAAAATGGCCAGAAACGCGCGCCAGTGCTGGAGTTTTAACTTCAAAATCGATGCTGCCCCGGCAAAATCGCCTTGCTCACCTTGCAAAGGCGCTGAAGCGTCCCAACCCTCTGCGATAATTGTTGTCTGAGTTCTTCACCCCGCTCCTGCGGATTCCCCGCTTCCCCCAAGGCCCCATGTCCGCCACTCCTTACAGCATTGCCCAGTCCACATTGATGGCGCCCTATGGCGTCGATGAGCGCGCCATTGAATCGGTATTCAATGAAATCCTCACGCACGATGCCGATTACGCCGATCTCTACTTCCAATATTCGCGATCCGAAGGCTGGAGCCTGGAAGAAGGACACGTCAAATCGGGCAGTTTCAATATCGACCAGGGTGTCGGCGTGCGCGTCGTCGCCGGTGAGAAAACTGCCTTCGCCTATTCGGACGACATCAGCCCGGAAGCGATGTCCGCTGCGGCGGCCGCCACACGCAGCATCGCGCGGGCCGGTGCCAACGGCAGTGCCGGCAAGGCCGTGCCGCCCAAGGCCAGGCCAGGCCGCGCGCTGTACACGCCGACCGATCCCGTCTCCAGTTTTTCCGATGCCGAGAAAGTCCGTATCCTCGAGCGCCTCGAACAATTTGCCCGTGCCATCGACCCGCGGGTCAAGGAAGTCATGGCGCGGCTCTCGGGTGAATTTGATGTGGTCATGGTGGCGCGCCACGACGGCGTGATGGCGGCGGACGTGCGCCCGCTGGTTCACATCGGCCTCACCGTCATTGCCGAACAAAACGGACGCCGCGAGCAGGGCGGCACCGGCGGTGGCGGACGCTACGATTACCACTATTTTTCAGACGACGTGTTGCGAGAAATTGCGCGACAGGCCGTGCGTGAAGCGCTGATAAACCTTGACGCGAAACCGGCACCGGCTGGGCAAATGACGGTCGTCCTGGGCTCGGGCTGGCCCGGCATCCTGCTGCATGAGGCGGTGGGCCACAGCCTCGAAGGTGACTTCAATCGCAAGGGAAGCTCGGTATTTTCCGGGCGCGTCGGCGAGCGTATTGCCGCACCCGGCGTGACCGTGATCGACGACGGCACCATTACCGACCGCCGCGGTTCGCTGAATGTGGACGATGAGGGCAACCTCACCCAGCGCAACGTGCTCATCGAGAATGGGGTGCTGAAAGGCTACATGCAGGATTCCCTCAATGCGCGCCTGATGGGTGTGCCCGTCACCGGCAACGCCCGCCGCGAATCCTATGCACACATCCCCATGCCGCGCATGACCAATACGTTGATGCTGGGTGGCGACAAGTCGCCCGAAGAAATTATTTCCAGCGTGAAGCACGGCCTGTACGCGGCCAATTTTGGCGGTGGCCAGGTGGATACCACCAACGGCAAATTCGTGTTCTCCGCTTCCGAGGCCTACATGATCGAGGACGGGAAAATTTCCTATCCGGTGGTCGGCGCAACCCTGATCGGCAATGGCATTGAATCGCTGAAGCACATCAGCATGATCGGCAACGACATGCAGCTCGATTCAGGCATCGGCGTCTGCGGCAAGGAAGGCCAGAGTGTGCCGGTGGGCGTAGGACAGCCGACGCTGCGTATCGAGGGGCTAACGGTCGGCGGCACAGGCTAGTTTGCGGACTGCCTGCAACCGTCGGGCGCTGTCACTCGTACAGGCTATGTAAACTTTTCACCTCGGGGACGACCTAATCCCACAGAGCCGGTGTATTCCGCATATTCCATTTCCAACGGGACAATCACATGAAACGTCGCAACTTCCTGCAAAACCTGTTCGCATTAGGCACGGCGGGCAGCGCATCCACATTGGCCAACGTCGCGCAGGCGCAAGACCGCGTTGCCCCCGAGCAGGCGAAGGCCGCGCTGCAAAAAGCCAACCAGGCCGCGCCGAAAATCGAAAAACTCACGCTGCCGGATGCGGAATGGAAAAAACGCCTGACACCCGCGCAATATGCGGTGCTGCGCGACGAATCCACCGAACGTTCAGGCACCAGCCCACTGGATCACGAAAAACGCGCCGGCGTGTTTCACTGTGCCGGTTGCGACCTGCCGGTGTATTCATCTGACATGAAATACAACAGCGGCACAGGCTGGCCGAGTTTTTTCACCACCTTGCCCGGTGCGTTCGAGAAAAAAACCGATTTCAAGATGATCTATCCGCGCACCGAATATCATTGCGCGCGCTGCGGCGGCCACCATGGCCATCTGTTTACCGATGGGCCGCAACCCACGGGCCAGCGCTGGTGCAACAACGGTGTCTCACTGGTTTTCAAGGCGTCCGCTTAAAGCCGGCTTGCCTCGCCCGCAAAAACCCTGCTAGTATCGAGTCATGAACATTCGCGCATTTTATTTCTGGTACTTCTATTTTTCGATGCCTCAGGCGGAGAAAGGCTAGTGCTCAGCGTTTAAATGCACCAGATTTTCAAAAAACCGCCGGCATCCAAACCGGCGGTTTTTTTTCGCCGAAATGGTTTATCCCCGCCGGCATAGGCAGGACACGGCAAAATAGGCAGGTACAACATGACCAACAGCAAATCGAACCTCCAACTAGTCAAAGCGGAACCCGACATGGCCTACAACACAGACGACTTGCGCATTCGCGGCATCAAGGAGCTTTCGCCGCCGGCGCATCTCATGCGGGAATTTCCCGTCACCGAAAAAGCGTCGACGACCGTATACCGCGCGCGTGAAGAAATCCACCGCATCATGCACCGCGGCGATGACCGCCTGCTGGTGATTGTCGGCCCGTGCTCAATTCACGACTATGACGCCGCCATCGAATACGCCACGCGCCTGCAGGCGCTGCGGCTGCAACTGGAGCCGGACCTGACCATCGTCATGCGCGTCTATTTTGAAAAGCCGCGCACCACCGTGGGCTGGAAAGGTTTCATCAACGATCCCGACATGAACGACAGCTTCGACATCAACAAGGGGCTGCGCATGTCGCGCAAGCTTCTGCTGGCCATCAATGAAATGGGGCTGGCGGCGGCGACCGAATACCTCGACCTGATCTCACCGCAATACCTGGCCGACCTTATCGCCTGGGGTGCCATCGGCGCGCGCACCACCGAATCGCAATCGCATCGCCAGCTGGCCTCGGGGCTTTCCTGCCCGGTAGGATTCAAGAATGGCACCGACGGCAATATCAAGATTGCGGTCGATGCCATCAAGGCTGCATCCGCGCCGCATCATTTCCTGTCGGTGACCAAAGGCGGGCATTCCGCCATTGTTTCCACCGGCGGCAATGAAGACTGTCACGTTATCCTGCGCGGCGGACAGACGCCGAATTACGATGCGGCCAGCGTCGATCTCGCGTGCAAGGAATTGGCAAAATCCGGCTTGGCACCGCGTGTGATGGTGGATTTTTCGCATGCCAATTCGAGCAAGCAATATCAAAAGCAGATGGACGTTTCCACCGATGTCGCCGCGCAGATTTCGGCCGGCGACTCGCGCATCATCGGCGTGATGGTGGAAAGCCACCTCAATCCGGGACGCCAGGAGATCACCGTCGGCAAGCCGATGGAATATGGTGTTTCGGTAACGGACGCGTGCATCGGCTGGAACGACACGGAAACGTTGCTCAATCAACTTGCCGCCGCAGTCCGCGCACGCCGCATCAACACGGCGGAATAGGATGGCCACCGAACTGCGCATCCTCGGCCGCCACCAGGCGCAGGAACACGACACCGGATTCAGCTACAACGGCGTGGTGTTTTCGCAGGACAACCTGCACACCTTCGCCGGCCTGAATGCCGTCGATACCCGCGAATACGTCGAGGCGACGTTTGCCTGTCTCCAGCAGCACGGGCAGGTCTGCGCGCGCATGGGCGCATACAAGCCGCGCACCAGCCCGTATTCGTTCCAGGGCATGGGCAGCGAATGCCTGCCGTGGGTGTTTGAACTGGCGGGTAAGTACGGTGTAAAGGTGATTTCGATGGAAGTCACGCGCGACGCACATGTCGATGAAATCAGCGAGTCGCTGCGGCAGACCGGCAATCCCACCGGCGTCATGCTGCAGATCGGCACGCGCAATACGCAGAATTTCGAATTACTGAAAGCAGTGGGGCGGCAGAAGGAATTTCCCATCCTGCTGAAACGCGGCTTCGGCATCACGCTGGATGAATCGCTGATGGCCGCGGAATATTGCGCCTCCGAGGGCAACACCAAAATCGTTTTCGGCCTGCGCGGCATGAAAACCAATTTTGGTGATCCGCATCGCAACCTGGTCGATTTCGGCCACGTGCCTGCTGTGCACCGGCTGACCCGCATGCCCGTGTGCGTCGACCCGTCGCACTCGGTCGGTATGCGCGGCGCTTCACCGGACGGCATCCTCGACGTGTTTCACGTGGCAGCACAAGGCGTGATCGCGGGCGCGAACATGCTGCTGGTGGATATGCATCCGGTGCCAAAGAAAGCGCTGGTCGATGCGCAACAGGCCATCACGCTGGGCGAGTTGCCGTATTTCCTGGAGGACGTCGCCATTGCGCGCGAAGCGTATGAAAAACGCCGCGCGCTGGCGGCAAGGATGAGCGCGCCTGCGAGCAAGGCGGCATGATAATTCGGGCAGCGTTTGTTGGTATCACCGCCTGTCTCGTTTGCTGCGTCCCGTTACAAGTCTTTTCGCAATCGATGCAGCCAGTTCCGCCGTTGCGCGACGACGACGGCCGTCCGGTGCTGCTGGGGACACCCGCCGTACGCGTCGTCACACTGGCGCCGTCATTGACTGAGCTCGTATTTGCCGCCGGCGCGGGAGACAAGCTTGCCGGCGTTTCTGCTTACAGCGACTACCCGGCAAATGCGACCAGGTTGCCGGTCATGTCCGATGCCGCCGGTATTTCCTGGGAGGGCCTGCTGGCATTGAATCCCGATCTCGTGCTCGCATGGAAAGGTGGCACGCGGGACGCGGATATCTCGCGATTGAATGCGCTCGGCATCAACGTGTTCACGATCGAAATAAAACGCCTCGACGATGTCGCGCGCGCCCTGCGCGCTATCGGCAAACTGGTGGGCCGTCCTGATCCGGCGGAACAGGCCGCGCGAACCTATCGACACCAGCTTGAAGTACTGCGCGAGGCCAACGCAGGCAAGCAGAAAATCGGCGTGTTCTTTGAAATTTCAGGCAAGCCGCTGATGACCATCAATCGCGATCACGTGATTACCGAGGCGATGACCGTCTGCGGCGGCCGCAATGTGTTTGCCGATGCGCCGACACTCGTCATTGAGCCCTCGCGCGAGGAATTGCTGAAGCGCAAACCGGATGCGATCCTGCATGGAAAGACTTCCAAAGGAGATCGCGACGAATCGCAGTACAAGGGATTGTCCGCGGCCACGGAGAGAAACTACGGCATCACGGCGGATTTTGTATTTCGTCCCGGCCCGCGACTGCTGCTGGCGACGCAGGAGATTTGTGCGGCGCTGGATCGCAGCCGCGCCAGCCTCGGCGCGGCAAATCCCCGCCAGCGCTAGATCTGCGGGTTGACCCTTGCCGGCTTCAGCGGCATCCAGGCAATCGAGCCTTTGCAAACCACCTTGCCGGTCGGCGCACCCGAGGGCGATCCGCCAAGCGGTTCAAGCGAGACGGCGAACAGTGCACCATTGGCCAAGCGGGCATCAAGTCCGGCGACATTGATTTTGGTATCCGTCGTGTCATTGATCACGCCCAGCGACCGCGGTGCGCCGTCTTTCGGGATCACCCACAATTCGTGCGCAAAACCGCTGTTGGCTTTCCATGGCTTGACCAATTTCACCGTCAGCAGATTCGCTTTCGGTTGCTCGACATAAAGCCTTGCATCGTTGTTGTCTTCGGCCAGCACGGCGGTCAGCACCGGTTCCTGGTCGAGTGACAGCGGCTTGGGCGCCAGCACCGCGAACAGCAGCACGGCGGCCAGTCCTGATGCACCCAGTCCCAATGCTCGCCAGAAACCCAGGCTGCTCCAGAAGCCCGCTGAAGGCGCCGCTTTGATGCCGGATGCGCGATCGAGTTGTGCTTCGATTCGCGACCACACACGTGAGGGTGGGGTGACCGGGGGCAGTTGTTCCGCAAGCGGTGTCAGGTGCGCTTCCCAGCGTGCAACATCTGCGCGCAATGCCTCGTCGCGTTTCAGGTATTCCTGGAAACGGCGGCGCGCGGCGCCACGCATTGTGCCGAGCACGTATTCGGATGCAAGTCGATCGCGCAATTCAGGGTTGGCCAGTTTCATGATTCCAGGCACCCCTTCAATTTTTGCAGGCCACGGCGGATATGCGTTTTCACGGTACCGAGCGGACGGCCCAGGTGATCGGCCACTTCCGAATGCGAGAGTCCATGGAAAAACGCCAGCGAAATAGTTTGCAACTGTTCGCCGTCGAGGCCCTTCATGCAACGTTCAATCCTGACCTTGTCGCGACCGATCTCGAGTTGATCCTGCGGACCGGGCGTGGCGTCTTCCATATTGAGCGCGAAATAATCATCTTCATCGGCTACTTCGACCATGGGCCTGCGAACAATATCGAGGCTGCGATTACGCACGATGGCCGTCATCCACGTCATGGGCGCGGATTTGACGGCGGCATATTTCGCGGCGTTGTTCCAGATGTTCACAAAACTGTCCTGTAGCACTTCTTCGGCAATGTGCCGCTCACGGACTATACGAAGCGAGACGGCAAACAGTTTCGATTTAGTGGATTCGTACAGTTCCGCGAACGCCTTGCGATTGCCCAGGCCACATTGCGACAGCAGGCTGGCCAGGTGGTCGTTGAGGATAAGGTCCGCCATCAGGCCGCTGCCTTGGTATCAGTGTCTCGTTGCCACAGCACATCATTCACACCGGCTTCGCGATTCAATGTGCGCGCTGCGATAAACAAGAGGTCGGACAGCCGGTTGAGATATTGCAGTGCCACGCTGGTTACGTTTTCAGTAGCGGACAAGGCCACCAGCGAACGTTCCGCACGGCGGGCAACGGTACGAGCGACATGGCAAAGCGCCGCAGGCCGCGAGCCGCCGGGCAGGATGAATTCTTTCAACGGTAACAAGCTCGCATTCAATTGGCTGATGGCCTCGTCGAGATAGATCACTTGTGTTTCTGAAAGCGCACGATGACCCGGAATGCAGATTTCACCCCCCAGGTCGAACAGGTGGTTCTGAATTCGGGTCAGTCTTTTTTCCATCGAGTCCGGCAACTTTTCCGCCAGCAGCACGCCCAGCGCGCTGTTGAGCTCGTCGATGTCGCCCATCACCTGTACGCGAAGCGCGCTTTTCTGGATGCGCGAACCATCGCCCAGCCCGGTGGTGCCGTCATCGCCGGTGCGCGTGGTGATCTTGCTGAGCCGATTTGCCATGGCCGAATTATAACCACGAGACTTGGTATCATTGCCGACTAAGAATTCACCCTGGCCGGTCGCATTCAACTGCGGACAGCCGGCAAAACGCACAGCATGAGCACACAAAAATTCAACTTCCTGGATTTCGAGCAACCCATCGCCGAACTGGAAACCAAGATCGACGAACTGCGTTACGTGCAGGACGATTCGGCCGTCGACATTTCGGCCGAGATCGACAAGCTCGCCAAGAAAAACCAGACGCTGACCAAGGACATCTACGCCAAGCTGAACGCCTGGCAGATTTCCCAAGTCGCACGTCATCCGCAGCGGCCCTACACGCTCGACTACATCGGCATGATCATGACCGACTTCGAAGAGCTGCATGGTGATCGCGCCTACGCGGACGACCCGGCTATTGTCGGTGGACTGGCGCGTTTCAATGGGCAAAGCGTCATGGTGATCGGGCACCAAAAAGGCCGCGACACCAAGGACCGCACCTATCGCAATTTCGGCATGCCCAAGCCGGAGGGCTATCGCAAGGCATTGCGCCTGATGAAGCTCGCCGAAAAGTTCGGTGTACCACTGGTGACGTTTATCGACACGCCGGGCGCCTATCCGGGTGTGGGTGCTGAAGAGCGCGGACAGTCGGAAGCAATCGGCCACAACCTGTATGTGCTGGCGGGGCTGCGCATTCCGATCATCTGCACCATCATCGGCGAGGGCGGATCGGGCGGCGCGCTGGCGATTGCGGTCGGCGATGTCACCTACATGCTGCAGTACTCGACGTATTCGGTGATCACGCCGGAAGGTTGCGCGGCGATTTTGTGGAAAGACTCGGGGCGTGCTTCGGAGGCAGCGGAAGCGCTTTGCATCACCGCGCCCAAACTCAAGGCGCTCGGCCTTGTCGATAAAGTCTTGAACGAACCGCTGGGTGGCGCGCATCGCGACCCGCAGGCCATGGCCATCACACTGAAAAAATCCATCGCGGATTCGCTGAAAACGCTCGCTGAAAAAACGCCGGACAAGCTGGTGCAGGAACGGCAGAAAAAATTTCTTGAGCTGGGCAAATTCAAAGAGCTGGGCTAGCGTTCTTGCGAAAATTTCGGGCGCGAACTCCAGAATGGGTGCGGCTCACAGCGATAAAATGGCCTGGGAGCCGCCCGCACGCTTGAGTTTGGCCTTCAATTCGACAGAAACGAAGTATGCCCCGCGAAATGGCTTCCAGCAAAACCCTTGAGGAAACAGTCGGCGCGGTACTGCTGCGCCAGGACGTGCAGAGCCGCCGCATTTGCGTAGGACTTTCCGGCGGACTGGATTCAATTTCGCTACTGCATGTGCTCGCGGCCTTGCGCGATAAATCTGCATTCGCACTCTCGGCACTGCATGTTCATCATGGCCTCAGCCCCAATGCGGACGCATGGGCCGCATTTTGCCAATCGTTTTGTGCGAGCCGAAATATTCCACTGCTCGTCACCCGTGTGACCTTGGATCGCAACGCCCCCGGCGGCATCGAAGCGCTGGCGCGCGCGCAACGCTACGCCGCGTTCAATGAGGTCGACGCAGATTTTATTGCGCTGGCACAGCACGCCGACGACCAGGCCGAAACTGTCCTGCATCAACTCCTGCGCGGCACGGGGCTGAAGGGCATGGCCGGCATGGGCGAGACCCGGCAGTTGCGTGACGGCCTCACTTTATTGCGTCCATTCCTGTCCGTTGCACGCAGTGATATCGAAGCCTATGCGCAAGAGCACGGCTTGAAATGGATCGAAGACGAATCCAACACCGACACGCAATACACGCGCAATTTCCTGCGGCTCGAGGTGATGCCCCAACTGGCTGCGCGATTCCCGCATTACCGCGAATCGTTCGCGCGCGCCGGGCGGCATGCGAGCGAAGCCGACGAGATGCTGGCGGCACTGGCGGCCATCGATTTGAAATGGGACGGCAAGACGGCATTTGCCGACCTGCTGGATACGTTGCCGTCGATGCGGCAGGTCAATGCCCTCTATCACTGGTTGCAATGGATGCGGCCGGCAGGTTTGGGTGAATCGGTCATTCCATCGCGTGCCCAACTTGCCACATGGGCCGGGCAATTATTTCGCGAAACGCCCACCGACAAGCCACATCAGGCAGGCGGTCACGATTTCGTCATTCGCCGGCGCAAAAATGTGCTGTTCCTCGATTGGAAATAGCGAGAAGACCACCATATCAACGGCCATTCCATGATAAAATTTAACGTTTTCATCAAGTTATCAAGGATTCTTTAAATGGCAACCGAACTTAGCACCGAGCGCACGCTCTCCATTATCAAACCCGACGCCGTCGCCAAGAACGTCATCGGCGAGATCTACTCCCGTTTTGAAAAGGCCGGCCTCAAGGTTGTGGCCGCCCGCATGACGCATCTTTCGCGCACCGAAGCCGAAGGTTTCTACGCCGTGCACAAGGCGCGTCCGTTCTTCAACGACCTCGTGTCATTCATGATTTCCGGCCCGGTGATGATCCAGGTGTTGGAAGGTGAGGGCGCGATCCTGAAACATCGCGACCTGATGGGCGCGACCGATCCGAAGAAAGCCGCTGCCGGCACCATCCGCGCCGACTTCGCCGATTCAATCGACGCCAATGCCGTTCACGGTTCCGATGCAGCTGAAACCGCTGCCGTTGAAATCGCCTATTACTTCCCGGCGCTCAACGTCTATTCGCGTTAATTTGCAAAATGGCCGTTCCCCAGCACGCCAAAGGCGATAAACCCAACCTCCTGGGCATGACCTTGCCCGAGATGACGGCGTTTTTCGCGGAGATGGGGGAAAAGCCTTTCCGCGCCAAACAGGTGTTCCGCTGGATTCACCATTTTGGCGCGGACAATTTCGAGGCGATGACCGATCTCGCCAAATCGCTGCGGGAGAAACTCCCCTCCGTGGCGAGCATCACCCCGCCCAAGCTCATGACCGAACAGGCATCGAAAGACGGCACACGCAAGTGGCTGCTCGATGTCGGCACCGGCAATGGCATCGAGGTCGTGTTCATTCCCGAAGACGATCGCGGCACCTTGTGTGTGTCATCACAGGTCGGCTGTGCGCTCGACTGCACGTTCTGTTCGACCGGCAAGCAAGGCTTCAATCGCAATCTCACCAGCGCCGAAATCATCGGCCAGTTGTGGTGGGCCAACCGTGCGCTGGGCCGTGATCCCAAGGGTGACCGCATCGTCAGCAATGTGGTGATGATGGGCATGGGTGAGCCGCTGGCCAATTTCGACAACGTAACGTCGTCGATGGACATCATGCTGGATGACCATGGTTACGGACTTTCGCGCCGCCGCGTGACGCTTTCCACGAGCGGTGTAGTGCCGAATTTGAAACGCCTGAAGGACCGCTGCCCGGTCGCATTGGCGGTGTCACTGCATGCGCCCAACGATGCGTTGCGCGATGTGCTGGTGCCGATCAACCAGAAATATCCGCTCGCCGAATTGCTGGCCACGATTCGCGATTACCTTGAAGCCGCGCCGCGCGATTTTGTGACCTTCGAGTACGTGATGCTCGATGGCGTCAACGATTCGGTGCAGCATGCGCATCAACTGGTGGAACTGGTGGGCGACCTGTCGTGCAAGTTCAACCTGATTCCGTGGAATCCGTTTCCCGATGCGCCCTACAAGCGTTCCAGCAACAACGCCATCCATCGTTTTCGCCAGGTGTTGCAGGATGCAGGATTCATCGTCACCGTCCGCAAAACCCGTGGCGATGATATCGATGCCGCCTGCGGCCAGCTGGCAGGGCAGGTCGTCGATAAATCCAATCGTACACAAGGTACCCAGGTCATCAACGTCGTGCGCGCCGCTGCGCAGTTACCGCAGGTAAACTGATAGCACTACGGGGAGAATGCAATTGAAAAATAAATTCGTTGGCGCAGGCAGGATGGCGACGTTGTTGTTGGCCGGTGCGCTAAGTGCCTGCGTTTCGCAAACCACCATCGAAGTGAAGCCCGCTGAACAAGCCGCCAACAGCGGACCGATACAGCGTGCACAGGTACGCACTGAACTGGCCGGCGAATATTACCGGGTCGGTAACCTGGGTGCGGCACTGGAAGCGGCGCAGCAGGCGACGACGATATCGCCCGTGTATGCGCCGGCGTACAACATGCTGGGCATCATTCACATGCAGCTCGGGCAGGATGCCAAGGCGGTGCAGGCCTTCGAGCAGGCGGTGAAGCTCGCGCCCAATGATTCGGAAATGCTCAACAACTACGGCTGGTTCATCTGCCAGCGGCAAAGTCCCAAGCAGGCCATGCCGTATTTCCAGGCGGCGTTGAAAGACCCGCTGTACAACAGCCCCGAACGGGCCATGCATAACGCCGGTGTCTGCGCCGCGAAGTCGGGCGATCCGACCACCGCTGAAGCGCAGTTCCGCGCAGCGTTGGTGCGGCAGCCGCAATATGCGCCGACCTTGCTGGCACTCGCGGAACTGGTGTTCTCGCAAGGACGGGTGCGCGAAGCCGATGCGCTGCTGGTACGCCACATGCAGGTAATGCAGGCATCTGGCGCTGATGCATTGTTGCTGGGCGTGCGTATCGCGCGCGCCACCGGTGACAAGGCAGCAGAGACCAGCTACGCGCAGCAATTGCGCCGCCGTTTCCCTGATTCGCCGCAACTGCGTTTTGCGACGGAAGTGCGTTGACGCGTTATGGCGGATATCAGATCCATTACCAGCGCTGGCGCTAGCGACAAAACAGTCCCAGCCGCAGTGGATGAGGTGCAGGCTGTGACCGCATCGAACGATGCCATCGCCCCGGACAACGCTGCAGGCAATGCGCCATCCGCAGTGACCGCTTCGGTCGGCAGCATTCTGCGTGCCGCTCGCGAAAAACTCGGACTCTCAGCGAACGACGTCGCGACCAAGCTGCGAATGGGCTTGAAACAGGTTAACGCGCTGGAGAATTCCGATTACGCGCAATTGCCCACGGGCACTTTCCTGCGCGGCTTTGTTCGCAACTACGCCAAAGCGGTTTCGCTGAAGCCCGACGAGGTGCTGGCCGTGCTGGAAACCACCCACGTGGCGGCAGCGCCGGTGAAAGCCTCCTCGGTCGTTGTGCCCAACCAGCAGAACATCAAGGTGCCGATCCCCGGTGGCGACCTGGCCTCACCAAAAGGGCGTGCATTCGTTATCGGCATCGTGGTGCTGCTGCTGCTCGCCGCCGTCTGGTACTGGTGGGAATATGTGCTGCCATATCGCGCCGAAGGCGGGCGCACCAGGGCCGCCGCCACGCAGTCGATCGCAGTGCCCGCGCCGGCAACGTCGACGGATTTGCCTGCAGCCGCGCCTATGCAACCGCAGCCCGGCGCAGGGACGGATTCCAGCGCCAACGCCAATGTGGCAATCTCGAGATCCGTTATTTCATCGCCCGCTCAAGCACCTGAAAAAGCCGTGGTCGCGCCGACCCCGGAACTGGTCGCGCGACCGGCTCGACAATCTCCTACGCCACTCCCAACGCCACCGGTCACAACATCCGTCACACCTGACACAGCCGCAGCACGTCCTGCGACGGTACCCGCGGGAAGTGCCACACTGGGCTTTACCTTCTCAGGCGAATCGTGGGTGAGGGTGACCGATTCCACCGGCAAAACTGTGCTGTCTCGCCTGTTCAAATCCGGTGATGCGGAAGAGGTGATCGGCAAAGCCCCATTCTCGGTATTGATCGGCAATGCCAAGGCCACGCGCATGGCGCTCAACGGCCAGGAGTTCGCAATCGACAGCTACGTGAACCCGAATGGCTCAACCGCCCGCTTGACCGTGAAATAAGCGGCCTCGCGCAGCGATCGTAAGCAACGCCAAAACAGCGGCCACAGGCCATCGGACTCCCTCCAGAAAGACAGCAGGACTTCGCATGTTCGACACAATTCCCCGCCGCAAATCGCGGCAAGTCATGATCGGCCAGGTGGCCGTGGGTGGCGGCGCGCCGGTGGTGGTGCAGTCCATGACCAATACCGATACCGAAGACGTCGCCGGCACCATCACCCAGGTAGCCGCGCTGGCTCGCGCTGGTTCGGAAGCCGTGCGCATCACCGTGAATACGATGGAAGCGGCTCGTGCCGTGCCGAAGATTCGCGCGGGGCTCGATGCCATGGGCGTCAACGTGCCGCTGGTGGGTGATTTTCATTTCAATGGTCACAAGCTGCTCACCGAAGTACCCGATTGCGCGATAGCGCTTGCCAAGCTGCGCATCAATCCCGGCAACGTAGGGCAGGGCAGCCGGCGTGATGACCAGTTCGGCGCAATGATTGAAGCGGCCGTGAAGTTTGATAAACCCGTGCGCATCGGCGTCAACTGGGGATCACTCGACCCCGAACTGATCGCGCGCATGATGGATGAAAACGGCCACGCCGCACAGCCGTTGGCGGCTGATGCCGTGATGCGCGAGGCGCTTATCGTTTCCGCGCTGCAGAGTGCCTCCCGTGCAGAACAACTGGGATTGGCCGGGAACAAAATTATCCTGTCCTGCAAAGTCAGTGCGGTGCAGGATTTAATCGCCGTTTATCGCGACCTGGCAAAGCGCTGTGACTATCCGTTGCACCTGGGATTGACCGAAGCGGGCATGGGCTCAAAGGGCATCGTCGCCTCGACGGCCGCGCTGGCCGTGTTGTTGCAGGAAGGCATCGGCGACACGATCCGCATTTCGCTGACACCCGAACCGAACGGTGATCGCACCAAGGAAGTCATCGTGGCGCAGGAAATCCTGCAGACGATGGGGCTGCGGTCATTCACGCCGATGGTGGCGGCATGCCCGGGCTGCGGACGCACCACCAGTACGTTCTTCCAGGAACTGGCGGAAAAGATCCAGACCTATTTGCGCGAGCAGATGCCGGTCTGGAAAGACCAGTTTCCGGGTGTGGAGGAAATGCACGTCGCCGTGATGGGCTGCGTGGTGAACGGGCCGGGAGAGTCGAAGCTTGCCGACATCGGCATCTCTTTGCCGGGATCGGGCGAGCGTCCGGTGGCGCCGGTGTTCATCGATGGCGAAAAGGCGGTCACGCTCAAAGGCGAGCGCATCGCTGAAGAATTCCAGGCGCTGGTGGATGATTACGTCAGGAAAAACTACGCGCCGGGCGTGGAACGAAAAGCGAAATCGCGCAAGAAAGAAATACCGATCAAGGCGGTCGCCTGAGTTTCTAGAAATCGTTAGCGCGGGCTTTTTTACGAAAATCAGCAATTAAACTCAAGCACTGGTGCGCGTTTCCGAGTAAAAATGCCCCGTGAATGGCGTCCACCCTGGAGTTTCAGTTTGAAAGCGTATATTCGGCGAACGTTTCGCGTTCAGTGCATCGCCTCAGCCACGACCATGATTCAACTGGCGGCCCACCACTAAAGCCCTGTAAAATAGCGTGTTTTCCGCCACAACTGACGCCGTCATGGTGTCATCGACGCATTTTCCGCAAAGTTTCCCGCACCAATG
>JBDTWS010000057.1:0-20642 GCA_040006575.1 Betaproteobacteria bacterium
ACATGGTCACCGACTGAACCGGATAGTCGCTTACGACCCAAACGTCGGCGACCGGCGAGCCTGATACACCGCCGAACAAAGTGCATGCCACGACATTGGCCATGCCGAGCCCACCGCGGATGTGGCCCACGACACTGCGAGCAAGATTGACAATCTTGTCGGCTATCCCGCCATGCAGCATCAATTCCCCGCTGAATACAAAGAACGGAATCGCGAGGAAGGAAAAGATATTCATCCCGGACATCATCTGCTGGAAAAGCACCGCGATCGGCAGGCCTTCCCACAGGATGGTGCAGATGGCGGAGAGACCGATGGCAAACGCCACGGGCACGCCCAGCAACAGGAACAGGAGAAACGAAATACAAAGAATGGTCAGTGCCATGCGGGCTCCACTTCGGTGCCCTTGATGAGCGCAATCAGGTGCTCGAGCGAGAAAAGAATAATCAGCGCCCCCGAAACTACCAGCGGCACATACCGCCAGGCTTCAGAGAGATTGATGTTGGCCAGTTTGTAGCTCGCGACCGAAGCGCCGAGCACCCAGCCGTTGTAAACCATTGCACCGCCGAATATTGCAACCAATACATGTATCAGCATTTCAATCTTGTTGCGCGGTCCTTCTGGCACCAGCACCAGCAATGATTCCATGCCGATATGGCCGGCATCGCGCACGCCCACCGCAGCGCCGATCAACGTGACGTACAGGATCAGCACCAGCGCCAGGTTCTCGGCCCAGGTGGGGCTGCTGTTCAAAACGTAGCGGCCGAACACCTGGATCGCGACGATCGCGACGATGACGAACAGCCCCGCGACCGAGCAGAACATGCCAAGACGCGCGAGCGCGCGGTTGATTCGCGTCAGCGGGTCGGTCGGGATGGCGGGTGGTGATGGCGAAGGGGTGTCCATTTATTTCCTGTGTGACGTCAAGTTCGGGCGAAAAAATTCCCTGCTGCATGCCCGGCATGCAACAGCGGGACAGTCAGTTTTTTTGAAAAAGTGCCGGGTTACTTCGTTTCCTGGATGCGTTTCACCAGGTCTTTCAGTTTCGGGGTGCTGGCAAATTTGTCATACACCGGTTTCATCGCATCGATGAATTCCTGCCGGTTGGGGATGATGATGGTCTGTGTTCCCGCTGCCTCCACCACCTTGCGTGATTGCACTTCGCGCTCGTCCCAGAGTTTGCGCATGTAGGGCACGGATTCCTTGGCCGCTTTGCGCATCAGCGCCTGGTCTTCCTTGGAAAGCGTATCCCAGATGCGTTTTGAAAACACCAGCACTTCGGGGGCAAGCGAATGTTCGCTGAGGTTGTAATACTTGGCGGTCTCGAAATGGCGTGATGATTCATACGAAGGCCAGTTGTTTTCGGCCGCATCGACGATGCCGGTTTTCAGTGCCGTGTACACCTCGCCGTAGGGCATCGGTGTCGGGTTTGCGCCAAGCGCTTCGATCATCGCGACGAACAAGTCGGACTGCTGCACGCGAATCTTCAGGCCCTTCATGTCTGCGAGTGTCTTGATGGGTTTCTTCGACGTGTAGAACGAGCGCGAGCCGCTGTCGTAGAAGGCGAGCCCTACCAGCCCCTGGGATTCCATCGAGGCAAGGATTTCATCGCCGATGGGACCATCGAGCACTTTGCGCATGTGATAGGTGGAGCGGAACACGAACGGCAGCACCGTTGCCAGCGTTTCCGGCACCACGCTGTTCAATGCGCCGACGTTGATGCGCATCATGTCGAGCCCGCCGATTTTCAACTGCTCGATATTGTCTTTCTCGGTACCGAGGCTGCCCGAAGCATAGACGCGTACGCCGAGTTTGCCCTTGCTCTGGTCGCTCACGAGCTTGCCCATGTACTTCACGGCGGCCACCGTCGGGTAGTCGACGGGATGTACATCGGCCGAGCGAAAGTCTCGCGCAAGCGAGAGTGAACTGGCCGATCCCAGCGCGAAAGCAAGCGCGCTCGAAAACACGCACATTCCACGCAGTGCGCGGGCGGGAGACAACGACACAAAATGACGAATTGGATTTGACATAAAAACCTCCTCCTGTTGATGAAGAACTGACCCTTTTTGCAGGGCCTTTCTGTTCGACTGCTTCCCTTGCCCTAACCGTACCAACCTGCTGCGTTGCCTAAGCCGATGCAAACTCCGTTTCCAGGATGCCCTGCACGCCGGGGCGCAGCGCGAACAACGCACCTGCATGCGGCTGGTCGACCAGATCAGCTTCATTCTGCGGGCGGATCGACGTTACGTACAAGGTATCGAGCTGGCTGCCACCGAATGCACACATGGCAGGTTTTTTTACGGGTAGCGAAATGCTGCGATCCAGTTTTCCGTCCGGCGTGAATCGCAGCAACTGTCCCGCGTCGTTGGCGCATGTCCAATAGCAGCCGTCGGTATCCACTGCGGCGCCATCCGGTCGCCCGGGATGCAGGTTCATGTCAACGAACAGGCGTCGATTGCCTGGCGTGCCGGTGCCGGCATCGTAATCAAATATCCATATCTTTTGCACTGTGGGGTGGGAATCGGACAAGTACATCCGGTCTCCCGAGGGGGACCAGGCAAGCCCGTTCTGCGTCACCAATCCTCGCTCCTGCGGCGCGCTGATTCCGCCGGCAGCGGTGTAGCAATACAGCGCGCCCACCGCATGCGCCGCCGGCATATTCATGTGCATCGTGCCTGCCCAGAACCGACCCTGCCGGTCGCAGCGACCATCATTGAAACGCATCTCCGGCATCGGCATTTCCGCGAGCCCGAGCCGAGTCGCTGAAGTTGTCCCGGCGGCAGTCAGCTCGAGTGAAAAAATTCCGCTTTCCATCCCTGCGATTATTTTTCCGTTGCGATCGAAAGCGATGCAGGCCGGCATTTCATCGGTGGGCCAGGAGTCCATCTTTCCTGAATCCACCAGTAGCCTGTGAATGCGCCGCGCGGGTATGTCCACCCAGTACAACGCGGCCTCTCCAGCGCGCCATACTGGCGACTCGCCCACCACGAAAGCAGGTTCAGTCAGCCGCTCGACGTTGATCACGCAACCACCATGGCGTCGTGCTTACTCATCGTACGGTCCCAGGGCCACGAAGGCACCCCCCTGGTAAATGCCTGCTGGGTCGCCGGCGTTGAAGGGCGGGCTGGTAGCTTCCACCCTTTCCTGTTGTGTGTCTGCGGCGTCTTTCGGCGCAAATCCAAGATGCGCGGCCTTGCTGTTGTCCCACCATGATCGTGAATTGTCGGACATCCCGAATATGACGGTGTGGCCGACGTTGGGCACGAACAGCGCGCGCCGCACCAGTTCGATCAGGTCGTCATAACTCAGGTAGGTAGCCAGCATGCGGCGGTCACGCACGGTAGGAAACGCGGACCCAATCCGCAGGCACACCGTTTCGATACCGTAACGGTCAAAATAAAATCGAGAAAGATTTTCACCAAAGCATTTGCTGATTCCATACAGTCCATCGGGACGCATCGGCGCTTCGGTGTCGATGCGCTCGGACTGCTTGTAGAAGCCGGTCACATGATTGGAACTCGCGAACACCACGCGCTTCACACCATGCTTGCGTGCCGCTTCATAAATATTGAATACGCCGACGATGTTGGATTGCAGGATGGGCTCGAAACGATCTTCAAGCGAGATGCCACCGAAGTGCACGACGGCATCAACGCCTTCCACCAGATGGTGGACGGCTTCCTTGTCCGCAAGGTCGCACAGCATGACTTCCTCGATGCCGTTGGCCTGTCCCAGATCCGCCCGGTCCGAAATGCGCAATGCATGGGTAAAGGGGATGAGTCCCTTCCGCAATACTTTTCCCAGCCCGCCAGCGGCGCCCGTCAGCAAAATGCGGGCGAATTTTTTTTCACTCATGTGTCACCGTAGTTTGTCCTGCAACGACCGCCGCCAGTGCGGCAATCCGATTTGAAAACATCGAGGAAAACGTTTTCCACATTTTGAAAGATTGCGCGGAAGATTGTCAAGTGGAATTTGCCGGTGGCTAGCAGGCCAGGCAATTTAATGAGAATTTGCCAAGGCAATCTGTATATGTAATACAGTTATGTCGCGCGTGGGGGCCGGTGCAGTGTTTCCGGCCTTCGAACTTTGTTTCTCCCGCTATAATGACGGAAAACGTTTACTGATGAAGAAGAAACCTACAATTCGAGACGTCGCCGCCATGGCCGGCGTTTCCATCGCGACCGTGTCGAAGTTTATTAACTCGACCCAGCGGTTTACCGCTCCTGTGGAACGTCGCATCCAGGCAGCAATTGAGCAATTGCAGTACCAGTCGAATCCGCTGGCGCGCAGCATGATTACCGGCAAGACCGGCGCAGTGGGCGTCGCCATACTCGATATCAGCAATCCGCATTTCACCAATATCGTCAAGGGTGCCAACCGCGTAGCGCTTGAGCACGGCTACAACCTGCTGTTTGTGGATACCGAAGAAAGCCAGGCGCGCGAGGATGAATTGCTGGAAGCGCTCAGTCGCCGTGTGGATGGTTTGATCGTCAGTTCCCGCATGCCGGAAGAGCAGATTGACCGTCTCCTTGCGTTCGGCAAGCCGGTCGTGTTTTCCGGACGACCCGCGCCGGCGGGCGTGCCAAGTATCGGGATCGACGCATACGCGGCCGCGTACATGATCGGCGAACTGCTGGTCAAGCAGGGTCATCGCAATATTGCCTATGTGGGTTTTGCCCCGGCGCGACCCGACAAGGACCGGATGCGCGGTTTGAGCGAGTGCCTTGAAGCCCACGGCCTGCCGCTCTCCCGCTTCGAAGTGCGCGGTCCTACGCTCGCCGAGGGTGAGCGTGTCTGCTCATCCGTGGTGTTGCGAAAAGACAAGCCTGATGCGGTGGTCTGTTACAACGACCTGGTCGCCATCGGCTTTATGGGCGTGGCCAGTTCGCTGGGCATTTCCATTCCCGCGGACATGTCGGTCGTCGGCATCGACAATATTCCTTTCGGCCGTTTCACCAGTCCCGCGTTGACGACCGTCGATACGCAAAGTGAACGGCTTGGTGAAGAAGCCATGCGCCTGCTGTTTCGGCAAATTGCGGGTGAAAACCCACCGGATATCGGCCACATGCTGCTCGAGCCGCGGCTGGTGATGCGGGACTCCACCAGCGTGCGCCAGGTGGCGCCTGTGGCGGTCGCGGCAAAGGCAAAGCGCGCTAGATAAGACGTTGGTTTTCGCTCTGCACCGTGTTTGATCTCGCGGCTATTTTTCGACGCAATGTCGAGATTTCTCAAGCCGACGCGTTTCCGCTCGCCATTCACTGACCGCTATCCCGGCTATTAACGCGATAGTGCATTGACATTAGCCTCGCTCCACGAAAACCTTTTCCTCCAAATGGGGTATCGCTTACCAATTTTAGGTAACATTTTCCTAGATGCAGTAAACGTTTTTTCGGACAAAATATTTTTTCAGATGAATCAATCCGGGGCCAGCTGCAATAATCAGGCTAATACAATTTATTGTTATGTATCAATGTAATACAAGCATATAACGGTAATCCGCCAGGTGCAATATTGGGTGCGCACTGTTGACGAAGCTTGTTGACATCGCCAAACATTGTGGCTAAATTAGAAAAACGTTTCCCCTAAAGCATTCCGGAAAACGCGGGAAGCACAAAAATTGCAGCATCGATTTGCCGTGATGCGAAAGGCGCAGGCCGACCGGGCCTCAACCAATCGCAACATGCACCAACGAGAAAAGCCAAAAGGCTTCCGTACTGCAGGCGCGGCATCGACAAGATCAATAATCTGAGGAGAGAGATTGATGAAAAACGAGAAGAAATTCCTGATGACGCCTATCGCCTTCGCCATGCTCGCGGCGCTCACGGCGCTCACGGCAACAAGCCAGGCCAGCGCACAGCAAATTGCAGATCCCGCCAAGCCGGCCACGCCGGACAAGCTCGACGCGGTGGTCGTGACCGGCTTCCGCGCGTCGCTTGAAAGCGCGCTCAATAAAAAGCGTGAAGACAACGGCATCGTCGATGTCATCAAGGCCGAAGACATGGCCAAGTTTCCCGACACCAACCTGGCAGAAGCACTTCAGCGCGTGCCGGGTATCGTGATCGATCGCGACGCCGGTGAAGGCCGCAACATTACCGTGCGCGGACTGGGGCTTGACTTCACCCGAGTTCGTATCAACGGCGTCGAAGCGCTGGCCACTACCGGCGGCACGGATAGCTCAGGCGGCGCCAACCGCTCGCGCGGGTTCGACTTCAACGTTTTCGCGGCCGAACTTTTCAATTCCGTCACGGTTCGCAAGAGCTCGTCCGCTGATGTGGACGAAGGTTCGCTAGGCGCAACGGTCGATCTGCAAACATCGCGCCCCTTCGATTTCAAGGGCTTCAAGGCGACCGCCTCGGTGCAGGGCCGCTACAACGACCTTTCCGGCAAGACCGATCCGCGCGTGGCGTTCCTGGTCACTAATACGTTTGCGGATGGAAAAGTCGGCGCGCTGATATCGGGCGCCTACTCGAAGCGGCAATTATTTGAAGAAGGCTTCAGCACGGTGCGTTGGGACAATGGTACTTCCTCCGGTGGCTGGTGCGCGCCGGTTGGCGTCACGGCAAATCCTACCAACTCGACGGCGACAACCTGCGGACCTGCTGCACAAGGTGTGGCACGCATTCCGGGCACCGCGACGGCGATCGCCGCGTACAACGCCGCGAGTAATGTCAATAATTTTGCACCTCGCCTGCCACGCTATGGCCGGCTCACACACGACCAGGACCGCGTCGGCTTGACGGGCTCGATACAGTTCCGGCCTTGGGAAGGCACCTTGCTGACGGCGGATATGCTTTACGCCAAGTTGAAGGCCACCCGCCAGGAAGATTTCCTTGAAGCCATTTCCTTCAGCCGTACTGCAGCACAGGGCGGCAAACCGCAAACCAGCGTAGTCGACACCGCTTACGCGTCGAATGGCGCGCTGCTGTATGGCACCTACAACGGCGTCGATATCCGCGCTGAATCGCGCTTCGACGAACTCTCGACCGAGTTCACGCAGCCTTCGCTGTTGCTGGAGCAGAAGATCACCGATTCGCTCAGGCTCACCGCCAAGATCGGCCGTGCCGATTCGAAATTCCGCAACCCGGTGCAGACCACCACCACGCTCGATGCGCTGAACGTGAACGGTTACGGTCTCGATTTTCGCGGTAATGACCGCCTGCCGGTGATCACCTATCCGTTCGATCCTACGCAGGTGGGCGGTGCGCTCACGCTGGTTGGCGTGCCCGTCACATCAGGTACGCAGGCCGCCACGGTCGCCAATACGACGACCAGTGAAATCCGCATTCGTCCACAGGGCGCCAACAACCGTACGGATCTCGCTACCCTGGATCTCGCATGGGAAGCGGTGCCGGATAAATTCACGGTACGTGGCGGCGGCAACTACAAGAAATTTGCGTTCGATACTTACGAATTCCGTCGTGTGAACCAGAACGACACCATCTTTGCGCCGCCAGCGGGCACGACGATCGCGAGTCTCACCACCATCCTCAGCGGTTTCGGCAATGGCCAGAGCCTGCCCAGCGGCACGCCGACGGCATGGGTCATTCCCAATCTCAACGCGATTGCACAGGCCTACGATATCTATTGCAATTGCATCAAGAGCGGCCCGGCCGGCGGACCAGGCGACTACACACTGTCGTCGGTCACCAACGGCAATGCGCGCGGTAACAACCGTTCCGTAACTGAAAAGGACACGGGGGCTTTCCTGCTGGCCGATTTTTCGGCTGATCTTGGAGGCTTCCCGATTCGCGGTAATTTCGGTGCGCGTTATGTGAAAACGCAGGAAACCGCTACCGGCTACCAGGCCACCGGCGGCGGCACGCTGGTGACTGTCGTAAATGAATATAACGACTGGCTGCCGGCGGCGAACCTTGCCGTCAACGTCAGCCGCGATTTCATCGTGCGCCTTGCAGCGGCCAAGGTAATGGCGCGTCCGCAACTCGGTTTCCTCACGCCGGGCGGTTCTATTGCAACGACGGGTAACCTCACCATCACCAGCGGAAACCCGTTCCTGAAACCGTTCCGCGCCAAGACGCTGGACGCCAGTTTTGAATGGTATTTCGGCAAGAACTCGTTGCTGGGTGTGGGCCTGTTCTACAAGGATATCGGTACGTATATCCAGAGCCTGCGCACCAATGTGCCGTACAACCAGACCGGCTTGCCGTTGTCGCTGCTGCCGTCGAACTTTACCGGTACTGAAGTGTTCGCGCTGACAACACCGATCAATACCAATGGCGGTGTATTAAAAGGCTACGAAGTTAATTACCAGCAGCCGTTTACGTTCCTGCCGGGTGTGTGGCGAAATTTCGGCACGCTGCTTAATTACACGTTCGTGAAATCGCAAATCGAATACCTGGTATCCCCAACGGCAACCGCCACCATCACGGATGACCTGCTGAACCTCTCGCCGAAATCGTGGAATGCGACGCTGTACTACGACGACGGAAAATTCAGCGCAAGGGTCTCGACCGCGTATCGCATGTCGTTCCTGACACGTGTGCCCGGACAGAACAACAACGACGTCGAAGGCAAGAATAGCTCGACCAACGTCGATGCCTCTGTCTCTTACAAGATTAACGAAAATCTTGAAGTGACACTGGAAGGCGTCAACCTCACCAACCAGGCCAACGACCAGTTCATCAGCCGCGCACGCAACAGCTCGGTGGTGAACCATGTGACCGGTCGCGAAATCCTGGCCGGCGTGCGGTACAAGTTCTGATGCCCGGGCTCCGAGGCTAGGGCAAGTTCGCTCGCCCGGACGATTGTAAAAGTCAGTGCAGGCGCCCCTCGAATATGCGAATGTTTGAGGGGCGTTTGTTTTGTTGCGAGTCAATTCAGCAAGAAAGTGGAGAAGTAATGTCAATCAACCGTCCCGGAAAAATCGTCGACCAGCGGCGCCGGAATTTCATGCAGGCTGCATCCGCGGCGGGCGTTTCCATTGCAACGATCGGATCATCTCGTGCCACTTCCGTAACTGCTCCCGATCCCTGGGTACAGGCGAATGCCATCGTCAGCCGCTTTGCGCAACCGATCAAATTCCGCGATCAGGATTTCCCGATTACCGCGCACGGTGCGGAGTCTTGCAGAGTCGTTCCCGTTACCGCGTGGATTTCGTTTATCGACAAAGCGACCGTCAATACACCTGCGCCGGGCAGCAAGGATTGCTATGCGGCCATCGCAAAGGCGATTGCCGAATGCAACAAGGCAGGCGGTGGTCGCGTGGTCATTCCTGCTGGCAACTGGTACTGCGCGGGACCGATCGTGCTGCTGACCAATGTGCATGTGCATCTCAAGGCCGGCGCGCAGGTATTTTTCAGCAACAATCCCGCCGACTACGCGAAATACGGCACGCATGACTGCGGCAAGAACGGCAAGCTGACCATCAGTCGCTGGGAAGGCAACGACCTGCTGAATTTTTCACCCATGGTGTACGCGTATGGCCAGGAGAACATCGCGCTCACCGGCGAGGATTGGACCAGCATACTCAACGGCCAGGCCGGTGTGAAATTCGACGACAGTGCCGATTGCTGGTGGTCGTGGAAGGGCCGCAGCAAGCCGAGTGCGTCGGGTGACGGACCTGTGGGTTCGGGCGATTACGTCAGGCATGATCCCGCGCGCAGTGAGGTTTCGGTTAACCCGCTGAACCCCGAATCGCTGGCGACACTCGCGCCGAAATTGAGCGCCGAGGAAATCAAATTTATCCAGGGTGAGGGCGATAAATGGCGCCGTGATTCCAATTTCCTGCGCGCACTTGGCGAGGCCCGCGTGCCGCTGGAAAAGCGCGTTTTTGGCCTGGGGCACTACCTGCGCACCCACATGATCCAGTTCATCGGTTGCAACAACGTGCTGATGCAGGGCTACCAGGTCACCAACACGCCGTTCTGGCAGCACAATCCGGTCAATTGCCGCAACGTGCACGTGAAAAAAGTCTATGCCAACAGCCTGGGCCCGAACAGCGACGGCTGCGATCCGGAATCGTGCAATTACGTGCTGATCGAGGACTGTACTTTCGACACCGGTGACGATTGCATCGCGATCGACTCGGGCAAGGGACCCGATATCCAGTACGGTCCGGCGCAGAACATCGTGGTGCAGAATTGCGTCATGCACAGTGGCCATGGCGCAATCACCTTCGGCAGTATCATGTCCGGCGGCATCCAGAATGTGTTCGTGCAAAATCTCGTGTTCGAGAACACGCACTGGAAAGCCGATCCCCTGAACATCGCCATCCGGCTGAAAACCAACATGAGCCGCGGCGGATTCCTGCGCAACCTGCATATCCGCAACATCAGCGTGCCCAACGGCGTACGCACCACACCGGCGTTTTATTCGCCGTTACCCGGGTCGACAATCAAGCCGAAATCGGTGGCGACTTCGGCGGGCGGCATCATCACCATCGATTGCGACTACGATCCCATCAACGACAACGTGCGCATCCGCCCGCCGGTGGTGTCCGGCATCAGCATCTCGAATGTGAAGGTCGGCAATGTGGCCATTCAGGGCGGCAACTACTCGAGCTACCAGGCCATCGTTATCCAGGGTCCAGTTCCTGCCAGCTACAACGGTGCGGAAAAATCGCCGAAGGTTGTTGGAGTCAGCAACGTCACGATCAGCGACTGCAATTTCGGCACGCCGGTCAATGCGGCCAAGCCGATTTACCTCTACAACGTTGAGGGACTGACCCTGCGCAACGTGACCATCGGCTCGACCGTTCACAACAAGACGCTGTCCGCGCCGGCCTGATACATGTCCACGAAGCCGGGGATGGTGATGTGGGCTCGCATGTTTGTGAGTTTGCTGTTGGTCGCATTCCCGGCATGGGCTGTTGCGTCAGATCCACCAAAGCGCGTCGTCCTGGTGGGTGATTCCACCATGGCAACGCGCACCGGATACGGCGACGCGTTCTGCCAGTTGCTGCAGCCGGGCGTGTCATGCGTAAACCTGGCGCGTGGTGGCCGCAGTTCGGGCAGTTTCCGTGCTGAAGGCCTTTGGGACGGGATGCTGACATTGCTGGACGGGAGCAAGGAAGTGACAGCCGCCACGCTGGTGCTCATCCAGTTCGGCCACAACGACCAGCCTGGAAAGCCCGGGCGCTCGACTGACCTCCGGACCGAGTTTCCCGTCAACATCGAGCGGTATGTGGATGAAGTGCGGCGCGCTGGCGCGACGCCGGTGCTGGTCACGCCGCTCACCCGACGCACGTTTCGCGAGGGGGTGCTGCAGAATGACCTGGCACCGTGGGCCGATGCCGCGCGGCGAATCGCCTCGGAAAAAGGGGTGGTTTTGCTTGACCTGAATGCGGACAGTTCAAGTGCCGTGCAGAAGATGGGCAGTGCAGAAGCAGACACCTTCGCAGAAGAACCGCCGCGCCCCAAAGCACCCGTCAACACAGACAAATCCACGGCCGAGCCCGCCGGATTGCCGCCGTCCAGATTCGACCACACGCATCTCGGCGCCAAAGGCGCCAGTTATTTTGCCCGCATGGTGGCGCAGGAGCTGGCGCTCGCCGTGCCCGCGTTAGCGCCGCAGTTCCAGTCGAATGCGTTGCAGTCGCTTGAACCACGGCGGCCGCAATTGTCTGATGGCCAGGCGGCGCAATTCACCGTGCAGGCCGTGCTCGCGGGTGCGAACGGGAAAGACAAGTGGTTGCCCCTGCGAGATTCGCTCGTCACCTCCGTCCAGTCGAAATTAAAGCCGGATTACGTTGTCGATAGGCGTGCAAAGCCGGATAACCGGCGCGTATTCAATACGGTTCAATCGGCCGCTAACCGCGCGCTGGTGGATAGTGAGAATGGCAGAGTGGCGAAGCGCCGCCACATCCAGGTCATGCCAGGCGTCTATGAGGAGTTGCTCTACATTCCTGCGACCGCGCCACCGCTGACCATTTACAGCAACGACGGCGATGCCTCGCACACGGTCATCAGGGCAAACTTGAACGCAGGTACAACGGGCGAGGATTACGGCAGACGATTTGGCGCCGGCTTCGACGGCATGCATGCCGCCATTGTCGCGATGTACACATCGGTAAAGGAAAAACCGGTCGTGGGCACGCCGGGTTCGACCATTGCGTGGATCCGCAGTCCTGGCTTCCAGGCAAGGAACATCACTTTCGAAAATGCGTGGAATCGCGGTGAAGTGAAGCAGGAAACGCCGATCGAAATTACGCGCCAGTTAGTGCAAACCTTCAACCAGGCGCTGGCCGTGATGATCGAGGGGGCTGACAAGTCGCAATTCGAGAACGTGCGCTTCCTTGGCTTGCAGGACACCTTGTTCCTCACCACATCGCAGGATGCGCCGCACGCAACAGTGCGCAGTTTCTTCCATCGTTCGTACATCGAAGGAGACACCGATTTCATTTTTGGCGATGCCACGGCGTATTTTTATCGCAGTGAAATCCGCTCACGCGGCGTGCACAAAAACTACTCCTACGTCACGGCGGCCAGCACCAGCATTCACACGCCTTACGGGTTTGTATTCAATGAGTCCCGCTTCACGCACGACGGCACCCCCAATGCGCTGGCCGGAAAATTTCACCTCGGCCGGCAATGGTTTCGCGGCCAGCGCTGCACGCCTTACAGTAAAGTGCCCGACATCGCGGGCTATAGTTGCATGCCGGGTGACCGCGACGTGCAGGCCACCGACGCAGCGCCACAGGGAACCATTTCGACAGCGGTGCTGGAGTCCGTGGGAAAAGTCGTGATCATGAATTCACATATTGGTGCGCACATCGACAAGGCGCGACCCTGGTCCGACTGGAACCGCATCGGCGCGCGCCAATACCGTCCGGCGCAATATGATTCCAATGATTTCCGCGATAATCTCGAGCGTGCCGGTATCGCTCCCGAGCGTGCATTCGGCTACGGTGCAAGGCCCGCCCCCGCGCAACCCTACCTCGCTGAGTTCCATAGCGTCGACGACTGATTGAAGCGTAACCCTGATGACGGCCTCACCAGAATGAGCACGGCGATGCCCACATTGAAGCAGGGTGAAGCCGAGGTTGTGGTAAGCCCCAGGTTCGGCGGCGCGCTGGCGTATTTTCGGTGGCGGGGAAATGACATCCTGCGTCCTGCACCACCTTTCGTGATCTCTGCCGAATCCGGTTGGTTGCCGGTACGGAAGATGGCGTGTTATCCGCTGGTGCCGTACTCAAATCGAATCGCCCATGCCGAACTGCCTGAAGGCGGTCGGCTGTACAAGCTGCGGGCCAATGCACCGCCCGAAATCCATTCACTGCATGGCTTCGGATGGCAACGAGCGTGGTCGATTGCAGCGCAGTCTTCGAACTCAATTGAACTTCGCCTGGCGCATCCGGCCGACGACGATTGGCCGTTCGCGTGTGATGTGAGCCAGCATATTGCGCTGTTGCCCGGCGACATTGGCGCGAGCCTGCGTGTTGACCTGTCAATTCGAAACACCGGCGACATAGCCATGCCCACGGGCTTGGGCTTGCATCCCTATTTCCCTATCGACAGCAGCACCCGATTCCAGGCGCGTTGTCGTGACATGTGGTTGATGTCTGCGGATATGTTGCCCACCGATCTTGTTCCGATATCTGCGGCCGATGATTTCAGTGAGATGCGCGAGATCAGTGGCTGGCGTGTCGACAATTGTTTCACCGGCTGGAATGGCTCGGCACGCTTGCAGTACGCGTCGCACGTTGTCGAAATGCAAGCCGGCGATTCCTGCCGGCAGCTCGTGTGTTTCGCGCCAAACGATGGCAGGAATTTCATCGCGCTTGAGCCGGTCACGAACGTCAACAACGCCTTCGCACTGGCAGCATCGGGCGTGGCCGACACCGGCGTTTGCCGTCTTTCGCCGGGAGAATCGCTAGCCATGTCGATGTCGATCAAGGTCGCACCCCGATAGCGCAGTGAATCGCGGCCGGCAAATGGTATTAATCCCGCCGAATGGAGGCCTCCAATACCACTTTGCCGCAGCGAAAAAAGCGCACTGGTTCTATTGCAAAAAGCCCTCGCCATGGGGGATTATCTGCGCTCAAGACCTGATCAGGAGCAACACATGTTTTCCGGAAAACGCATCGCTTGCAGCGCATCGGCGGGATTGATCCTCGCATTCAACTTGTCCACAGCAGCCGCGCAGGGCACCGTTCCGTCGGGCACCATTGTCGGCGCCCAGTCGCAGGAAGTACTCGCGCGTCCGGTATCCGACGCCGAAAAAGCGCGGTCACTCGAAAGGCAAAAACCTGTACCGGCAAAACCTCAAGCAGCCGACGCACTCAAATCCGCTGTGAAGTCCGCGCAGGACCTGATGCAGGCAAAGAAATATCCCGAAGCGCTGGCGAAACTGGCGACTACCGATTCCATGCCTGCCCGCACGGCGGAAGATACCTATCTCGTTGAGCGCACACGAGTGGGCATCGCATCATCAACAAATGACGATGTGCTGATGGTGAAATCGCTGGAAGCCGCACTGGCGACGGGGCAAGCGCCCACTGCGGAGCGCATCGAATTCACCGACCTGCTGTCGCGCAAATATTTCAACCAGAAAAACTTCCCGCAGGCTATTGCCTGGTCCGCACAGTATTTCAATGCGGGCGGAAAAGACCCAGCGCTGCGACGCGCGATGGTGATGTCTTATTACCTCAATAACGATTGCCCGCACGCACGCGCTGAAGTAGACAACGACATTCGCGCCGCAGAAAAGGCGGGACAGGTACCAGCTGAAGAACAGTTGCAAGTACTTGCGAGTTGCGCGCAGAAGCTGGACGACAAGGTCGGCTATGCGCAGGCGATGGAGAAATATGCGGCGTATTACCCGGCCGCCGGCAAAAGAGTGAATTAGCGAATTGAACCGCCTTCGGCGTGCGGCGAAACGGGCCTGTTCGATAGGCCCAAAATCTCAGCCAGTCGCTTCGTAAACGCTGGTTGGTCGCGGAAATCCAGGTGCGAGCCGTCTGGGGTCTTGAAGCCTGCCAATACTGGATCGTCCTCAGTCCAGACACCCTGCGCACCCACCATGGCTAGAAATGGCAGCCAGAATTTTTCACGGGGAAATTGGCGCCCTTCGATTTTCCCGATCAGGCCACTGATGGGCATTCGAATAAATATGACGCGGCCACCGCGTTTTTCAATGGCGGCGATCATTTCTTTCACGCCGGCGGCTTCCTTCAGGAATTGACGATTATCGACGGGCGCAACCTCGTCAGCCTTCGCTTGAAGGTACTGCTCGAGGTCCGCGCGACCGGCATCGACCGTAAAACCTAGTGAGCGAATAACATTGGCGTGATAGAACGCCGGCATCGGAACCTTGCTGTAGTCGCCACGCCGCGAACGATCCGGCATGGTTGTCACATAGAGCTGCCTTGGTTTTCCCGACCAGGCGCGTTGCAGTGACGTGTAGGGTGTTGCCCCATCGGCAAAACTTCGCAGGTTTTCACGAATAAGCCGCACAAGTTTGTCTTCGATGTCTGCGCCCAAGGTCAACAGCGGATTGCTGAGCAGCTTTTGCCGGTACTTGTCCTGATAGCGGGTCGCCGTGTCGTTCATGGCGAATCCATCGTAATAGTCGACAAGTATCGTCCCGTTGATGGTTGGGTCTGCTGCCAGTCCCGCCAGGACTGTGACGGGAGAACTGCCGAGTACCGCCAGCTGCACAGGCTCCTGCCCTGTTTCCTCTCGCAGTGTTGGCATGTCGAGACCGAGCTGGATCCTGGACGCGCCAATAATAACGAGCGCGTTCTTGCCGATTCGGCTCGCACGCATTCGCTCACGGCTCCACAGTTCGGCGCCGTCGACGATGGTCGGCGCGTAGCCCAGTTGTGCAAGGCGTGCTTCCATGATGCCTGCCAGCGCAAGGCAGGCGATAAAGGCAAGGATTAATGGGCGCATGACAATTTGCCGGTGCAATTAAAATTGAAAGTAGATGAAGGCATGACGCTCCCCGCCCGACGCAAGGAACAATCCACACAGGCAGGCGGTGAGGATAAGGAATCTGGCCCACGCTGCGGATGCGTCATAAAGCGCCTTCAACGACGTGGAGCGCACGAAGAAATTGAAGACCAGCATGGCGATGATGACAAGAGCAGTGGCGAGCAGCGTGATATCAGGCGAATGCGGTTGCGACAGTCGCGCCAGGCCGGCAAGGATGCCGCTCGCGACGTCCGGCGTCTGTGCACGAAAAGGGATCCAGGTCAGCGAAACAACCAGGAATGTGAAAGCGATGGGCAGCACAAGCCGCAATCCACGCTGCGGGGAGATTTCCCGCCGCAGTGCCGGTCCGGTGACGAGTCTTTCAGTGACCAGGTAGAGCCCATGCAGTGCGCCCCATGCGACGAACATCCACGACGCGCCATGCCACAACCCACCCAGCAGCATTGTGATCATCAAGTTGCGATATGCCAGCCAGCGCCCGTGGTTGCCGCCCAGCGGAATGTAAAGATAGTCGCGCAGCCACGTGGACAATGAAATATGCCAGCGCCGCCAGAAGTCGGAGAAGCCACTGGCGGCATAAGGAAAGTGAAAATTGTCGGGAAAAGTGAAGCCCAGGCATTTGGCAATGCCGATGGCGCAAAGCGAATAACCTGCGAAGTCAAAATATATCTGCCCCGAAAAACTGAACACCGCATTCCATATGTCGATCGCGCCATACCTGGAAGGCGCCGCGTAAATGCTGTTGACTGCCGGCGCGAGTATCGCGTCAGACAGCACAACTTTTGAGAACAGCCCTAGCACTATGAGCGTAATGCCCCACGCAGTCTCATCGCGGTCGGCAAGCCGTGGTGCGGCAATCTGCGGCAGGAGGAAATTTGCCCGGACAATGGGACCGGCAACAAGATGGGGAAAAAAGCCTACAAAGAGCGCATAGTCCTGCCAGCTCGTACCAGCCTTGATTTGTCCCCGATACACGTCGATCGTGTAGGAAAGGGAAGCAAATGTGTAAAACGAAATCGCCAGTGGCAGCACGATGCCGCTTTCGATCGGCGTGAAATCAATGCCGATCATATTCGCCGCCTGGCGAGCCACTGTCATCAGGAAATCGGCGTACTTGAAATAGGCGAGCAGGCCGAGATTGCAGGCGATGCTCAACACAAGAAGCAGTTTTCGCCTGCCCGGTTTGCGCGCTTGATCTATTCGCCTGGCAAGCCACCAGTCAACGGTCGTCGAAACAAGCAGCAGGAGCACATACGGCGGACTCCAAGCCGCATAGAAAATATAACTTGCAACAAGGAGCAGGCGTTTTCTCGATGCCCAGTTTTCAAGCAGGCGATAGCACGTGACGACGGCGATCAAGAAGGCAATGAAGGTCAGCGAATTGAATAGCATGTCAGTCGAATCGCGGGCAAATGGTCGGATGAATTCACACACATGCGGCGCGACTCGTGATTCGCGTCAGCCGGGAATCCGCATCATTTGACGCACGTTACAGCATGGCCGGCAATTCCAGTGAGGCGCGTGCATTTTTGTGCAGACTCGCATCCATTTTTTTGGATCATTGAGTATTGCTGAGGCGAAAATACCAAAATCTCCATATCTGGCGAACCTTCCAGGTCATTTATGCCTGAAAAAGCTGCGCCAGCTCTGGAGTTTACTTTGGAGTTTGGCTTACACCCGCTCAATGACTACCGCCAGCCCCTGGCCAATTCCAATGCACAGGCTGACCACCGCGTAGCGTTGGTTACGCGCGTGCAAGGCATGCGCCGCGCTGATGGCGAGTCGTGCGCCCGACGCGCCCAGCGGATGACCGACCGCGATCGCCCCGCCATTCGGATTTACGCGCGGATCGTCGAAAGCGATATCCATGATGCGCAGGCAGCCTAGCACCTGCGATGCGAAGGCTTCGTTGATCTCGATGATGTCGAGGTTCGACAGTGACAGTCCGGCGCGCTGCAACGCTTTCGGAATGGCATAGGCCGGCCCCACGCCCATGATGCGCGGCTCCACGCCGACGGCGGCACCCGCAAGGATTCGCGCCAGCGGTTTCACGCCATGTTTTTCGCCAATCGCACGTGACCCAATGAACATGGCCGCCGCACCGTCATTGATGCCCGATGCATTGCCCGCCGTCACGACGCCGCCCTCGAATAGCGGCTTCAATTTCGCCAGCGCCTCCATCGTGGACTGAGGACGCGGATGTTCATCCTCGTCGACCACCAGCGGCGGCGTCTTGCGTCCGGTGGACACGTGGACCGGCAATATCTCGCCGGCAAAAAATCCACTTGCACGCGCAATCTCAAACTTTGCCTGCGACGCGGCCGCAAAGCGGTCGGCATCGTCGCGGCTGACACCGAATTCCTTTGCCACGTTGTCGCCCGTTTCCGGCATGGTGTCGGCACCGTAACGTTCGACCACTTTGGGATTGGGAAAGCGCGCGCCCATCGTGGTGTCGTAGGTTTTCATTTCGCGCTGGTAGGCGTTCTCCGCTTTCGCGACCACGAAGGGCGCGCGGCTCATGCTCTCTACGCCGCCGGCCACATACAGTTCGCCTTCGCCTGCGGTGATGGCTCGCGCGGCGTCCAGTACGGCCGCGAGGCCGCTGGCGCACAGGCGATTGATGGTCTGCCCAGGCAACGAAGCGGGCAGCCCCGCCGCCAGCAAGGCATTGCGCGCCACATTGCGACTGTCTTCGCCGGCCTGGTTGGTGCAACCGATGAGAACGTCTTCAATCAACTCCGCCGGAAACGAGTTGTTCGCGACGAGTGATGACAGCACGCCCGCAAGCAAATCGTCAGGGCGCACGGCGGCAAGTTTGCCGCCATGACGGCCGAATGGCGTGCGCAGTCCCGGATAAATGTAGGCGTCGAGCATGGTGATCCTTATAGAGGCAAGGGTGTTTCGGGTGTCAGCAGCGAGACATGCAGCGCAGCGCGGCGCTTCAGCCACGGGCTGGGCCGGTAGCGCGGATCGCCGTAGAAGTTATGCAGGTTTTCAAGTATCGCCAGGATCACTTTTGCACCCTGCGCGTCACCCATCGCCAGCGGCCCCTGTCGATAACCCAGGCCCAGCGTCACGGCTCGCTCAATGTCTGCTGGTGTCGCAATGCCCTGCTGCGCGATATCGCAGGCGATGTTGACGATATGCGCGATGACGCGCTGTGCGACCAGTCCCGCGCTGTCGCTGATGAGTGAAGCAGGAATGCCGTCGGACTGGAATAATCCCAGCGCGGCATCACGCATGGCATGTGAAGTGAGTGGCGTGGCCATCAAGGTGCGATGCGTTGCAAGTCCGAACAACGCATCGATGCCGATGGTGCGGTTTGGGTCCAGTTTCTGCGAGATCGCGCAGTGGGTTGCATCCTCACCCAATGGTGTGACCATGCAAAGCGCGTCGGAGGCCGGTGCGTCACCTTCATCCATCGTCGCGCCGAGTTTCGTGACCAGTGGATGAATGCGCGCATGCAAGTCCGGCCTGGCGCGGCTGATCCATACGCACGTGGGCCGCGTTGAAGGAACGGGAACAGCTGGCGGCAACTGCATCGCGCCATCCACATAGCGATAGAAACCTTCGCCGGTTTTTCGCCCGAGCAAGCCGGCATTCTTTCGCTGCAATAAAAGTGGCGTCGGCCGGAATCGCGGCTCCTCATGAAACTGGTGATAGATCGACTCCATCACCGGCTGCGATACATCCAGTCCCGTCAAGTCCATCAATTCAAACGGTCCCATGCGGAAACCCGCACCGTCGCGCAGGATGCGATCAATCGCAGCGAACCCGGCAATGCCTTCGCCATGAATGCGCAGCGCTTCCGTACCGTAGCCACGCCCCGCGTGGTTGACGATGAAGCCGGGCGTATCGCTGGCACGCACGGGCTCATGCCCCATGCGCTGCGCCAGCCCGAGCAGCACGGTGGCGACGCGAGGTTCGGTTCGCACGCCGTCAATCACCTCGACGATTTTCATCAATGGCACGGGCGAGAAAAAATGAAAACCGCCAACACGGCCAGGGTGTTCGCATGCGGCGGCGATAGCGGTGATGGACAGCGAAGAAGTGTTGCTGGCGATCACACAATTCGTCGAGACAATTTTTTCAAGCTGCCTGAACAGCGACTGCTTGGCCTCCAGGTTTTCCACGATGGCCTCGATCACGACATCGCACTCTGCCAATGCAGCAAGTTCTCCGGCGACTTGCAATGAGGCCAGCGCCTCGTTACGCGCTGAATCGGTGACCTTGCCTTTCTCCACCAGCCGCTGCAGCGTCACGCCGATTTTCTCCCGCGCGCGCGCCGCGGCGCCTTCCTGCGCATCGAACAGCAACGTGCGTATGCCGGCCTGCGACGCCACCTGCGCAATGCCACCACCCATCAGGCCCGCGCCCACCACGCCCAGCGTCATCTGCGATACAGTCATCATCATTTTCCCGTGTAGACGGGTTTGCGTTTCTCGAGGAAGGCCTGCATGCCTTCCTTCTGGTCGTCGCTGTCGAACAGCAACTGGAACGCCTTCCGCTCCAGCATCAGCGCGCTGTCGAGCGACATGTCGGCACCCGCACGCACCACTTCCTTGATCTGCGCGACGGCGATGGGTGGCATGGCTGCGATGGTGGCAGCCATGTCGAGTGCCGCCTGTTGAACGTCGCCGTCCGCAACCACTTCGCTGGCAAGTCCCATTGAAAATGCATCGCGTCCCGAGATGGCTTTTCCGGTCAGCAGCATTTTCATTGTCTGGAATTTTCCGATGGCACGTGTCAGCCGCT